>NZ_CP058364.1:0-367500 GCF_013391805.1 Galbibacter sp. BG1 | reverse complement strand
CCGCCTACCAATTCCTGACAAACTCCGAATGCTATAAAATGTTTTTCAGCAGTGAGGGCATGGGTGCTAAGGTCCATGTCCGAGAGGGAAAGAACCCGGACCATCCGCTAAGGTCCCCAAGTGTATACTAAGTTGAAAAAACGCGGTTTGATTGCTTAGACAGCTAGGATGTTGGCTTGGAAGCAGCCATTCATTTAAAGAGTGCGTAACAGCTCACTAGTCGAGCGATCGAGCATGGATAATAATCGGGCATAAGTATACCACCGAAGCGATGGATTTGTATGTAAATACGAGTGGTAGGGGAGCATTCCAAACTGGGCAGAAGGTGGACTGTGAGGTCTGCTGGACCGTTTGGAAAAGAAAATGTAGGCATAAGTAACGATAATGCGGGCGAGAAACCCGCACGCCGAAAAACCAAGGTTTCCTCAGCTATGCTAATCAGCTGAGGGTTAGTCAGGGCCTAACGCGAACCCGAAGGGGGCAGTGGATGGACAACAGGTTAATATTCCTGTACCTGCACATAGATAAAAGTGACGGAGGCGGAAAGTTGGTGCGTGCTGACGGAATAGCACGTTGAAGGGAGTGGCAACACCCCGATAGTACACTAAGGCTACGGCTGCGGTGATAATCCAGCGGACCGACTTCCAAGAAAAGCGATATGTGCAGCCTGTACCGCAAACCGACACAGGTGGTTGGGATGAGTATTCTAAGGCGCTCGAGAGATTCATGGCTAAGGAACTAGGCAAAATAGACCTGTAACTTCGGGAGAAAGGTCGCCCCGACGGTCAAACGTCGGGGCCGCAGTGAAAAGGTCCAGGCGACTGTTTATCAAAAACACAGGGCTCTGCTAAATCGAAAGATGATGTATAGGGCCTGACACCTGCCCGGTGCTGGAAGGTTAAGGGGAGATGTTACCCCGAGCAATCGGGGGAAGCATTGAACTGAAGCCCCAGTAAACGGCGGCCGTAACTATAACGGTCCTAAGGTAGCGAAATTCCTTGTCGGGTAAGTTCCGACCTGCACGAATGGTGTAACGATCTGGACACTGTCTCGGCCATGAGCTCGGTGAAATTGTAGTATCGGTGAAGATGCCGATTACCCGCTGTGGGACGAAAAGACCCCGTGCACCTTTACTATAGCTTCGTATTGACTTTGGATAAGTGATGTGTAGGATAGGTGGGAGACTTTGATCATGTATCGCCAGGTATGTGTGAGTCATTGTTGAAATACCACCCTTTACTTATTCGGAGCCTAACTTCTTTTTAGAAGGACAGTGCGTGGTGGGTAGTTTGACTGGGGTGGTCGCCTCCAAAAGAGTAACGGAGGCTTCTAAAGGTTCCCTCAGCACGCTTGGTAACCGTGCGTAGAGTGCAATGGCACAAGGGAGCTTGACTGAGAGACCTACAAGTCGATCAGGTACGAAAGTAGAGCATAGTGATCCGGTGGTTCCGCATGGAAGGGCCATCGCTCAAAGGATAAAAGGTACGCCGGGGATAACAGGCTGATCTCCCCCAAGAGCTCACATCGACGGGGGGTTTGGCACCTCGATGTCGGCTCGTCACATCCTGGGGCTGGAGAAGGTCCCAAGGGTTGGGCTGTTCGCCCATTAAAGTGGCACGCGAGCTGGGTTCAGAACGTCGTGAGACAGTTCGGTCTCTATCTACAGTGGGCGTTAGAAATTTGAGTGGATCTGACTCTAGTACGAGAGGACCGAGTTGGACCAACCGCTGGTGTAGCTGTTGTCCCGCCAGGGGCATGGCAGCGTAGCTATGTTGGGAAGGGATAAGCGCTGAAAGCATATAAGCGCGAAACCCGCCACAAGATGAGATTTCTTTAAAGGGCCGTGGGAGACGACCACGTTGATAGGCTACAGGTGTAAAGGCAGTAATGTCACAGCCGAGTAGTACTAATAACCCGTAAGCTTATGTACAACAGTCCCCTTGCCTTTGCAAAGGGCAAGGGGGCGCAAACTCTTTTAAATTCTGTACGTTTTTTTCAAATAGGTACTTTTCCAGTATTTTTTTATCTCCATATGTTAACTTATTAAAGGCCCCACCTGACCTCCCCCCAAGGGGAGGGACAAGGGGAACATTATCCCGCCCGCCTCCTTTGGAGGGGCCGGGGGAGGCTTTAAGATTTAAGGTGGTTATAGCGACGGGGCTCACCTCTTCCCATTCCGAACAGAGCAGTTAAGCCCGCCAGCGCCGATGGTACTACATCCTTGTGGGAGAGTAGGTCGCCGCCTTCTTTAAGATCCCGACTTCCGGATGGAACGTCGGGATTTTTTTTGCCCCTTCCCGAAAGTCACGGGTGCCCAAGTCGCTAGAGGGGAAATATGTGTTATATTTGGTTTCATTTTACTAAATTGCAGGCTTAATTTAGGTCAATGCGTATTTTACCCAATATCTTTCTTATACTACTATCTTCATTTGTATTTTCTCAGTCTTCAGCTAGTAGTTCTATAGTTTTAAAAAATTCTGAAAATCTATTTCCTATTCAAAACTTGGTAGACAACAGGATAGCACACGTTCAGTTGAACAAAGAAGATAATCTAGGTATTGAACCTTTCGTTGAGACTCTTAACAAATACACTTCCGTAGATAATATTGAAAATTTAAAACAAGAAAAAGTCGTTTCTGTTTTAGCGGGATACAACATTGTTATTTTTTCCATTTCATACACCAATATAGATTGGAAATTACTTTATAAAATCACCAAACTATTGCCTCAAGTAAAAACTATTGGGGTCTCCTTTGTGCAGTTTGATAACTTTCAACAGAATAATTTTCTCTTTAATGCCGATGCACTGATTCAATTTTCTGATTTTAAAAAAAGTACTCAGGTTAAGGCGGCGTCATTGATTTTTGGAGGTGGGGAATCAACCGGAGTGCTCAAAGCGGATATCGGGACACGCTATAAGAAGGATGATGGTATTATTATGGTTAATAGGATAAGGTTGGGTTATGGCCTCGCGAGCGATGTTGGTTTGGATAGTGTTTATATAAATAATAAGGTCGATTCCATTATGACGAAAGGGATTGAAGAAAAGGCATTTCCCGGAGCACAATTGCTGGTGGCTAAAAGTGGAACTGTAATTTATCATAAATCTTTTGGATTCCATACTTTCGATAGTATAGTGCAAGTTGATAACAATGATCTTTACGACTTGGCTTCAGTTACAAAAATCACAGGCCCTTTACCAGTTTTGATGCAAATGGTGGATAATGGAAAATTGGATTTAGACACACCTTTCAGCAATTATTGGAAACCTTGGAAGCATAAAAGGAACAAAAAAGATCTTACCTTACGGGAAATTTTGGCACACCAAGCTGGATTGGAGCCGTATTATATTTTTCTTCAAGAAATTATGAAGGAAGGTGAATTTAAAAGAAGATATGTGCGCAAGGAACCCAGTAAAAAGTTCTCCTTAGAAATTTATGACGGACTATATCTCAATAAAAATTTTATCAAAAAAGTTTATAGAATAATTAATAGAACCGAAGTTTCGGCAGAAAAGAAATATAAATATTCTGGATTGAGCTTTCTTATTTCCCCGGAACTAATAAAACAGTTAACAGGAGTACCTTATGAAAATTATGTGCGTGATAGCATCTATAAACCTCTTGGTGCCAATACTCTAATGTTTAATCCATCCGGAAAATATCCAGATAGTTTAATAGTGCCTACAGAACTAGATTCTGTGTATCGAAAAGCCTATATTAAAGGTTGGGTTCATGACGAAAACGCCAGTTTACTAGGCGGTGTTTCTGGAAATGCTGGTCTTTTCGGAACAGCCAATGACCTGGCCAAACTCATTAAAATGTATCAGAACATGGGTGTTTATGGAGGGAAAAAGTATATTTCTGAAGCAACTTTAATAGAATTTACCAGGGTTCAATATCCAGAAAATGGGAATAAACGTGGACTTGGGTTTGACAAACCTCTGCTTAATAATTCAGAATTGGATATTGCTCATGCTTCCCCAGCTCCAGAAGTGAGTGCAAAAAGTTTTGGCCATGCTGGTTTTACGGGAACTTATGTATGGGCAGACCCAGAAAATGATTTATTGTTTATATTTTTATCGAATAGGGTATATCCAACAAGAGAACACAGAAATTTATATAGCTTAAATATAAGACCTTCCTTGCAACAGGTTTTTTATAAAGCAGAAAATATAATAACTAATTAACAATTACATGAGAAATCTAATTTTACTAGGAATAATTGCAGGATTGTTTTCCTGTCAGCAAAAAGAACAGGCAGATTTAATTATTACAAATGCAAATGTTTATACAGTAGACTCATCGATGTCTAAGGCTTCGGCATTTGTAATAAAGGATGAAAAATTTATTGCTGTGGGAACTTCAGAAGAGATAACCGAGAGATATGAAGCTAAAACGACTTTAGATTTAGAAGGGAAATCGGTTTACCCTGGGTTTATCGATGCACATTGCCATTTTTATGGTTTAGGTTTACAGGAACAAAACGTAGATTTGGTAGGCACAAAAAGCTATGAGGAAGTTTTGAAAAGAGTTCGGGATTTTCAACAAGAAAATAATACCGATTTTATAATTGGAAGAGGATGGGACCAAAACGATTGGGAAGAAAAAGAATTTCCAACCAAAAAGGAATTGGACTCCCTTTATCCAGATACACCTGTGGTGCTTACAAGAATCGATGGTCATGCCTATTTGGTTAATCAAAAAGCATTGGATTTGGCAAAAATTGATGGTGAAACCGAAGTAGACGGAGGTGAAATAGTAAAAGTTGATGGAGTGATCACCGGAGTTTTAATAGACAACCCTATGGGGCTGGTAGATAAAGTATTTCCTGAAATAACAACAGAAGTGGCTACGGAAGCCATGCAGGATGCCCAAAAGATATGTTTCGATTATGGATTGACTACCGTAAACGATGCTGGTCTAAACAAGGAAACAATTTTATTGATAGATAGCCTTCAAAGAATGGGTGCGCTAGATATGAGGATTTATGCGATGGTGAGTAATAACCCTGCAGATGTAGATTATTTCTTAGATCGAGGTGTTTTAAAAACTGATAAGTTGGATGTGCGCTCTGTAAAGGCATATGCCGATGGAGCGCTGGGTTCCCGTGGTGCTGTTCTAAAACAACCATATTCTGATAAGCATAACCATTATGGTGCTATGGTAACGCCGGTAGACAAAATACACGAGCTGGCTGAAAGACTTGCCGCAACCGATTATCAATTAAACACACACGCAATTGGCGATTCTGCAAATGTGGTGGTATTGAAGGCTTATGAAAAAGTACTGAATGGGAAAACAGATAAGCGATGGAAAGTAGAACATGCGCAGATTGTAGATATAAAAGATTTCGATTATTTCTCTAACAATATAATTCCGTCAGTTCAGCCAACCCATGCCACAAGCGATATGTACTGGGCAGAAGATAGGGTTGGTGAAGCTCGTATACAAGGGGCTTACGCCTATAAAACCTTGTTGGATAAAGCTGGGCTTATTGCCCTGGGAACCGATTTTCCAGTAGAACAAGTGTCTCCATTTTTAACCTTTTATGCCGCTGTGACTAGAAAGGATACGGAAGGATATCCAGAAGGCGGGTTTCAGAAAAAAGATGCTTTAAGTAGGGAAGAGGCGCTAAAGGGAATGACTATTTGGGCAGCTTATTCCAATTTTGAGGAGAAAGAAAAAGGAAGTATTGAAGCGGGAAAATGGGCCGATTTTATCGTTTTGGATAAAGATATCATGACCGTTCCCGAAAATGAAATTCCTAATTTAAAAGTTGAAAAAACATTCTTGGGCGGTAAACAAGTGAAATAAAGACTTATGAAGTATCTAATTATTCTGTGCTTGATTATTATTTTCAGTTCTTGTCATTCCGCTAAATATACCTCCAATTCAGGCTCAAAAGGTATTTTGGATTTTACCGAAGGAAAGTGGATTATAAATGATGCCGTTTGTACAAACTGTGATAAAACTAGCTTGGAAGCAAAGATGATTGACTTCTTTAAAGAATGTATAAAAGATTCTTTGGTGCTTTTGGATGAAGAGCGAAAGATGAGTTTAATCAAAGATAGAATTCCCTTTGAGCCTTCCAAATCAGAATTAAAAGCGATGGCAGAAGGAACCAATGCCGCTTATTTAATTACCCTAAAAGGCGAAGTGATTAAAGAAGAGTTTGGTGGAATTGGCTATGAACCCGATCAAGACAATGCAGATTATGAAAATATTTCAGCAAGTTCAATTGCTTTTTACGATTTAAAAACACAAACACAAATTCACTTTGTCAACACAAGAGGAGGACTATCGGTTTCAAAAAGCATCGATGATGAAGATGGTGCTTTCGCAATTGCGCCTTCTTCCATCAATATCTTAAACAAAGCAACAAAAATGAATATTAAAATTTTAAAGAAGAATTGCATTTGTAAATAACTAAAAGATTTTTATTGAATTCAAATTATTGATTATGAGATTTTTTTTCGGATTACTACTGATATTTATTATTGCTTGTAAACAAGAAACCAAAACAAGAGAAAAAACGGAAAGTGAGAATATTGCAAAGTCGAAAGATACGCTGGTTTCTCAAGAAAAGATTGATTCCGTTAAAAACACTGGAGTTAAAAAAAAGGAAGTCGTTCCTTTAGATGAAATCAAAGATACTACTTTTGTTCGTCTAGCTGATTACAGTGATGATTTTGTATATGAAATGAAATATGCCACAGAGGATAATTTTTTAAAGGCCCAAGTTTACGATTGTGGGGAGTGTTATGTAAGGGCGGTAACGGCAAGAGGTCTTTTAGAGGCAAATGCCGCTTTCATGAAGGATGGATACCGAATTAAGTTTTTCGATTGTTACCGGCCTCACGACGTACAAAAGAAAATGTGGAAAATCGTTCCAAACCCTACCTATGTTGCCGATCCCGCTAAAGGGTCTATACACAATAAAGGAGGGGCAGTAGACATTACATTAACCACTTTAGAGGGAAAAGAACTCGATATGGGAACTCCTTTTGACTTCTTCGGAAGGAAGGCAAGGCATGCTTATTTAGATTTACCGCAAGAAGTGTTGGAAAATAGAAAATTACTAAAAACAACAATGGAATCCTTTGGGTTTGGTGCGATTACCTCCGAATGGTGGCATTACAATTACAAACCGACCCTGAATTATAAAGTAGCCAATTTTACTTGGGAATGCGATTAAGTATTCATTAAAGCCACAATATGGCAAGCCACAATGGCAGCAGTCTCTGTGCGAAGACGGTTATCGCTTAAATTTACAGGTATATAGCCGTTTTCCCGGGCACTATTAATTTCTTCCAAAGAAAAGTCACCTTCGGGGCCAATGAGTATAACAACCTCATTGTCGGCCATTATTTTGCGCTTGAGATTAAATTTTTCTTGATCCTCACAATGCGCAATGAATAGTTGGCCTTCATGCTCTCTATTAATAAAATCACTTAAATTGATGGCTTCATTTAATTGTGGCAGGTAGCATGAAAGGGATTGTTTCATGGCAGCCTGTAAAATTTTTTCGTAGCGTTCGGGTTTTATCTTTTTTCTTTCAGAGTGCTCGCAAATTATCGGCGTAATTTCGTCTATACCTATCTCTGTTGCTTTCTCTAAAAACCACTCAAAGCGATCATTCATTTTGGTCGGGGCAACTGCCATGTGCAATCTGTAGTTTTTTTTGTGCTTTAGTTGCGACTTCTGTATGGAGACAATGCAATTTTTAATATCAGCGTTAATGATTTCAGCTTCAAACAACCACCCTTTACCATTGGTTATGTAAAGTGTATCGCCTTCTTTTTTCCGAAGAACTTTGCCAATATGCCTACTTTCTTCTTTATCAAAGCTGAATTCTTTGGTTTTGCTGTCCAAATCTGGAGCATAAAATAACTGCATAGATATTTTTTTACTGATAAATTTCTTAAGAAGTATAAATATAAAGTTTTTTTGGTGGGATGATAGACAAATAAATGTTAAGGAAATTGTACTTAGAAAAGCAATTATAGATAAACTTAAACGAAAGCTTAAATAATGTTTTTTATTTTCCAGTTTTGAAGCAAAAGTGAAATATAAAACTCTTCATTTTATATTCTTAGAGCCTTATTGAATCATTTTTATTTTTGTAAAGTGCTATGGCTTTTAAATATTTAATTCCTCCGGCCTGTGTTTGATCGTTTATAAATCCATTCAATTCAGGATGATTTTTGTCTATCCAATCAACGAGTTTATCTCTGTTTTTAACAAAGGTATCAACATCAAAAACAATGGAATTGCGGTCAACGCTTGTTATCTTATTGTTGTTGAATTTTATGGTTTCTTGAGTTACGATTGGCTTTTTATGAAGAAACAATATCCTTTTGTCAATTTTTGAAACCTTTGTGTAAACAACATTTTGATTTTGCTTTATTTCAAGTATTTTGTAAGTCGGTTTAAAAACTTCATCCCATTGCAACCAATCTATCAATTGCGGTTTTGTAAAGGTTTGCACATAGCCATCATCTATTGTTTTTAAACTGTCATTTAAAAGAATTTTTAATTCAGTAAAACTAGAATTATCGAGGGTTTTATAGTATGCTTCTGTTAATTCTAAATGATTAACTTGCTTTTCAGGGCTTTGGCAAGAGAGCTCTCCAATGGATAACAGTACTATTAAAGCTACAAATCTATTCACTCATTTTTTTGTTTAGGTTATTTCCATAAATTAGATTGAAATTATTACATAATTTTAGTGGTTAAGAAGTCATAAGAAACTCAAACTCTAAAATGATGCGCTAATATAAATCCAAAAACAGGAAAGGCTTTTGAACATGTTCTGTCATTCAAAATTAAATATTCTAACATATGGGAAAGAAATTATTAAAGATAACATCTAAATTACAGGATTTTATCAAAGATCAAAAAATCTTCTTCGTGGGTACGGCTGCTGCTGAAGGTCGCATTAATGTATCTCCTAAAGGAACCGATTCTTTTTGCATAATAGATGAAAACAAAATTGTTTGGCTGAATTTAACCGGTAGTGGAAATGAAACCGCAGCCCATTTGTTGAAAAACGACCGAATGACCATTATGTTCTGTGCTTTTGAGGGGAATCCACTTATTTTACGGCTATACGGAAATGCCACCATTTATCACACTAGGGATAAAGAATTTAAAAACTACGCCACATTATTTGAAGAAAATGCCGGCGCAAGACAAATTATAGAGATGAAGGTTGATTTGGTGCAAACTTCATGCGGTTTTGGAGTTCCTTTTATGGATTATAAAGAAGAGCGTTCTACGCTAATCACCTGGGCGGAAGAAAAGGGGAAAGATGGTATTGAAGCCTATTGGGAGGCCAAAAACACCCAAAGTATCGATGGTTTTGAAACTAAAATTATGGAGGGTTAAATAGATTGTTTTATAAAATTTTCAAAAATCTTTTTCACTTGTACATATTTACAAAGCAAACCTAGCTTTAACAGAAACCTTTTCGTTGGTGAAATCATTATTTAAAAATTTATAATACCCCACTATCCCAATCATTGCAGCATTATCTGTGGTATATTCAAATTTGGGAACAAAAGTTTCCCAACCATACCGTTTTTCTCCATCTTTTAAAGTTTGCCGTATGCCAGAATTAGCCGAAACTCCGCCACCAATGGCTATTTTTTTAATACCGGTTTGTTTGGTTGCTTTTTTAAGTTTATCAACTAAAATATTGATAATTCCTTGTTGGATGGAGGCACAAATGTCATAAAGGTTTTCTTCAATGAAATTTGGATTTCCCTCAGTTTCTTTCTGAATAAAGTAAAGTACAGCTGTTTTAAAACCGCTAAAACTAAAATTGAGTCCGTCTACTTTCGGTTTAGGAAATGAGAAGGCTTTAGGGTTTCCTTGCTGTGCATATTTATCTACGAGTGGGCCTCCAGGGTAAGGAAGTCCTAAAATTTTAGCTGATTTATCGAAGGCTTCTCCCACGGCATCATCGATAGTCT
The DNA here is from genome assembly GCF_013391805.1 of Galbibacter sp. BG1. Taxonomy (GTDB): domain Bacteria; phylum Bacteroidota; class Bacteroidia; order Flavobacteriales; family Flavobacteriaceae; genus Galbibacter. The sequence continues at coordinate 357,524 of NZ_CP058364.1, read as the reverse complement.
CCCCAATAACTTCCATATCGAAATGGCTGTTTACTTTTACAATCTGGGTATGGCCACCACTAATGGTCATCGCTAAAAACGGAAAAGTAGGAATGGGCGTATTGGGTTCTTTAATAAAATGTGCCAAAATATGAGCCTGCATATGGTTTACCTCTATTAAAGGAATGTCTAAGCCTATGGCAAGGGATTTTGCAAAAGAGGTACCCACAAGTAAAGAACCCATTAAGCCAGGTCCGCGTGTAAAAGCTATGGCAGATAATTGTTTTTTGTCGATATTTGCCCTGCTTAATGCTTGATGTACTACCGGGACAATATTTTGTTGATGCGCTCTAGAAGCAAGCTCGGGCACCACGCCACCATATTCTTCATGAATTTTTTGGTTGGCCACAACATTGCTCAATACTTTGTCGTTGTGAAGTACAGCGGCCGAAGTATCATCGCAAGAAGATTCTATGGCTAGTATGTAAACATCTTGGGTATTCATGCTATCTTTGGACTGAAATTTGTAAGACAAAGGTAAAACAATAAAGACTATCAAAAAACTCAGAAAAATATTAATTAGAATCCTTTTGGTTCTTATACTATTGTTGGTATTGTCCAGTATTTTTCTATCGCTTCCTTTCGTTCAAACCTCTATTGCCAAAAGGGCAACCAATTATTTAAATGAAACGTTTAATACTCATATTTTTATAGATGAAGTTCATTTCTTACCACTTTTTGGCGATGTGAGTTTAAAAGGCATTTATATTGAAGACTACAAGCAAGACACCTTGGCTTACATCAATCGTTTAAACACTTCGCTCTTGAGTCTCCGGAATGTGGTAAAAGGAGATTTGGAGTTTGGAGAGATTCGGGCAGATGAGTTGTTACTCAATCTTAAAATCCATAAAGGGGAGGATAATACCAATTTAAACGTTTTTGTGGATAAACTGGATAAAGGGGAAGGCGATCCCAATAATCCGTTTTTAATGACCTCCTCCCATATTTCAGTAAATAAAAGTGAGTTTAGACTTATTGATGAAAACAAGGAAACACCTTTAATTGTTGGTTTGGAAGAATTGCATATAGAGGCCGATTATTTTAAAATTTTTGGTCCGAAGGTGGATGTCGGGATCGATCAATTAGACTTTACCACCAAAAAAGGAGTCATTGTAAATCGCTTGCAAACGGAATTTTCTTACACCAAAACCGAAATGCGACTCGATACACTTTCTATAGAAACGCCAGAATCCCTTATTAAGGGGGATATTGTTTTTAATTATGAGGTGGAAGATTTTAAGGATTTTTTGAACAAAGTTAAAGTAAGTGGAAACTTTACCGAATCGACGGTGGCCTTAGATGAAATAAACTTGTATTTTAATGAATTTGGAAAGGGAAGAAAGGTGGAGCTTTCCTCTAGTTTTGAAGGGGTTTTAAATGAATTGAAGACCAATAACCTTAAAATGGACTCCCAATACACCGCTATTGATGGTGATTTTGTGTTCAATAACCTCTTTGAAAAGGCCAAACCTTTTAGTATCGACGCACATCTGCGCAATGTTTCTTCCAATTACTACCAGCTCACCAATTTACTGCCCGGTATTTTGGGCAACGCGCTTCCGTCTTCGTTTAACAAATTAGGGCAGTTATCTGTTTTTGGGGACATGCGTATCACCGAGCAATCCATATATGCCAAGGTTAATTTAATTTCAGATATAGGTAAGGGTTTTTCCGATCTTACCTTAACCAATATAGACAATATAGACAATGCCAATTACAAAGGTTTTCTTTCCCTTCAAGATTTTGATATGGGAATTTTTCTAGAGGATGAAAGTCTAGGCGAAACCAGTCTCGATTTAAATGTAGATGGGCAAAGTTTTAAACAGGAGACCCTTAATACGGAAATCATCGGAGAGATTTTCAGTGTAAATTATAATGGGTACGAATACAAGAATTTAAATGTTTCCGGAATTCTTAAAGATCAACTTTTTGATGGTTCAGTAACTTCCAGGGACAAAAATTTTGATGTCGCTTTTAAGGGATTGGCGGATCTTTCTGGAGATACCAACGAATTTAAGTTTGTGGCTTCGGTAAACCACATCGACCTGAACCGATTGAACTTTGTGGAAAGGGACAGTATATCGGTTTTTAAAGGGAACATTACGGCCGATATGACCGGTAATTCCATTTATGACCTGGTTGGGGAGGTTAGTTTTAACAAGACAAACTATACCAACCAAAACGATAGTTATTATTTTGACGATTTTAATGTTACTTCTGAATTTAAAGCGGAAGAGCGTATAATTACCGTGAATTCCCCTGATATTATTACAGGATCTTTAAGAGGAAATTATTTAGTAAAGGAATTGCCGAAGCTCATTAAAAATTCGGTGGGTAGTATCTATACCAATTACAAGCCGGAAAAAATTACCCCTGGGCAGTATGTAGATTTCGATTTTAAAATTTACAATAAAATAGTCGAGGTATTTTTTCCGAAGATAGAATTTGGGAGTAATACCAGTATTAAAGGAAGTATCGTAGCAGACGAAGGGGATTTTAAATTGGCCTTCAATTCCCCTAAGATTAATGCAAATGGCAATATATTCGATAATATTCAGGTAGAAATAGACAATAAAAATCCGCTTTACAACACTTATGTAGAAGTGGAAAATATAGAATCCAATATCTATGATGTCAATAACTTCAGCTTAATTAATACCAAAATAAACGACACCTTATTTTTTAGAACTGAATTTAAAGGAGGAAAGGAATTTAATGATGAATACAACCTTAATTTCTACCATACCTTCAACAATGCGCAAGAGTCGGTAATCGGTTTAAAACGTTCTCAATTTGGTTTTAAAGGGCGTGATTGGGTTATTAATGAAGACAACAACTCCAGTAATAAAGTAAGTTTTAGTAAAACGCTCGATACCATTAATATTAGCCAAGTTGTAATGAATTATCAAGAGGAGCAAATCCGGTTGGAAGGAACGCTAATTGATAGTACCTACAAAGACATTGATTTGGAATTCGAGAAAGTTACGTTGGAAAAAATCATCCCCGATATAGATAGTTTAAAACTCAACGGAATGGTGGATGGATATTTGAACATCTTACAACGGGACAATAGTTATACACCATCCTCCAACGTTAAGATTTCCAATTTTATGGTTAACGAGTTGCCGCTTGGAAATTTATTTCTTTCCATTTTAGGGAACGATAACCTTACGCAGTTTGGAGTGAACGCAAAGATTATAAACAACGATGTAGAATCATTAAATATTCTGGGGGATATCAATGCTTCCGGGAAACAGCCGCAGCTGGATTTAAGGGCAACATTGGAAAATCTCAATTTAAAAGCTTTGAGTCCGCTTGGAGGGGATGTAATAAGCGATATGCGCGGATTTGCTTCCGGAGGATTTAAAATTACAGGAGCCGCCGATAATCCAGACATGGCAGGCGAACTGCAAATTACCGATGGTGGGTTAAAAATACCCTATCTGAACGTAGATTTAGACTTCGATAAAATTGCCAATGTAAACTTGGAAGGCCGTTCTTTCGAATTTCAGGAAGTGGGATTAATAGATACCAACTTTAAAACCAATGCTACGCTCAACGGTTCTATAACCTACGATCATTTTGAAGATTGGTATTTAGATCTTTATTTGGATACAAATGACGAAAAGTTTTTGGTGCTGAATACGAAGGGGGAAGAAGAATCCCTGTATTATGGAACCGGATTTATAAGCGGGGATGCTCAAATTTATGGGCTCACCAATAAAATAATCAATATTGAAGTAAACGCAAAAACAGAAGAAGGCACCAATTTTGTTATTCCTGTAAGCGATATTACCGATGTAGGGGATACTTCTTTCATAAATTTCATCAATAAGAATCAGTCCAAAGATGAAATTGCGCGCAAAAAATTAGCTGAAGTCAAAGGGGTGGAAATGCAATTCGATTTAGATGTAACACCAGATGCTCAAATAGAAATTGTGGTAGATCAAAAAACAAGGAGTACTCTTAAAGGAACAGGTGCTGGAAACCTTCTAATTGAAATTAACACCAATGGGAAGTTTAAAATGTATGGTGACTTTATTACCTATACGGGGGAATACTTATTTAAATATGGAGGCTTTATAAACAAACGTTTTGTGGTAGAACCTGGAGGAACGATTACTTGGGAAGGTGACCCTCTGGAAGATGTGGATATGAACATTGCTGCTAAATACTCTTTGTACGCGAACCCTGCTGTGTTGCTCGATAATTCGCAATACACCCGTAAAATTGAGACCGATGTAATAATAACCCTGCAAGGCCAATTATTAAAGCCGTCTTTGGATTACGAGATTAATTTCCCTTCGACAAATGCTGTTATTAACCAAGAACTGCAATATCACCTAGACGATAATGCCAAGCGGGAGTTACAGGCATTTTCCCTATTGTCGCAAGGAGTGTTTTTAAACGAGCTTAGCATCAATCAAACTGCTGTAACGGGGAACTTGGTACAAACGGCTTCGAGTTTATTCAATCAAGTGCTCAATTCTGGAGACGGTAAGTTCGATGTGGGTGTTTCTTATGAAATAGGGGAACGTAATCCAGATTTAGATTTTGTTACCGAAGATAGGTTAGGGGTAACGGTTTCCACGCAAATAAGCGATCGCATACTCATCAACGGAAAAATTGGGGTTCCGGTAGGGGGCGTTTCCGAAACCGTCGTGGCGGGAGATGTGGAAATTCAGGTTTTATTGAATGAAGAAGGAAGTCTAACGGCACGTATTTTTAATCGAGAAAACGAAATTCAGCAATTCTTCGCCCAACAACAAGGATATACCCAAGGGGTAGGTATTTCTTATCAAGTAGAGTTTGATACATTCAGGGAATTGATTAAGAAAATCATAGAGGGGGACCCTAAAAAAGATAGGAGCAAAGTGCCTCAAAAAAGTACAGATGATGACAAGGATTCCATGGGTAACGGTTTGGTGAATTTCAAAACGGTAAAACGTAAGGAATCCAGTTAATTTCCGACCTAAAAAAGGAGATGCGATTTTCGTAAAATCTTACTTTTCGTTTTTTTCAATTTCAACTTTCTTAATTACATTCAAAAATTCTGTCAGATTGGTATAAAATAACGCCGATTATCACTTATTTCGGAAGATGCCTATAAAATAAAATAACGTATTTGTTAAGAATTTAGCAACGAAAACGATTGAAACTTTCATTATTGTATTTTTAATGAAAACAATATGAAGAAATTGAAAATTCTTTGGTAGTTTTACGTTCCAAATATTAAAACTAAATGTCTACGAATATCAAAAAAATTGGAGTTTTGACGTCTGGAGGAGATGCTCCAGGAATGAACGCTGCCATTCGTGCAGTAGTAAGAACATGCGCTTACCATAACATAGAGTGTGTTGGTATTTATAGAGGTTACCAAGGTCTTATTGAAGGCGATATGGAGCCTATGGATGCACGAAGTGTTAGGAATATAATTAATCGAGGGGGGACCGTTCTTAAATCTGCCCGTTCGAAAGAATTTAAGACCAAGGAAGGAAGGCAAAAAGCACACAAACAATTATTGGATAATCAAATAGATGCTTTGGTGTTAATTGGTGGGGATGGTACCTTTACAGGAGGTGTTGTTTTTAACGAAGAATTTGGATATCCTGTTATTGGTATTCCAGGTACTATAGATAACGATATTGATGGTACAACTTTTACTTTAGGTTACGATACGGCTTTAAATACCGTGGTAGATGCGATCGATAGAATTAGGGATACTGCCAGTTCTCACGACAGATTATTTTTTATTGAAGTTATGGGGCGCGATTGCGGGCAACTTGCTTTAAATTCTGGAGTAGGGGCAGGAGCTGAAGAAATTTTAATTCCTGAAGCAAATTTAGGTCTCGATAGACTGCTTCATTCTTTGGAAAGGAGTAGAAAGAGCGGAAAAACCTCTAGTATTGTAGTAGTTGCGGAAGGTGATAAAACAGGGAAAAATGTTTTTGAACTGGCCGAATATGTAGAAGAGAATTTACCAAATTATGATATTCGGGTTTCCGTATTGGGGCATATGCAACGAGGGGGCTCTCCTTCTTGTTTCGACCGTGTGTTGGCCAGTAGAATGGGAGTTCGTGCAGTAGAATCTTTAATGGAAGGAAAATCAAACTTAATGGTAGGTATCATTAAGGACGAAATGGTTTTAACCCCTATTGAAGATGCCATAAAAGGCAAGTCTACCATCGATGCAGAACTTATGCGCGTTTGCGAGATCATGTCAACATAATAACAAATACTTAATCAACCTTCCGGCTTTTTGTTGGAAATACACCACCACATCGTGGTATAAACTTTTATTAATAATTAAAAATTAGAATAACATGTCAACAGTTAAGATTGGGATAAACGGATTTGGTAGAATCGGTAGATTGGTTTTTAGAGCCACCGTAAATAGACCAAACGTAGAAATTGTAGGAATAAACGATTTATTGGATGTAGAGCACTTAGCATATCTATTGGAGTACGATTCTGTACACGGTAGATTCGATGGAAAAATCGAAGTAAAGGATGGAAATCTAGTAGTAGACGGAAAAACCATCAGAATTACTGCAGAAAAAGATCCTAAAAATTTAAAGTGGGATGCTGTTGGAGCAGATGTTGTTGCAGAATGTACAGGTATTTTTACAACCTTAGACACGGCTCAATATCACCTAGATGCAGGAGCTAAAAAAGTAGTTATCTCTGCACCTTCCAAAGATGCCCCAATGTTTGTTATGGGTGTAAACCACAAAGATGCTAAAGCTTCAGATAAAATTGTTTCCAATGCATCTTGTACAACTAACTGTTTAGCGCCAATTACTAAAGTGCTACATGATAACTTCGGTATCGAAGAAGGTTTAATGACAACAGTGCATGCCACAACAGCTACTCAATTAACAGTAGACGGTCCTTCAAGAAAAGATTATAGAGGTGGACGTAGTGCTTTATTAAACATTATACCAGCTTCTACAGGAGCTGCTAAGGCCGTAGCAAAAGTAATTCCAGCTATGGATGGTAGACTTACAGGAATGGCTTTTAGAGTTCCAACCGCAGATGTTTCCGTAGTGGATTTAACTGTGAAGTTGGAAAAAGAGACTTCTTACGAAGAAATTAAGAAAGTAATGAAGTCTGCTTCTGAAAATGAATTAAAAGGTATTTTAGGTTATACAGATGAGCTTGTAGTTTCTCAAGATTTTGTTGGGGAAACCTGTACGAGTGTTTTCGATGCCGATGCGGGAATCGAATTAAACTCTAAATTCTTCAAAGTAGTATCTTGGTACGATAACGAAACGGGATACTCAAATAAATTAGTAGATTTAGCAGAATACATTACTGCATTATAATATACAGCGTCTAGGAAATGAAGTCTTTTCTCCAAAAGATTTCTTTATTAAGAGCTGCTAACAAACTAACTAATTGCTAATTATTGGTATAGGTGTAAGCCCCTCTAACAAGGCTTACATCCTGCCAATAGTTTACCTTAAGCAGGCTTAATGTTTCTCAATGGGCTATTAACTTAAACTTAAAGTATGATTTTAATTGTAGATAGTGGTGCAACAAAATCTGATTGGATCGCATTGGATGAAGAGGGTAATAAACTATTTGTCACAAAAACCTTAGGGTTGAGTCCAGAGGTTTTAACAAGTGAAATTATAAACGAACGCTTAGCCAATAATTTCGAGCTTTACAAACACCGCAAAGAGGTCACTCAGCTTTATTTTTATGGAGCTGGATGTGGTACCGAAAGAATGCGTAAGTTTTTAAAAGGAATTTTTACCGACTATTTTCCAAATGCAAAAATTTCAGTCAAAGAAGATACTTATGCAGCTATCTACGCAACTGTAGAGCCAGAACAGCACGCTATTGTATGTATCTTGGGTACGGGTTCCAATTGCAGTTATTGGGATGGAAGGGAGCTTTTTCAAAAAGTAACCTCCCTCGGTTATATTCTAATGGATGATTGTAGCGGAAATTACTTCGGAAGACAGCTTTTAAGGGATTATTACTACCATAAAATTCCGGAAAAATTAGCCGTAAAATTTGCGAGTGAATACGATTTGGAAGAAGATAGCATTAAAAACCATCTTTACAAACAACCAAATCCGAATACCTATTTGGCAACTTTTGCGCGTTTCTTGATTCAAAATAAAGATGAAGCTTATTGCCAGGCCCTGATTAAAAAAGGCATGAACCTTTTTATTGAAAATTCCATTACCCAATACGAGCAAGCTAAAGATGTTCCAGTGCATTTTATTGGAAGTATAGCATACTATTTGCAAGAAGAATTAAACAAACAACTGAACCAACATGGGCTTACCTTAGGCAAGGTGTTAAGAAGACCGATTGATGGTTTGGTAGATTATCACAAATCAGTTTTGTTTGGGTAGTCAAATAATATAACAAATTAAAAAAGGGTTGTTTTATAACAAAGCAACCCTTTTTTATACACTATATTTTGCTCAAGTCTTCCACCAAAAACAAACTTTGATTTCCCGTTCTGTCTACAGCGGTGATCCCTATTTTTTCGAGTAAAACATTGTTTTCTAATTTAAATGGGACAGATGTTGAAATATCATCTTCATTAAAAATTTGATGTTCCCACTTTTTCCCTTCATATTTAAGATAAATTACATATCGAAAAACATCATTTTTATTTGGGTGATTCCAAATTATATTGGCAGTGTTGTCTTTAAGAGTAATGTTAATTGTTGGTTGCTCGGGCGGCATATTGTCTAGCCAAGGACTTGGAGGAACCAAGGTTTTAAATGAATAGGGCTCTTTTAAAATAGCATTTGAAAGGGAATCGTATTTTATAAGCGGACCTATACTCCAATGAACGGTTCCTTTGCTATTTGGTAGCATTCCTCGCGTAATCATGATTTGATTAATGACTTCATCAATGTTCCTTGCGTCTCCACCATGGTCTATTTTAATTCCGGGCCATAAATGTCTATTCGGGGTGTTCTCTCTTTGCCACCATCCTAAAAGTTCTGGAAAGCTCTGTCCTTTTTTATTGATGGTCCAATAGAGTTGGGGTGAGAAATAATCAATCCAACCCTCGTTGAGCCATAGTTTGGCATCTGCGTAAAGTTTGTCGTATTGATCGTAGCCAACTACAGATTCAGGATAGCCAGGCCTCCATATTCCAAACGGACTCAATCCGAATTTAACAAAAGGTTTTTCGTCTTTAATAACTTTATAGACCCTTTTAATAAAGTCGTTTACACTTTCCCTTCTCCAATCGTTTCGGCTGAGCTTTCCGCCACTTTTTAAATAGGCAGTATAACTTTTTTCGTCCGGAAAATCTTTACCATTATTGTAGGAATCGTAGGGGTAAAAATAATCATCAAAATGAACCCCATCAATATCATAACGCGAAACAATATCTTTAACCACAGCAAGAGAATGCTCTTTAGTGCCCTCCAGACTGGGGTCTAGCCAATACATTCCATTTTCCAACTTTACTACCAATTCCGGTTTTGTTTTTACGATGGATTGTTCAGAAATATCTTTGCCTTGCGTATGGTGGGCACGGTAAGGGTTTAGCCAAACGTGCAATTCGATTCCCCTTTTATGGGCTTCTTCTACCCAAAATTCCAACGGATCGTAAAAAGGGACAGGGGCTTTTCCTGGCTCCCCGGTTAAATAATACGACCATGGTTCTAAATTACTTTCATAAAGGGCATCCGATTGTGGCCTTACCTGAAAAACCGCTGCATTGTAATTATGAGATGCCAGAAAGTCTAAAAGCTCGATTGCTTCCTCTTTTTGTTCTTTGTTGGAAAGCCCGGGTTTGCTGGGCCAGTTTATATTGGCTACTGTAGCGATCCATGCAGCTCTAAATTCTTCAATGTTGTAGGGCGTTTTAGCATCCCATTTGTTATTGGAGGTTTTAATACCATCCTTATGGTAATAATAGGGGGTGTTATTTGTGGTTTTACAGGAAGTTAAAACAACAATAAAAAAAAGGTATAAAGTAATTCTAATGTTTTTGTATGTCATTGCGATGTTAAATGAGTATATAGGTTTGAGAGGATATGATTTAGTTAAAAATAAAAAGTTCTCTGGTACGCAGCCAGAGAACTTTTAAAGATAACTAAATTCAAATTAATTACCATCCGGGGTTTTGTGTAAGTTCCACCCCTTGATCACTATAAAGTTTAATTTGATCCAGAGGGATCGGACTCAAATAGACTCTTGGGTTATCGAAAGTACGAGCAGATTCTGCTGCAGCGGCTGGAATAAGATATCCTTGCTCCCCTTCTGTGAGGGTTAAACTGGATAAATCGCTATCAGGATATCTGGCTTGCACTTCAGATTTTACAATCCAAGCTCCACGATTAATATCTGTATTTGAGAGCATATCTGTATATTCCAATTTTTTCCATCTACGTAAGTCATCCAATCTAAAACCTTCCATCATGAGTTCAATTCGTCTTTCCCTCCTAATTTCCCAAAGTATTGATGAAACACTAGGATCTCGATTAGGGTCGTCGTAAGTTGTGCCGTTCACAGAAACCGCGGTTCCAGATACTTCCAGATGTGGCAATTCTACACCTGGACGGTCACGTAATACGTTTATAGACTTATCAATGTCCTGTTGAGATAGAGAAGGCCCGCAGACGGTTGCCAGTTCTGCTGCGGCTTCAGCATAATTTATTAATACTTCTCCATATCTTATAATTGGTGCATCTGTGGGATTTTGATTTGAAACTCCTTCCGGGGAGTCCATAATATCTTCATTTAAAAATTTAAGGACAGAAAAACCTGTTGTAGAGAAATTGCTTACCGTTCCTCTTATCCGTAAACTATCTTCGACAAAAGTTCCGTACATACGAGGATCTCTATTTGCCATAACATTTTCAATTCCTTTATCTCCTTGATAGCTAGTGGAAATTTCTATAGGAAGACCGTCGCTAGACAAATAGGTCTGAATTGCGTCATTTGAAGCTCCTGTTTGTGACTCTTTATTTACGTAACTGTTTAAAGAATGAGTAAGTTGACCCACGGCATATTCCCTAAAAAGAATTACTTCTGGGTTCCCCCCTAGGTCTAAAGAGTTAAAAACGCTTCTGTAATTACCTAAGGAATAGTTACCACTATTTATAATCTGTTCTGCAGCCCATTTGGAAGCTTCTAAATATTCTGCTGCTTTGGTCGAATTTCCTTCATGATATTTCTGCCAGGTTCCTTCAAACAGGAAAATTCTGGACATAAATGCAAGCACTACATCTCTATTTACTTCTTGTCCAGGGTTATCAACACTGCTTCGAACATTTCCTGCTGCAAATTGAAAATCTTCCAGTACTTTGTCCATTACAAATGAACGATCATCTCTTTCTTTGTACAATAACTCTGAGTCGTCTTCCCCCAGCTCTTGTTCATAATACGGGACATCGCCAAACCTATTAACAAGATCATGATATTCCATGCCTCGGAAAAATCTTCCTATTCCTGTCCAGTGATCAATGGCTTCTTGCTCCATAGGAACTGTCTGTACTCTATTTATAAAGATATTTGCTTTTCGAACATAAAAGAAAGACCATCCACCTCCTGAAGCAGGAACTTGTTGTTGGAACTGCGGGGGATTAGTCGGTGCAAAATCATCATTTAAAGATTGTCCGGAAAAGTAATTTCCCCATGTAAATCCAGATCCGTATCCTCTAAAATAGGGGGTGTAGAAGCCGAATGCGAAGGTTTTTGCATTACCCTCATTCGTCCAGTAGGTTTCATCTGTTAATTGATCTTGTGGAGGTTGATCTAGGTATTCTTCACATCCAACAAAACAAAGAAAACAAAAAAATAGGAATGTTTTGATATATAAATTTTTCATCATTTTACGTCTTTATAAATTAGAATGTTAGTTGAAGTCCGAATGAAAGTGATCTTCGGTAAGGATAAACCCTTCCATAAGTTGAGGTATCGTTTATTCCAGCTGTAGTATAATCTACCTCTGGGTCTACCGGAATTTGTGCCCCAGTAAATTCAAAAAGGTTCTCACCACTAAAATATACCCTAAATCTTTCTAATCCAACTTTAGAAGACCACGATTGGGGCAAGGTATACCCGAAGGTTAAGTTCTTCATTCTTAAATAAGAGAGGTCCAATAGATACTTACTTTGTGGCAAGAAGTTCATAGAACCATTGGATTGTTGTTGATCGTTTGGTCTTGGGTAATAGGCGTTCGGATTGTCGGGGGTCCAATAGTCAAGCTGGTGTTCGTACCAACCTTCTGCCCAACGATATCCCGGAATAAAAACGGAACCATTTGCCCAGAAATCTCGTTTTCCTACGCCTTGCATGAAAAAGCTAAAGTCAAATCCTTTCCAGTCGGCACCAAATTGGAAACCATACTGGTATCGAGGAGTGGAGTTTCCTATAACTTTCATATCTCCTGTATCTCCTGTGGTAGCAGAACCATAATCTATCACTCCATCTCCATTAAGGTCTTTATATTTGATATCTCCAGGGCCATATTGAAACCAGCCGTTGGTTTCGTAAAGTGACTGACTAGGAACTCCATCGGCGTAAGTGCCATCTGCATTGAAATCTCCTTCGGTAAAAAAGCGATCGGTTTCGTAACCCCAAATTTCTCCTAACTGTTTACCTTCATAATAACTATAAATGCCCTTGGTAGTATTGGCATATTTGGTTATTTCTTCTTTAAAATCACTTACCGTAGCAGTTGCGTTAATATTCAGTCCGTTTTTAAATTGATGCCTAAAATTTACAGCAAGTTCCCAGCCAGTTGTTTGCATTTCTCCATAATTCCTTGTTGGAGAAAAAGTTCCGAAAGTATTGGGTAGCGTAACCCCAGGACTGTGCATATCGCTTACTTTTCGCTGATACCAATCGAATATGATTCCAAGCTTATCATTAAAGAATTTAGCATCGAATCCAAAATCTAGCGTGGTAACGGTTTCCCATGTTAGGGATGATGGTATGGGGCCAGGAGTACTAACCGAAACTTGGTTTTCTTCATCGATTAGCCAGCCCGAAGAATCTGGAGACATGAGACGATATATGTTGGAGAGATAGGTGTTTTGGTTTCCAATGGAACCATAAGAACCTCTAAATTTAAAGAAAGATAAAGTAGGCTTTAGGCTCTCCATAAACTTTTCTTCAGTAATGACGTAACCGGCAGAGAAGGATGGGAAATAACCCCACTTTTTGTCGCTAGAGAGTCGTGAAGAACCATCATATCGTGCATTCACCTCCAATAAAATTTTGTTTTTATAGCTATAGTTCGCTCTAGCAAAGAAACCTAGTGTAGTCCATTTATCCCTATCTCCGCCAACGAATTGATCACCTGTCGCTAGATTAAGTTCTCCTTGATCGGGATTCAGTAAATCTCTTCTTTGAGAATATTGAAACCAATCTTCATATTCTTCCAAATCTCCTCCTGCGGTAAAGTTAAATTCATGTTTTTCATCAAAAGATGTGCTATAATTAGCAAATAACTTGGCCGTGTTTCTTCGGCTCCACTCAGAGTTGTACTGCACCCTATTATATGATGGACTGGAGTAAGGAACGTATGAGAAATCCGCGCCTTGTGCCCAAAAGTTATAGGCATATAGGGTTCCCCCTGTTTGGTGCTCGTGTTCTTCCTCTCTATCGTGGGTATAATTAAAGTTAATGGAAAGGTCTTTAGCTGGTTTTAACACCGTACCGATATTAAAGCGAGAAAGCGAATAATTGTTTTCATTCATTTTGGCCTGTTCCACTTCCGAAATGTGATTTCTAAAAGGCTTCCCATCAACCGTTCCATAAGGATAGTAGGCAGGCCACCTCGTGGTATAGTACCAAGCATCGTATCTGGAAGAACCGAAGTTGAAAGGTTCAGTTGTTAAGGAGTTTGTATTTAATACTTTGGCGTTTATATCCATCCAGTCCGTAACGGTCGTGTTAATACTAAGGTTGATATTGTAGCGCTCGTACTTGTCTGGATTGGTTTGATATACCCCTCCCTGATTTAAGTATCCTAAACCTAAGTAATAATTGGTATGTTCGCTACCACCTGAAACTGTGACATCGTGTTTTTGCTGTAAAGCCCATTTTTTTACAAAAAGCTCTTGAGGATCCCAAGACCTGTAAAAGAATAGTTGTCCATTTCTAATTTCATAATCCCTACCTTCAACCATTTCCATACCTAAATCTTGATCTCCGTAAAGTTCTTCCCATTCTCTCATTTTTTGAATTGCAGTTTGATCTACAGCCATTCCTAAAAACGGATATGAATCTAAAGATGGTTCTCGCCTGTTAACCGCTGAAAAGGCCATTTCTGCTCCCTCTGCGGCAGGTGCAACCGTGGGTGTGTTTGTTGGTGTGGCCCATGAGAAGTTGTTGGAGTAGCTTATTGTTGGTGCTCTTTCACGATTACCATTTTTAGTGGTTATTAAAATAACTCCCCAAGCTCCTCTAGCACCGTAGATCGACGTAGAAGCTGCATCTTTTAATACTGATATATCCTTTACATCCTCTGGGTTTACAGCTTGAAGGCTTGGTACTTCCACATTATCTACCAAAATAAGTGGTTGAGCACCACCGCCGGTGCCGAGTGAACCTACAGAACCTCTTAATCTGATTACAGGATCTTGTCCGATCTGACCACTTGGAGTAGTAATGGTTAAACCAGGAGATACGCCCTGCAGTCCTCTAGCTACGTCTGTTATTGGGCGGGAGTCCAGCACTTCACTGTCTATAGTTGCAACGGCCCCAGTAAGATTTTTCTTTTTCTGGGTTCCATAACCTACTACTACGACTTCGTCTAATCCGGTAACGTCTAGTTTTAACTCTACGCTAATGGAATTCTGGTTTTTTACTGGTATTTCGTTGGTAACGTATCCAATAGATGAAAATACGAGTACTGGGTTATCATCCGTAGACAGTTGTATCGAATAATTACCGTCAAAATCTGTACTAATTCCGTTTTGTGTGCCTTTTTCCACAACACTAACACCAGGGATAGGAACTCCGTCGGGATCGAAGACCGTTCCTGTTATTTCTTTGTTTTGCCCCCAAATTGATATGGTAAAGAGAAAGGTTAAAAACAGCATTAATTTTCTAAGTTTTTTTGTCATAATTAGAATGCTTTTAAGTCAGTTTAACACTTATGCTTTTGCTGTTACGATGTATAATTTGTTAAAAAACCATAACGTAACCAGTTTGTAAGTGCCATAAATTTAAGCATAAAAAATAAAATTTTGCTTTTTTTTGCAGTTTTTGTTTGTTATTTGCTGTTTTTTGCGGAAAATATTGCAGGATATTCTTTAAAATTGGATATTTATTGTTGAAATCATTATTATTAACAATATGTTAAAAGCGGAACGAAAACAAGTACTTCTAAATGAAGTAAGAATTCATAATAGAATCTTACTTACTGATATTGCTGAGATGTTAAATGTTTCTATTGATACGGTGAGACGGGATGTAACGGAATTACATAAAGAAAACAAGTTAAAAAAAGTTCACGGTGGTGCTATTTCACTTGGATTTGATAATTATAATATAAGGAGAGAAGATGTATATTCTTTAGAGCAGAAGTCTCATATAGCAAATAAGGCAATTAGTTTAATTAAAAACGGTCAGGTTATATTGCTTACAGGAGGGACTACCAATATGGAACTTGCAAGACTTCTTCCTCCCGAACTTAATATTACGTGTTTCACGCCAAGTCTACCTGTAGCCAGTATATTGCTAAGCAAACATAACGTAGACCTGATTTTTGTAGGAGGTAAAATTTCCAAAAGTTCCCAGATTGCTGTAGGAGGGGAAACTTTGAGGTTTCTGGCAGATATTAAAGCTGATATTTGCTTTTTAGGAACCAACTCCATTGATGCCGATTCGGGTTTAACCGAATTCGATTGGGATATTGTTCAGCTCAAAAAAGCAATGATCCAATCCTCCCGGAAAGTAGTCGCCCCTGTTATTTCTGAAAAGCTAAATACTGCCCAGCGCTATAAAATATGCAGTATGGCTGAGGTCGATATTTTAATTACCGAGCTATCTCCAGAAAACAGCAAATTAAAGCCGTTTAAGCAAAGGGATATTCTAATTATGTAATGGCATTTACAATTACTACCTCACCGCAATCATGGAGATTTCCACATTCACGTTTTTGGGAAGTGTTTTTACGGCAACGGTTTCTCTTGCTGGAGCAGTTTCTTCATCAAAATAAGCGCCATAAATCTCATTTATTTTTGCGAAATTTCCCATGTCGCTTAAGAAAATCGAACTTTTAACGACATTTTCAAAAGTCATTTCAGCAGCTTTTAAAACAGCTTCCAAATTTTTCATCACTTGCTTTGCTTCATCCTCCACGTCTGAAGTCAATAATTCATTCGTCTCTGGATCGATTGCTATCTGTCCGGAAATAAATAAGGTATCATTCGCCAATACCGCTTGGTTGTAAGGTCCAAGTGGAGCTGGAGCTTTATCGGTGTTTATTATTTTTTTCATATTGCTTAGTTTTAAATGGTTGTTTTTTGGTGGAGTTAAGTTGTTACAATCGCTTATCTGGTTCACTTCGTTTTTCCCATTTCAGGTCGCTTAACATCGAAGATTTAATTCCGATAAAGAAAAACCACGACGCACGGCTGCTAAAGGGAACCCAGTTGAAATTCAGTCTAAAACTTTTTAAGTCCCGTGCAAAACGGAGCTGGGTATAGGTGAATCCCTTTTGTTTGAAATCGTATCCCGAGGAAACACCTACCTTCCATTGCGGGGTAAGGTCTATATTTCCCGAAAACATTAGAGAATTATTGGTAAACTCATTTTGTCGGTTGGAGTTGGAGTAGGTGAGGGAATAAGCCAATCTTAAGTCCCATGGTAACTTTCCTCGGTAAGCTTCCGTTGGGGTATCTTCCGTAGGTTTGTTGTCTTCGTTCGCGAAGGTTCTATCGTCACTAAAGTCTTGCGCCCTACCAAATAAATCATCATCGCGACCACCACTTTGTGTATTGTCTGTTTGTTGCTCATCATCTTCCCCTTCAAAAAACTTACTGTTAATGGAATAACTCACATTAACATTGGCGCTGGTCATTCTAAATAAACTTCCTCCGTTTTCATAATTAAAAACGTCAATTCTAGTTCCGGTGTTGTCAACGGCATAAGGGTCTAGGGTAGCTCCAAAGTTTACGTTCATTTTGTTTTGAAAGAACTGCGTTCCCCCACTTACCCTAACGGGGCTCCATGGAAGGGAATCTGCTACGATATTATAGGAGGTGCTAAAGTTTAGGTTGTTCAGCAGCATCACCTTTCTCGGTTCGGTAGCTGTGGTGTCCTTGTCCCTTACTTTGGCTTCTACTACATTACTCACCGACATCCCAATGTTGTTGGAATTATTTAAACTGGGTGTTCCGTAAAGACCATTTTCAAATGGGGTGTATTGTACTACTTCACCATCTTCATCTATATATTGATCGTAATATTGATCGAAGGCTGGTGTATAGCCATAACTCACAGAAGGTCTAACCGTATGCCGGATTGCCTGAACTTTTTTGTCTTCGCCAAAATTGAAAGTTCCGTAGAGTGTGGTACCAATACTCGCGTTGAGGTTATAGGTCCCAAAGCGCTCAAAACCACTTAAGGTATCTATTGGCGTGTCTTCTAGAATCGGATCGTAGTTGTTGTATTTAAGTGTCTTTAGCTGCCAAACTTCGTTGTAATTTGCCCCTACGGATGTACTGAAAAATTTAAATATTTTGAAGTTTGTACTGATCGGGATGGTGTGCTGAAAACCAACCTTGGCATCGTCAAACATTTCAGATTTAAATAGAAGGGTATCTATAGTTCGAATTTGATTTTCTGCGCGAAAATTATATTGAAAATTTATATTCTGAATAATTCCCCGTTTGGCACCATCTTTAGAGGCGAAAGGGAATATACGTTCCATACTGGCCTGTAAAGTAGGAAGCGTCATGTTTACTGATTGATCGCGGGTATTTTGCTGAATCGAAGTTGTTGCATTTAAATTCACCATAGGTGTCCCCGGGAATGTCTTATTGTACGATATCGACGATTGTAAAGTGTTGTTAAGAAAGTTAGGGGTGTTTAATTGATTAAAGGAATCCTGGTAATACTGACTACTACCAAAGTTTACGGAGGCAGAAAGTCGGGAATTCGGACTCGCTTTGGCGTCCTGACTATGATTCCACTGAATGTTGTAAATGGTACTTCTGCTATAATCGGGGAAACCTCTTTGGCTAGTTACGTTATTTTCATAACGAAAACGCAAAGCACCTCGAAATTTATAGCGCTGTGCATAATTGGTTTCCGTTCTCAGTCCGTAACTTCCATTGGTGTAATAATCTCCCAGAAGTGCCAAGTCGAAATAGTCGCTAATTGCAAAATAGTATCCTCCGTTTTGCAAAGAATACCCTCGCTGATTGGTTTGTCCCGGGGTTGGCATAATAATACCGGAGTTTCTCCTTTCTTGAGACATCGGGAAATAAGCAAATGGAATGGCTATAGGTGTGGGAACATCGGCTATATACATGTTACTAAACCCGGCGATGATCTTTTTGTTGGGCACAAATTTCCCTTTCCGAACCCTAATATAGTAATCGGGATCATCGATGTCGTCGGAGGTGGTGATTTTTCCTTCTTTTAAGAAATAAACAGAATCGTTTTCCTTTTTTACGATTTCCGCAAAAACATTCATCGCCTCCCCGACAGATTGTTCTGTACGCGAATTGAATATAAGGGCTTTTTTGGTGTCGAAATTAAACCGGATGGAATCGGGCTCTATAACACTGTTTCCCTGTTTAAAATATGGAGGTTGAATAAGCGCTCCTGTAGAGTCTTTTATTCTACCGGCATATACTTCGTTTGTGGTGTAGTCTATAACAATGATACCCGATTTTAATTCGTAATCTTGATAATAGACTTCGGCTTCATTGTAAAGATAGATCTTCTTTTCTTTACGACTCATTTTCATGTAGTCTTTGGCCTTATAATTTATTTTTCCTTTTAAAAAGCCTTGCTTGGTAGAATCCTTTGCAATGCTATCGGTTTGTGTAGTGTCTATTTCAGCGACATTGGTGAGGATGTCTTGAGCGGTTATGCTCAAAGTGTCTCTTGGAGTAATTTCTTCTTGAGCCTCGATATTTAGGGTTTGAACTTGAGGTCTTTCTTGTGCATAAAAAAAACCACTGATAAACAGAGAAAACAGCGCTAAAAGTATGTTATGTTTCTTTGCTTGCAAAGCTTTTAATCCTATTTTTGTATAAAGAATGGCTCGGTTTTTGACGTGCCAAACATACGTATATTTTTTGGTCTGTTTGTTATAGATTAACAAATTTTAATCAAATAAATAACAGCTTTAAACCGTTATTATTTTATGAATAGATTTTTTAGTGCATTATTTTTAATACTTGGTCTAGGCTTGTTCCAGCCTGTATTTCCATTCAGCAAAAATCAATCCAAAAACGATAAGTTTACGGTTGTTTTAGATGCCGGCCATGGAGGGCATGATCCAGGGAATATGGGTAACGGTTTTAAAGAGAAAGACATAGCGCTTAAAATTGTATTGCAAGTAGGGGCAATTTTGGAGCAGGATCCCAATATAAAAGTTATTTATACCCGAAAAGACGATAGTTTTGTGGATTTGTACGTACGCGGAAAAATTGCGAATGAGGCGAAAGCGGATCTTTTTGTATCTGTTCACTGCAATTCCCATAACTCAAGTGCGCATGGTACCGAAACCTTTGTGTTGGGTCTGCATGCCAATGAAAGAAACTTTGAGGTTGCCAAAAAGGAGAACTCCGTAATTTATTTGGAAGACGACTATGAGGTAAACTATGCTGGATACGATATTAATTCCCCAGAGTCTTTTATTGGGCTAACCATCATGCAAGAGGAGTTCTTGGACCAGAGTATTTCCCTTGCAAAATCCATACAGGATAATTTTACAGGGAGGCTAAAACGCGTGGATAGAGGGGTAAAACAGGCGGGATTTATCGTTTTGCACCAAACATTTATGCCAAGTGTTTTGGTGGAAACCGGGTTTTTAACCTATAAGCCAGAAGGCTCTTATCTAAATTCCAGTAAGGGTAAATCAGATATGGCCACTTCTATAGCGAGTGCCATAATAAAGTATAAAAAACATGTGGATGAGAATGTAGGAGGCGATTTCTCTTATGAGGTGGAAGATCATTCCCTGCCGCCGGTGTCCAATAAAAATACTTCAGTAGAAACTGCGGCTGGCGTTACTTTTAGGGTTCAAATTGCCGCCGGCTCCAATTCTATTGAAACCAAATCTTACAATTTCAAGGGGCTATCACCTATCAGCAGGGAAAAAGAAGGAAGTGTCTATCGATATTATTATGGGGAAACCGTGAATTATGAAGCTGTGAAGCAATTGCAGCAAGAAGCTATTAACAAAGGCTATAGGAGTAGTTTTATAGTAGCCTTTAAAAGTGGTGAGAAAGTAAAAGTGAGTTCAGTGGTCAATTCCCTGTCAAATTAGAACCAATCTTAAGAAATTATTTCTAATTTTGTTGCTTACACAAAAAAAAAGAGCTTTTGAAATTAACTAAGGAACTTAAAACCGGAATTATAGTTGTAGGTGGTATTGTCTTGTTTATTTTGGGCTTTACTTTTTTAAAAGGACATGAGCTTTTTAGCTCCAGCAGAACCTACTATGCTGTATACCAAAATGTAAATGGTGTTTCTTCTGGCACAGGTGTTAGTATAAATGGCCTTCAGGTGGGTAATGTTAACGATATAAGTTTTGTAAATGGCAAAGGTAATTTAGTGATCACTTTTACAGTGGACAGCGAATTTCAGTTTTCCAAAAACAGTATCGCAGAAATTTATGACACCGGTATTATTGGTGGTAAGAGCTTAAGGGTTATTCCTGTTTACGACGGAAGTCCGCAATCGAAATCTGGGGATACTTTAAAAAGTAATGTAGAACCAGGACTTACCGATCTGGTAAGCCAAAAATTGAATCCACTTCAAAAAGGAATAGACAACTTGCTTAAAAATGCCGATTCGGTAATGGTGGGGGTAGACGATATTCTAGATGAAGAAAGCCGCGCAAATATTAAATCCAGCATCGCCAACCTCGACAAGGTTATTGCCAATTTTGGGGAAGCTTCGGGGACTTTAAAAGAACTTCTTAATACCAATCAAGAAAAATTAAACAGGTCGTTGACCAATATAGATAATTTATCAAGCAACCTATCCAATGTGAGCGATAGTTTGGCCAAAGCAGATATTGGCGCTGCACTTGCAGATTTGCAAAGCAGTATGGCGAAGCTTGATAATGTAATGACAAAAATTGAATCTGGTGACGGTTCGGTAGGTAAATTGTTGAACGATGAAGAGTTGTACACTAATCTTACAGATGCTTCCACAGAATTGGAATTGCTTTTGGAGGATCTTCGATTGAATCCAAAGCGATATGTTCATTTTTCATTATTCGGAAAAAAAGCAAAGCCTTACGAAGCTCCAGAAGAAGAATCTAAAGAAACTAACGAAGAATAGATGGACTTTATACCTCAAATATTATTTGCAATTGTTTTATTGCTTGGCATTGGCTATTTCGTAAAAAACATCAATAAACTTATTAGAAATATCAAGCTTGGTAGAGCTATCGATCGTACCGATAATAAATCGGAGCGATGGGCGAATATGGCCAGAATAGCCTTAGGACAACAAAAAATGGTGGTAAGGCCTATCGCAGGTTTTTTACATATTATCGTCTATGTAGGGTTTATTGTTATTAATATTGAAGTACTGGAAATTATCATCGATGGACTTTTCGGGACCCACCGTATTTTTGCGCCGCTCGGAGCAGCTTATGATGTCCTTATCGGTTCTTTTGAAATTTTAGCATTTCTAGTATTGGTTTCGGTAATTGTTTTTTGGTTACGAAGAAATATAATCAAACTGAAGCGTTTCTTTTATCCTGAAATGAAAGGGTGGCCAAAGAACGATGGAAACATCATTCTTTATTTCGAAATGGTATTGATGGTTCTTTTCTTGACAATGAATGGAGCCGACTATACCTTGCAACAAATGGGAGCACCACATTACGTTCAAGCAGGGGCTTTTCCCATAAGTCAGTTTCTTGTTCCTTTATTCGATGGATTAAGCGAAGGAACCGTTGTTTTAATTGAAAGAAGTGCCTGGTGGCTTCATATTATCGGGATTTTAATATTTCTGAACTACCTATATTTTTCAAAGCACTTACATATTCTATTGGCATTTCCAAATACTTGGTTCGCCAATTTAAATCCGAAGGGACAATTTGAAAACTTAGAATCTGTTACCAATGAAGTTAAATTGATGATGGATCCAGATGCAGACCCTTTTGCTGCTCCAGCCGAAGGGGATATGGATGAGGAGCCAGAAAAGTTTGGAGCTTCAGATGTTATTGATTTAAACCAAGTACAGCTATTGAATGCTTATACATGTACCGAATGTGGAAGGTGTACGAGCGAATGCCCGGCAAGTCAAACCGGGAAAAAACTATCGCCGAGAAAGATCATGATGGACACAAGGGATCGTCTTGAGGAAGTTGGTAAAAATATAGATAACAACAATGGGACTTTTGTAGACGATGGGAAACAGCTGCTCGACGATTATATTACCCGGGAGGAGCTTTGGGCGTGTACCACTTGTAACGCTTGTGTAGAGGCCTGCCCCGTAAGTATCAATCCGCTTTCTATTATTATGGATATGCGCCGTTATTTGGTGATGGAGCAATCTGCGGCACCAATGGAACTAAATAATATGATGGGGAATGTAGAAAACAATGGAGCTCCATGGCCATACAACCAAATGGATAGATTGAACTGGAAGAACGAATAATTAAAACCAACAAATAATACTTTAAAATGAACAAAGAAGAAGTTGAGAAATTACTTAACGAGAAATTAGAGGACGGGGAACATATAAGTCCGGTCTTGCCTAAGGGAATAAAAAATTATTTAATTGATATTGATGGAACCATCTGCGATGATATTCCCAATGAGGAGCCAGAGCGTATGGCTACGGCACAAGTATATCCAGATGCTTTAAAAACCCTTAACAAGTGGTTTGAAGAAGGGCATATTATTTATTTCTTTACTTCTCGAACAGAAGACCATAGAAAAACTACTGAAGATTGGTTAAATCGTCATGGGTTTAAATACCATGGAATGGTTATGGGTAAACCTAGAGGAGGTAATTACCATTGGATTGATAATCACTTGGTAAAAGCAACAAGATACAACGGTAAATTCACCGATTTAATTGATAAACAAGTGAAAATACAGGTTTTCGACGACGGAAAACACGATTAGATTAAGATAAAACTATAAAACTGTCACCTAGCTTTTAGGTGACAGTTTAAAATATTAAGAGCGAATTAAGCGAAAATTTAGGACATGAGCGACACAATTAAAGTACCTACAATGGCAGAAATGATGGCGGAAGGTAAAACTCCAGAAGTTTTATTTTGGGTAGGGTGTTCCGGAAGTTTTGATGACAGAGCCAAAAAAATTACAAAAGCATTTGTGAAGTTATTGAACAAAGCAAATGTAGATTTTGCAGTGTTGGGTACCGAAGAAAGTTGTACGGGAGATCCAGCAAAGCGCGCCGGAAACGAAATGTTATTTCAAATGCAGGCGATGACCAATATCGAGGTCTTAAATGGGTATGAAATCAAAAAAATTGTAACCGCTTGTCCGCATTGCTTTAATACGCTTAAAAATGAATATCCTTCCCTAGGAGGAGATTACGAGGTTGTTCACCATACCCAATTTTTACGTTCGCTATTGGCCGAAGGTAAGTTAACCATAGAAGGGGGGAAATTTAAAGGAAAGAGAATTACTTTTCACGATCCCTGCTATTTGGGAAGAGCAAACGATGTTTATGAAGCTCCCCGGGAGTTAATAGAAAAGCTAGAAGCAGAACTGGTAGAAATGAAAAGCTGTAAAAAGAGAGGTTTGTGCTGTGGTGCGGGAGGGGCTCAAATGTTTAAGGAACCCGAAAAAGGTGCTAAAGACATAAATATCGAGCGTACCGAACAAGCTATAGAAACCAAACCAGAAATTATTGCTGCTGGATGTCCATTCTGTAACACCATGTTAACCGATGGGGTAAAAGGCAAAGACAAAGAAGGGGAAATTGCTGTAATGGATGTGGCAGAGCTCATAGCCAACGCAGAGGATCTCTAGGTAAAAATGAAAAAGGAATCTTTTAAAATTAAAAGAAAATGTTTGTAGCGTTTAACGAATTATCGGAATCTGCCAGGGTCTGGATCTATCAGGCCAATAGAAGTTTTACTGAAGAAGAAATAAAAGAATTAAACCTCAAACTCCAAAGCTTTTTGGGGGAATGGACGGCGCACGGAGCCAATCTCAAAGCTTCTTTCGAAATACGTTATAAAAGATTTATAATTATAGCACTAGATCAAGAGTTTAACGCTGCCAGTGGTTGTTCTATCGATGCCTCGGTGCGGTTTATACAACAACTCGAAAAAGATTACAACGTCGATCTACTCGATAAAATGAATGTCTCCTACAGACAAGGTGATTTTATCGCCTACAAGCCCCTTATCGATTTTAAAAAAATGGCAAAGGATCGGGCTGTTTCACAAAACACCATTGTGTTTAATAATTTGGTTACCAATAAAGAAGAGTATCAAAACTATTGGGAAGTACCTGCTAGGGATAGCTGGCATGCCAGATTCATGAATTAAAAATTTAACTTTTTGGTTAATATTTTTAAGTAAAAACAGTCGTTTTTTTCAAAATTTTAAGTTTCTTTTGTAAGAAAGATTGTCTTTTTAATAAAATTTATTCATGATTGTGAGAAAAAGTTTGTTTGTGTTGCTGTTTGTTTTTGCGCTCTCAAAAATTAACGGTCAACAGATAGACCCATTGTTATCAAAAGATTCAGAGGAACAGGCAAAATGGGTAGATAGTGTCTACAATACCCTTACGCTTAAAGAAAAAATAGGCCAACTTTTTATGATACGTGCTTTCTCCGGTGGAGACGATGAGCATATTGAAAAGGTTAAAAAATTGGTTGCTGAAAATCAAGTTGGAGGAATAATTTTTTCCACTGGAGGCCCTTACCGTCAAGCAAAACTAAATAACGAATTACAGGATTCATCGAAAGTAAAAATGCTCATGTCCATGGATGCAGAATGGGGATTGTCCATGCGTTTGGATTCCACTTTTGCCTTTCCGTATAATATGGTATTGGGTGCCGTAAAAGATGACGACTTGGTACGTCGCGTTGGAAAACACATAGGCGAGCATACCAAACGTTTGGGGATGCACATAAATTTTGCTCCCGATGTAGACATCAACACCAATCCTAAAAATCCTATAATAGGCAACCGGTCTTTTGGGGAGAATAGGGATAAAGTTACCAAAAAAGCCATGGCCTTTATGGAAGGGATGCAGTCTGCGGGCGTATTGGCAAATGCAAAGCACTTTCCTGGTCACGGCGATACTTCGCAGGATTCGCATAAAACCTTGCCCACCGTTTCTTTCGATAAAGAACGTATCGATAGTGTAGAGTTGTACCCATACAAAAAATTATTTCCTAAAGGGCTTGCCAGTGTTATGGTAGCCCATTTAAATGTTCCTAGTTTAGAGTCTAGGGAAGGTTTTCCGTCTTCTTTGTCCAAAGGTATTGTAACCGATTTATTGAAAGAGAAACTTCGGTTTAACGGGCTCATTTTTACGGATGCCTTGGAAATGAAAGGGGTAGCTAATTATGCCGATTCCGGTAATGTAGATCTTTCGGCTTTCTTAGCAGGTAATGATATGCTTTTAATTTCCGATGATACCGAAAAAGGGATTAATAAACTTGAAGAAGCTTACGAAAATGGTGTCATTACTGAAGAAAGATTGGCTTATTCTGTAAGGAAGGTTCTTAAAGCGAAATACTTGGTCGGTTTAAACAATTATAAACCGGTAGATACCACGAATTTGTATCGCGATTTAAACAGGGTTAAAGATAAAATTTTGTTTGAAGAGGTTATGGAAAATGCTATTACAGTAGCTAAAAATGACAATCAAATAATACCTGTAAGGAATTTAGAAGACAAAAAAATAGCATACGTTGGTTTGGGTGATGGCGAAAATGAAGCGTTTGTTAATACGCTTCAAAAGTATGGAATTGTCGATTATGTAAAGAGTGACAATCTTGGGGATTTATTAGATTCATTACAGCCTTATAATTTAGTTATTGTTGGGCATCACCGTTCTACTGAAACCCCCTGGAAAACCGCAGACATATCCGATCAAGAAAAAGTGTGGATTTATGAAATTGCGAGGGCACACAAAGTTATATTGGATGTTTTTGTAAAGCCTTATGCGCTTCTAGACCTTCAGAGTATCGAAAATATTGAAGGAATTGTGGTGAGTTACCTTAACGATACCATTTCCCAAGAAAAATCCGCAGAGATAATTTTTGGAGCTATTCCTTCCAAAGGGAGCCTACCAGTGATGGCCAACGTAAAACTCCCGGAAAACAGGGGTTTTTTAACCAACTCTCTCTCCCGTTTAGGGTACAGCGTTCCAGAGCGGGTAAATATGAGCAGTGAAACTTTAAAGAAAGTGGACTCTGTAATGAAAAGAGCTATTCGTTCTGGAGTAACACCGGGAGGTCAAATTCTCATTGCACGGCATGGGAAAGTTATTTACAATAAAAATTTCGGCAAATTTGCTTACGATGCCAATGCAGAAGTGGTGCAAAGCAATAATTTATACGATGTTGCTTCCCTAACAAAAATTATGGCCACGTTGCCAAATATCATGCAATTAGTGGAAAAGGGGGAGATTAGTTTCGATACTACCTTAGGGGAAATGTTACCAGAACTTAAGGGAAGCAATAAAGCTAATTTAAAATTGGTAGAAGTTTTATCGCATTATGCTCGTTTAAAACCATGGATTCCCTTTTACCTAAATACCTTGGACGACGGAACCAAAAAACCTTTAGAAAAATATTACCGCGAAGAACCTAGCAGGAAATTCAATACGCAGGTTGCCGATCATTTGTATATTAGAAATGATTATCGGGATTCTATCATCCAACAAATAAAGGAAAGCGAATTGTTGCCGAGATTGGAATATAAATATAGTGATTTACCATTTCTACTGCTTCAAAGATATTTGGAAAACTATTATAAAGAACCTTTGGATGAAATTGCCCAAGACCATTTTTATAAATCTTTGGGGATGAATTATACAACCTTTAATCCACTTGATAAATTTGGGAAAGGTGAAATTGTGCCTACTGAAGTGGATGATTATTTTAGGTACCAAACCATACAAGGCTATGTGCACGATATGGGAGCAGCCATGCTGGGAGGTGTAGGCGGCCATGCCGGGTTGTTTAGCACTTCTAACGATTTGGCAAAAATGATGCAAATGTATCTGCAAAAAGGATATTATGGTGGTAAACGGTATTTTAGCGAAGCTACTTTAGATAAATTCAATACCTGCTATTATTGCGATAATGATAATAGGAGAGGGGTTGGTTTCGATAAGCCTCAATTGGGCGATGTAGGTCCTACTTGTGGTTGCGTTTCTATGACGAGTTTTGGGCATAGCGGTTTTACTGGAACTTATGCATGGGCAGATCCTGCAGAAGGTTTAGTATATATTTTTCTTTCCAACAGGACGTACCCAACCATGATGAATAGAAAATTAATTACCGAAGCTACCCGTACTGTCATTCAGGAGATTATTTACGAATCTATTGAAAGGTGGTAAAAAAGACGAAATGTGTTGTAAATTATAATATAAAAATGCGACCTAGTTCAAAGAAAATATCAGAAAATTAAAAATATGCGTATAGGGATTGTATGTTATCCAACTTTTGGTGGTAGTGGTGTAGTGGCAACAGAACTTGGGATGGCATTGGCAAACAGAGGTCACGAAATTCATTTTATAACATACAAACAGCCGGTACGCTTGGCATTACTAAAAGGAAGAATTCATTTTCACGAAGTAAATGTGCCAGAATATCCATTGTTCCATTACCAGCCTTATGAGCTAGCGCTTTCAAGCAAGCTTGTAGACATGATAAAGCTTCATAAAATTGAGGTTTTGCACGTGCATTATGCCATTCCACACGCGTACGCGGCCTATATGGCCAAAAAGATGTTACAAACACAGGGGATCGAAATTCCCATTGTCACCACCCTTCACGGTACAGATATTACCTTGGTTGGTAATCATCCTTTCTATAAGCCTGCAGTAACATTTAGTATCAATAAATCAGATGTGGTTACTTCGGTTTCCAAAAGCTTAAAGGAAGATACCAAACGTCTTTTCGATATCAAACGCAAGATTCATGTAATCCCGAATTTTATAGATGTTTCTAAATATAACCGAGCTTTTACCGATTGCCAACGCGGCATGATGGCGGAAGAAAATGAGCGGATTATTACGCACATCAGTAATTTTAGAAAGGTTAAGCGCATTCCAGATGTCATTAATATATTTAACGGCATTCAAAAAGAAGTTCCCGCAAAACTCATTATGGTAGGGGAAGGCCCGGAGCGCGAAGGAGCAGAAGCTTTGGCAGATCGTTTGGGAATTGGAGAGAAAGTGGTTTTCTTGGGTAATAGCAACGAGGTTGATAAAATATTGTGTTTTTCAGATTTGTTTTTATTGCCTTCGGAAACGGAAAGTTTTGGTCTAGCGGCACTGGAAGCCATGGTAAATGAAGTTCCCGTAATTTCCAGCAACACAGGCGGGATTCCTGAAGTGAATAAAGATGGTTTTAGTGGTTATCTAAGCAATGTGGGTGATGTGGATAGCATGACCAAAAATGCCATAAAAATCTTAAAGGAGGAAACCACTTTGAATACTTACAAAAAGCAGGCCAGGGAACAAGCCACAAGTTTCGATATCGATAAAATTGTTCCCCGTTATGAAGAAATCTATGAAAAAGCTTACAACAAAGTTTTCAATAGAACTTCTTGAAGAAATTCATCATTGTAAATTATAGAATAGGTTGGACTCATTGGGTCTTTATATTACTGTCCCTAAAATTTTTTATTTCTTTTTTACCTTTGGGGTATTCTTTTCTTTATTCCTTACATAAATTAATTTGTGTTTGCTCTTGGCATTTACCCGTTGATCGAGCTCAAAATTTCCAATCGATTTAATTAGAGGGGTCAGTTTATCGAACCCATAATTTCGAGAATCGAAGTTGGGCTGTTTTTTTTGCAATAGGCTGCCTACGTCACCAAGGAAGGCCCATCCATCCTCGTCAGAAAGGTCGGAAATAGTGGTGGAGATTAAGTTGATTTCCTTACGCGTAATGGCATCCACGTTGGGTTTATGATTGTCTTTGTTATCGTCACTTTTCTTCTCTGTATGACTTTTCAGTATTTCAATATAAACAAACTTATCGCAAGCAACAATAAAAGGACTTGGGGTTTTCTTTTCGCCAATACCAATTACTTGCATTCCAGCTTCCCTTAGCCTAGTGGCCAATCTGGTAAAATCGCTATCACTCGACACCAAACAGAATCCGTTCACTTTTCCGCTATAAAGAATATCCATGGCGTCTATAATCATAGCAGAATCGGTAGCGTTTTTTCCCGTGGTATAACCGTATTGCTGAATAGGGGTTATGGCATTTTCCAATAACAGATTTTTCCATTTGGTAAGATTGGGCTTGGTCCAGTCCCCATAAATTCTCTTTATAGTAGGGTTTCCATACTTGGCAATTTCTTCCATCATCTCTTTTACATGAGCCGATGGGATATTGTCGCCATCTATTAGTACAGCTAAGTTTGTGTTACCATTCATGAATTGGAAATTTTAATTATTTTTAGCTTGAAGTTTTATTCAAACTACTTTAATGATTAGGGTGTTTACACTTTTAAGTAAGGTTCAAAGTGTCAAATCAATCGAAATTCTTTGTATTCAAACCAAGTGCTTACTTCTTCCAGCACAAGTTAGTGAAAAATTAATATCCAAAACTTTATGTTTAACAATCAGCTACAGAATAATGGAAGAAATAAAATACGAAGGGAGATTAATTTTTTAATAGTTCCCTTAAAATAAAAAGGGTTTGTAAAATACAAACCCTATCATTGTGTTATTCAATTGTAATGGGAACAGACGTTGCTCTATAGTTTCCATAGAAAACGCCACCGGCAGAAGTAGATTCCATTTCCGTGGAAACATCCTTCCTTTCAATATATAATCTTCCTGGTTGAGGATCTATTTCGCTTAATACCGTAGGATTCAATACCACCGTTTCGGCATTCTCGTCTGCTTCAATAAATATTTTAGTCTGGCCAAGATTATTAGGAACCACTGTAACAACTACAGAAGATTCTCCGCTACCAACAGGATCTCCAATCCAATCAATATCATAGGATTTGCTTCTTTCGATAGTTGTAGGTACGTTTTCGACAAAAGCAATAGGTTTGATTGCAAATTCGTTTGTGAAAGTATTTCCTTCAATATCGGTATAAGTAAAAGTTCCAGATTCCACAAGACCAGACATTTCTAACTCATAGTTGCCCAATAGGCTGTTAAATGGAATTTTCTTATCGTTAAATGTTACCGAAGCCCCTTCTGAAAGTTCAAGTCTTGTGCCAGAAGCATTGCCAAACGTAAATGTGGCTTTTGCTACGGTTTTATCTTCGTCTTGGAGGTACAGAATCTCATAGGATGTAAAAATTCTGTTTTGGGTTACGTCTTCAGAATTTTCAGTTTCACAACTCGTGAAGAATGATAACGCCACAGCGCATAGGAGAATAAGTTTTTTCATGATTAAATTCGATTTTAGGTTGATTACTTATTGGTTTAAAAAGGGATTACAAATTTAATACCAATTTTGAATGTATTTGAATTTAATATGAATGTTTCTAAGAAAAAGGATTAAGTTTTGAAACTGGGTAAAACTATTTCCCTCCAAAAAAGGATTTCATAATTACTTTTAGGCTATAAAATCCCATTACTATTGCGCCTATGGCAAGTAGAAGTCCAAAAATTAAAACTGGCCAGTACCACGGATGTGACTGGTTTTTAAATGCTTGATAAATAACCGTAGGTGCCGTAAACATTAAGGCTACGGTATAAGCAAAGTACTTTAGGCTTTTTAAAAATAACTCTCTATCCGTTCTTTTCATTCTGAAAGGCGTTTATGGCACTACGAACGCTTCCATTGGTTTCCAAAAGTTTCGAAGCCTTTTCCCGGTCCACTGCAATTTCGTCCATTATCATCCTTACACCGCGATCTACCAATTTATGATTGCTAAGCTGCATGTCTACCATCTTGTTGCCTTTCACGCGGCCTAAGCGAATCATAACTGCCGTAGAAATCATATTTAAGACCAATTTCTGGGCGGTACCGGCTTTCATACGGGAACTACCCGTAACAAATTCGGGGCCCACTACCACTTCTATAGGAAATTTGGCTTCTGCTGCCATAGGGCTGTTTTTGTTGCAGGTAATGCATCCCGTAACAATATTATTTTTATTGCATTCCTGCAATGCTCCAATAACGTAGGGGGTGGTTCCCGAAGCCGCAATACCAACCACCACATCTTTTTCAGAAATATTATATTCCTGAAGATCTTTCCAACCTTGGTCTAAACTGTCTTCTGCAAATTCCACTGCTTTTCTTATGGCTACTTCACCACCAGCAATAATCCCTACTACCAAATCGTAGGGAACCCCAAAGGTTGGAGGACATTCTGAAGCATCTACAACACCTAATCGACCACTGGTCCCAGCCCCCATATAAAAAAGGCGTCCGCCGTTTTCCAATTTGGGAACAATAGCGTTTACTAACATTTCTATAGAAGAAATTTCTTTTTCTACTGCTAGGGGTACTGTTTTATCCTCGGCGTTTATATTGGTGAGGAGTTCGTTGACCGTCATTTTTTCAAGATGATCGTACTTGGATGTCTGTTCTGTAGTCTTCGTAAAATTCATGCATCAAAAGTAAAAATTATTACTCAATTGTATACGTAAATCGATCAGTTTGTGATAATCTAAAATAACCAAACGCAAAATTATCGATATCGTTACTGTTTACAATGTTTCCCCTAACGGTTGCGGGTTGAGTTTCAAAAGGGCCACCTCCATCGGTTCCAGTTTGTGCCAACAAGGTTTGCATAAATGCGAAGTACCTTTTGGATACTCCGTAAAGGGTAATGTCTACTTCGTCTCCTACGGAAAGTTCTTCACTGGCAAAGAATGCAAAGATTTCATTCCCATTTACCAAGCGATCTTCTATAATGTCAATCGTATTATCGTTTTCGGCATCGAATGTATAGAAATAGTAGTTTTCTTCGTCCGCTGGATCCTGAAAGTATGCTTTGAGTTCTATATACTCTTCACCAAACACTTCACCATTATTTTGAGTTACATATTCGAGGTCTGAAACAGGGAGTAAGGTTTCTTCCGCAGTATAGGTTTCCCCTTCGTAAACCACGGTAAGAAAATAGGTGGCATTAAGAACCGGCTCAAAGTCTTCACAAATATAGTATCCACTATTGCCATCTTCTAAAAAATCGAACCGTTCCCCGCCTTCATTCAGGATAAAAACTTCGGCATCGTTTGCCGGGGGTACTTCGGTATCAAAATAAGGAGCTGTGGTGGTTAACCTTATTTCTTGGTTGGCTCCACTGGTTTGTTTAACCCAATTTATAGAAGCCTCTATAACCAGTCTCGGAGGTGCGGTCTCTAGATCTACATCGATAACCTCTTCACAGGAAAACAAAAAAATTGAAACGATAAGTATAATTAATTTTTTCATGATGCTAGAATTTAAAATTGTAGGTTATGGACGGGATAATTCCAAAAATGGACAACTGTACTGCTTCATTTCGTTGTTCTTCCACATTTTCCCTAAATGTTATGGAGGCTGCATTTTTTCGGTTGTAGACATTGTAAATACTAAACACCCACTCACTTTGCCAACCTTTGTTTTTTCTTGGCTTTGGAATGTAGGTTGCTGAAAGGTCTAAACGGTTGTAAAATGGTAAGCGGTTGTTGTTTCGAAGGCCGTAGCTCGGTACGGTAACGCCTTCGTATTGATATTGCCCAATGGGGTAGGTAGTAGGCCGACCGGTTTGAAATATAAAATTGGTTCCAAAACTCCATTTATCGCTTAGGGTATAGTTGGTAGTGAGCGATAGATCGTGGGTTTTGTCGTAAGGTGTAAAATACCACTCTCCATTATTAATACCAGGCTCGTTTGCATTTCTTCCCGGGGTTCTCTGTTTAGATTCCGACAAGGTATAGGCGACCCAACCTTGTAATTTCCCGACATTTTTTTTGAATAAAATTTCCATTCCATACGCCTTGGCCTTTCCGTTAAGAATAACCTGTTCTATGGCATTGTTGGCGATGAGATCTGCCCCGTCTATATAATCCACCCGGTTTTTAATGTATTTATAAAACAATTCCACTTCAATAGAATAATCATTGTTATTTATGTTTTTAAAATAACCGATGGCATATTGATCCAAAATTTGTGGTTTCACATAAGGTCCGCTTGGTGTCCATACATCCAAAGGGGTCGGGGAGCTGGTGTTGGAAAGCAAATGAAGGTATTGAGACATTCTGTTATAACTGGCTTTTACAGATTGGGTTTCATCAAAAGAATAGGAGAGTGCTACCCTCGGTTCTAAATTGGTGAATGATTGTATGGAAGTGCCTCTACTGGCACTCACCGTATCTATAGGCGTTGCTTTCTCATATACCCCCTGTTGCTCGTTGTAAATTACTGGATTGTCGTTTTCGTACACATTTAATTCGTCTTGCCCTAAACGGTCGAACCTACTTTGGCGTAAGCCGTATTCTACCGTTAAATCTTTCGATATTTTTTGTTCTGCACCGATGTAAAATGCCAATTCGTTGGCATATTTATCCGTCAATTTAAAATAGTTTACTCCAGAATTTTCGCCTTCTGGTTCGATTTCCCCAGGGTTAAACTTGTAGTATACGTTATTGATTCCGTAGTTGAGCTTAAAATTATTGGAGATATAGTGTTTAAAATCATATTTTAAATTGAAGTTTTTAATCCCACTGTTCCAATTAAAGCCCACAAAATCGAGGGTAAGTCCGTAATAGTAGTCGCTGTAAATGGCAGAAAGGTTCGAGAATAATTTATCTGAAAATAAATGGTTCCATCGGGCGTTGAAAACAGCGTTACCATAAGTGTTATTGAAGCTATCGTTAATATCGAACACGTCCCTGCCGAAATAACCGGAAATATAAAGACTGTTTTTTGGATCGAATTTATAAGATAATTTCGTGTTTAGATCGTAAAAGTAAGCCGAGTTCTCATTGTCTGTTAGTTTTAAAAATAGATGGGCGTAAGAACTTCTGGCTCCTATTAAAAAAGAGCCTTTATCTTTTACAATTGGCCCTTCGGCCAATAAACGGCTCGCTACTGCGCCAATACCGCCAGTCATATGGAAATCTTTGCTGTTACCGTCTTTTTGATAAATGTCTAATACGGAAGAAACACGCCCTCCATAGCGTGCTGGAATACCACCTTTATAGAGTTTGATGTTTTTTATGGCATCTGGATTGAATACAGAAAAGAAACCAAAGAGGTGATCGGAATTGAAAATTATTGCTTCGTCCAGAAGTATAAGGTTTTGGTCTGCCGCTCCACCCCTTACATTAAATCCCGAGGCAGCTTCCCCTGCATTACTTACTCCGGGTAAGAGTAAAATGGATTTAATAACGTCTGCTTCTCCCAAAACAGCGGGGATTTTTTTTATGGTAGCCGTAGTGAGGTTATTAACACTCATTTGCGGACTTTTAATACTTATCCTCTCAATATCCTCTTCTACAACAACTTCGTCTAATTCTTCAGCATCATTTACGAGGTTAAAATTTTTCTTGACATTTTCAGTGAGATCGATCTCTTCTACTCCATTTTTATATCCCAAATAGCTTATTTGTACTGTATAAGTTCCGGGAGGTACAGAAATGGAATAGAAACCGTATTCGTTGGTGGTAGTTCCAATTTTTAATTCGGGAATTACCACATTAACTCCAATAAGGGTTTCGTTACTGGAATCCTCTTTTACTACACCGCTGAGAATTGTTTTATTTTGACCATAGGAGATAGCTATTCCGCATATAAAAAATAAGCAGGCTTTGTATAAGTTGGACATTCTTTTTCTTTTTTCACTAAAAATAGTAGGATTTATACGAAATAGTGTAAGTTTTAGTAATTAAATAACAAAAGCCTCCACACCGGGAGGCTTTTTGTAATTGTATTTTAATGTAAACTTATATTTTAGCAAGGATAGCGTTAAATGTTTCGCTAGGTCTCATTGCCTTTGTTGTTTTATCATTGTCTGGTAAGTAATACCCACCGATATTAACCTCTTGGCCTTGTGCATTGTTGAGTTCCTCTACAATAGCGGCTTCTTTCTCGGTTAATTCTGAAGCAATTGGAGTAAAGGCTTCTTTTAGCTCAGTATCCTGCGTTTGCTTTGCCAGCGCCTGTGCCCAGTAAAGACCTAAATAAAAATGGCTACCTCTGGTATCAAGTTCCCCGACTTTTCTGGACGGAGATCTATCTTCCTCTAAAAATTTACCGGTAGCTTCATCCAACGTATTGGCTAATACTTTTGCTTTCTCATTATTATTTACGTTTCCATAATGTTCAAGGGAAACAGCCAATGCTAGAAACTCCCCAAGGGAATCCCAACGCAAGTGACCTTCTTCCAAGAATTGTTGTACGTGTTTTGGAGCAGATCCTCCCGCACCGGTTTCAAACAATCCACCTCCATTCATTAACGGAACAATGGAAAGCATTTTTGCACTGGTACCCACTTCTAGGATAGGGAAAAGATCCGTTAGATAATCCCTAAGTACATTTCCGGTAACAGAAATGGTGTCTTTACCATCTTTTAAGCGTGCCAATGTATAATGAGTCGCCTCTTCTGGAGACATAATTTTTATTTCAAGACCGTTGGTATCGTGATCTTTTAGGTAAACATTTACTTTTTTAATCAATTCTGCATCGTGAGCCCTGTTTTTGTCCAACCAGAAAATGGCAGGAGTATTGGTAGCCCTAGCACGGTTAACAGCAAGTTTAACCCAATCTTGAATAGGTAAATCTTTCACTTGGCACATTCTCCAAATATCGCCTTCTGCAACTGTGTGCTCTATAATAACTTTGCCGTTACCATCTAAAACTTGAACAACTCCATTTCCAGAGATTTCAAAAGTTTTGTCATGAGAACCGTATTCTTCTGCTTTTTGAGCCATTAGACCTACATTGGGAACAGTTCCCATCGTAGTAGGATCGAAAGCACCGTGTTTTTTGCAGAAATCGATGGTAGCTTGATAAACGCTGGAGTAACTGCTATCTGGTATAACAGCTTTGGTGTCTTGACTTTTACCTTCCGCATTCCACATCTGCCCAGAATTACGAATCATGGCTGGCATGGAAGCATCGATGATTATATCACTTGGAACGTGCAAGTTGGTAATTCCTTTATCGGAATTAACCATGGCAAGATCCGGTTGTTTTTTCAATATATTTTCAATGGTCGCCTTAACATCTTTCTTTTCAGCTTCAGGAAGTTCTTCCACTTTTTCCAAAAGATCGTTAAGACCGTTATTTTCTTCTACATTTATTTTGTCGAGAACATCTCCATGCTTTTCAAAAAGCTCTTGAAAGAAAACTTTTACGGTGTGCCCAAAAATAATGGGGTCAGACACCTTCATCATGGTTGCTTTAAGGTGCACGGAAAAAAGCACATCTTTCTCTTTGGCGTCTTTAACTTGTTCTTCCAAAAAGTTTACCAATGCTTTTTTGCTCATTACAGTGGCATCGATAACTTCTTTATCTAGAACTTTAACTCCATCTTTTAAAACTTTAGTCGAACCATTGTCCCCAACAAATTGAATTTTTAAGGTCTGGTCGTGGTCTATGGTAAGCGATTTTTCATTCGAACGAAAATCCCCTTTCTCCATAGTGGCCACATGAGATTTGGAGTCTGCGCTCCAGGCACCCATACTGTGCGGGTTCTTTTTAGCGTAGTTCTTAACTGCCTTTGGCGCTCTTCTGTCAGAATTACCTTCTCTAAGCACCGGGTTTACAGCACTACCTTTAACACTGTCGAAACGTGCTTTTATTTCTTTTTCTGCCTCTGTTTTTGGCTCATGCGGATAATCGGGAATAGCAAACCCTTTGGCTTGTAATTCTTCGATAGCATCTTCTAACTGAGGTATGGAAGCACTAATGTTAGGTAATTTTATAATATTAGCTTCTGGAGTTTTAGCAATTTCTCCCAACTCTTGAAGATCGTTGGACACTCTTTGGTCTTCAGAAAGCATGTCTGGAAATACAGCCAAGATACGTGCGGCAAGGGAAATATCTTTGGTTTCAATATCTATGTTGGATGTCGCCGTATATGCTTTTACTATTGAAAGCCATGAATAGGTTGC
Source organism: Galbibacter sp. BG1 (assembly GCF_013391805.1). Lineage (GTDB taxonomy): Bacteria > Bacteroidota > Bacteroidia > Flavobacteriales > Flavobacteriaceae > Galbibacter. The sequence continues at coordinate 320,094 of NZ_CP058364.1, read as the reverse complement.
TAATGCTGGAGCTTCGTCTGTTTTAGTGTAAAGAATTTTTGGTTTTTGTGACATTTATTTGAAGAACTTATTTTAAATTAAACTGGGCAAATATACAATTTAAAACAGTTTTAGAATAATAGAATGATAACCAATTACATAAAAATAGTGATAAAACAAAAGCCATATCACTACATAAAATGTTTTGATATGGCTTTTTTCGAAATAGTTACTTAAATTTTTGCGTTTTCAAAAATGAAAATCCACGACTTATTTTTTCGCTATTTCAATGAAACATCCATATGTTTTCTCAATAATGTAATCAAGACCTAACCAAGATGCTTCGGGTTTGTTTCTAATTCCTACTAAAATTTAAAACACGCGGTTTCAATTTTTTCGGCACTGACTTTACTGTTTAACCAGTAAAATTCAAACTTTCTGTCAACCTACCTATTATTAAAAATAGTTTGGTTATCGAGACACTTAAAAACAATATAGTAAAGAACTTGTATTTTCTTTCACTATTGCTAATATACGGCGAAAACCGTTATTGTGGCAAATATTTAACTATTTATTAATCAACAATTTACGAACATAGGTTATTAACAATTGTTAATAAAAAAAGCCTGCAACTTGCAGGCTTTTGATACGTTATATGTAAAAGGGTTATGATCTAACCTCTTTGATTCTTGCTTTCTTACCGGTAAGACCTCTAAAGTAGTAAATACGTGATCTACGAACTTTACCTCTTTTGTTGATCTCAACTTTCTGTAATGCAGGCATGTTGATAGGGAAAATTCTTTCTACACCTACCGTTCCAGACATTTTTCTAATAGTAAATGTTTCTGAAGTACCAGTACCTCTTCTTTGAATTACTACTCCTCTAAAGAACTGGGTACGTGTTTTTTCCCCTTCTTTAATTTCGTAGTAAACTGTAATTGTATCTCCTGCTGAAAACTCAGGGAACTCTTTTTTTTCTACAAATTCGTCTTGTACAAATTTTACTAAAGCTTCCATTGTGCTATGTTTATAATGTGTTGATTCAGGTTAACATTCACGATTATCGTCAGAGGTTAATCTGAAATTGGATGCAAAATTAATCATTATTAGTTAATAAACAATCTTTTGCACTTTATTTTTTACAAAATTAATCTTCGAGCAAATCAGGTCTGCGTTGCTTTGTTCTTTGGTAAGCTTGGTCTTCACGCCATTGTTCTATTTTAGGGAAGTTTCCGCTCAATAAAACGTCGGGAACTTTATGGCCTTTGTAATCGGCAGGTCTTGTATAAACTGGCGGTGCCAATAAATTATCCTGAAAAGAATCTGTGAGCGCAGAGGTTTCATCATTTAATACGCCTGGCACCAACCTAATAATTGCATCGCAGAGCACGGCTGCACCCAATTCACCGCCGGAAAGTACGTAATCCCCAATGGAAATTTCCTTGGTTACAAAAAGATCGCGTACCCGTTGGTCGACTCCCTTATAATGGCCACATAGAATTATGATATTCTCTTTTAAGGAAAGTGTATTGGCAGTACTTTGGTTTAGTGTTTCGCCGTCTGGAGTCATGTATATAACTTCGTCGTAATTCCTTTCTGCCTTAAGTCCGCTTATACATTTATCGATGGGTTCTATAAGCATAACCATTCCAGCGCCTCCACCAAATTGGTAGTCGTCTACCGTTTTGTAATTGTTGGCGGTATAATCCCGCAAGTTGTGAAAATGGACCTCCACATGTCCTTTTTCAATGGCCCTTTTCATGATGGAGCCTTCAAACGGACTCTTCATAAGGTCTGGGAGTACGGTTATAATATCAATTCTCATGGTTAATCTTTATCTCGTTATTCTTCCTCTTTCGCATCTTGAAACTTCAAGGTTTCATCAATTTCACTTTTGTAAGCTTTAATAAACGCATTTTTAAAAATGCCTACAATAGTAGTAAAAATATTCGACCCCACATTGTTTAAATCGCCTTCCACAGGAATCTTGGTAGCTAGGGTGTCTTCTTTTTGGTTTTTAAAGATAAATTTAAAGAACCCAACAAAGCCTTCCCATGCCTTTTTGAATATGTTGCTGTTTTCTTTTCCAAATGCATCTACAATTTTTGTGTCGGTTAAAATCGGTTTAAAATAGCCTTTTAGGTAGCCATCATTGATAACCACTTCACTAAAAATATCAAAATTCCCTTTCTCAAAGTCAATTCCCGCATAGGCCAATGTAAAAGTATTAAGGGCTTTAACATCAGCTTTTTCCAAAGAAAAATTAAAATCGATCTCAGGTATCTGCTGTACCAAATCCATTTCCCCATCGAGTTTAACGGCTCCCTGGCCAATACTCACTCCTGTTAAATGTACTTCGGAAGGTAATTTTTCCTCTTGATTTACTACATTTCTGAGATTGGTGGCACTTAAATCTATTTGGTCTATGAACAAGTCTACATCTGGACTTTTATTGAATTGAAGAAAACCAACTTTTCCGTTGGTAATGGTAAGTTTGTTAATGTCTATAGGAACCAGATCGGTTAGGGCTTTGCTCCAGTCCTCACCCGATGTTTCCACGGTATCTTTGGTTTGCTCCTCAAAAACATAGGTAACCTGCGGACGGTATAAATCTATCTCACTAACTATTTTTCCCTTGAAAAGCGATTTCCACTGAATGGAGATATCAGATTTTTTAAAGTCCAAAAAAGGAATGCTTTTGTCTCCATTTACTTTATCGAGCTTTAATTCGTGTATCACGTAAGCTCCTCGGTAAAAGTTTAAATCAATATCATCCACATAGCCCCAATATCCTGGGATGTTTTGTAAGGTGTCGTTTACATACCGCTTTACTACGTAGGGAAGGATAAGTCTAATGGCTACCAATAAAACTATAATTATTAAAAGGGTATAGGATGCTTTTTTTCTTTTCGACATTGATATGGTTTTATGTCTGTAATATAAAAAAACTCCCCAAATGGGGAGTTTAACAATATCATAAAAATTTTTTGAGCATTATTTAGACTTCGCTAACTTCTGCTTATTAATTTCGTCCTGTAATTGTCTGCGTGCTTTTTGTTCTCTTTCGAGAGCTTTTCTGCGGTGCTCTTCGTATTCTTCTTCCAATTCTGCTAAAGATTTTCTAGCTTCTTGAGTAACTACATTGGCATTTTTAAATTTGTAAATAAACAATCCTAAAATTAAGGTTAAAAGAGCTATTATTCCCCACATGATACCTTTGTAGGCGGGTTTGTTTATGAGGGCACCAAAGAAAGAAATACTATCTTTTTCTTCGGTTACATTTGTAAGTTGCTCGTTGGTCGATGCCAATTGCTTGTTTAGGCTATCGATCTTTGCTTTTTGCGTTCCGGTAAGTTCTTCCGAAGAAGCTAATTCCCTTTCCAGTCTGGCAACAGAATCCAGGGTGTTTTTCTTAAGCAACAAAAGCCAGTTTCTCTTAACTACCTTGTAGTCTTGGTAATTGTTTGCTTCCTCGAAGATATATTCAAATTGATTGTCTATACTTCCTTCGGTTAGCGATAATTTTTTGTCACCTTCTTGAGCGTTGGCAGAAAAAATTGTTAATACAATTAATGTGGTTGCTGTTAAAATAATCTTTCTCGTCATCTTCATTCGTTAAAAATGTTAATTTGGGCTTGCAAAGTTAGGTTTTTTACAGCTAACGACTGCAATCTTAACTTATTGTTTAGAATTTGAGAAAAAGTGATTAAGCCATTTTAAACTTATCAACTCTAATCTGTTTCCATCGGATGGATTTCATTAACCCTTTTTAAAGGGAATGTTTTGTAGACGCGAAGCTGGAAAATTATATCGTTGGTTCTAATAAGCTCGTCGAACTCCTGCTTGGTATAGCGATAGCCTATATTGAACTGTACCTTAAAACTCGGATCTATAACATACCCAATCCCTGGCGAAACCCTAATAACATCATTAATTTGTTTCGATTTTTTTATGTTGAAAAAGAACTCAACGTCGGCTGGGATATAGAAACCCTTTTGCCCACTAAAAATCAACCCTTCCAAATTGATGATTCCGCGAATACGGTAACGAAGCCGTAATCCAAAGGAGCTATTGTCCCGAAATAAATTGGTGAAACGCTCTTCCAACCGTAAATATTGTTTTACCTGCGTACGCCTGGTAGGGTGAAAACTTAATTTATAACCTTGGTGAACACGGTACTCAAAGGCATTACTGTCATTAAAATTATCGATAAGAAAATAAGAAAGGCCTCCTGTGAAGGCGTGGTCAAATTTTAGATTCTTTAAATTTAAATCTTTAAGCTCATATACTGCCTCGGCCTTGGTAACAAAATTCTGACCTGTTTGCGGTTGATAGGTACGGTAACTTATGTGGGTATTTAGCGTGGTTCTTTCGCTAAGTTTCCAGGAAGGCTTCAGGTCAATCCAGATTTGACTAGTAATATCGTGATCTGTAATGCTGTCGTTTTGGGAAAAACAAAAAGTGATATCTAATATGGAAATAAAAACACATAAAACTACCCAACGGGGAATAAAAGGTATACCTGGTAGCTTCATGGAATAAATATTCATATTTTAAATCTAAAATAGCTAATAAAAATGAATATTTAAAATAGCCTTGCCCATTTTTAGGTTTCAAAAAAACGGGCAAAGCCTAAATATTTAGTAATAGGTAAATCGTCTAACTTTTGCGATGTATTTGACCAAACGGATAACTTGATGGCTGTAGCCATATTCATTGTCGTACCAAATGTACAATACAATGTTCTTTCCATCTGAAGAAACAATTGTAGCATTGCTGTCGTATATAGCGGGGGCAGAAGTACCAACAATATCAGATGAAACCAATTCGTTATTGAGTGAATATTTTATTTGTTCTACCAAATCGCCTTCCAATGCATACTTTTTTAGGATAGCATTTATGGCATTTTTAGAGGTTTCTTTTTCTACTTCTAAGTTTAAAACGGCTAGGGAACCGTTGGGTACAGGCACCCTAATAGCATTAGAGGTAAGTTTGCCCTCCAACCCTGGCAAGGCTTTAGCGACAGCTTTTCCAGCACCAGTCTCGGTAATTACCATGTTTAGTGCCGCAGCTCTTCCCCGTCGGTATTTGGTGTGCATATTGTCTACCAAATTCTGGTCGTTGGTATAGGCGTGGATGGTTTCTAGGTGCCCTTTTACTATTCCCAAGGAATCTTCCACGACTTTTAGAATGGGGGTGATGGCATTGGTGGTGCACGAAGCTGCTGAAAAAATGCTTACCTGCTGCGGATCGTTATCTTTATGGTTTACCCCATAAACAATGTTAGGGACATTTTTTCCTGGGGCGGTAAGAAGAACTTTTTCAGCTCCTTTAGATTTTAAGTGTCTTGCCAATTCTTTGTCATCGCGAAAAGCTCCAGTATTATCGATGATAAGGGCTTTTTTTATGCCATAGGAAGTGTAATCGATATCCTCTGGTTTGGCGGCGTTTATCAGTTGTACGGTTGTACCGTTTATAACCAATGCTTTCTTTTTAAAATCTATTGCTACCGTACCAGGGAAAAATCCGTGGACAGAATCGTTTTCCAGTAAAGAAGCTCTTTTCTGTAAAATGTCTTCTGTTATTTCGCCTCTGGTAACAATGGCTCGTAATCTTAGTTGAGAACCGATACCTGTTTTCGCCATTAATTCCCGGGCCAACAATCTTCCTATTCTTCCGAAGCCGTAAAGTACCACGTCTTTTGGTTGAATTTCTTCAGTTTTATGGGCGTCTTTTAGTTTATCGATCACAAAAGAGGTGGTGTCAGCATAATTGGAATCTTCTAAATGATATTCGAAAGTAAGTTTTCCAATGTCTATTCTAGAAGGGGGAAGGCTCATATGGCTAATGGCCCTTGCGATGTCTACCGAATCGAAAATAGAAATTGGTTTTTGAACAAACTCACCAGCATATTTATGCAGGTTCATAATTTCACTTACGCTTTTGTCTAATAATTGATTTCGAAATAGAACTAGCTCCACGGCATTGTCGTACCATAAATCGCTCACAATTTTAATAAATTCTACAGTCGCCCTTCTGCGATCGGCTTGAAAAGCCAATTCCTTTTCGTAAGGATCGTTTTTCACTTTCATTTTGTGTTGTTTAGTTTGTAGCTTTTAATAAGAACTTTTGGCAAAAGTATATATTTCAAACGTTTTCGTAAAGAATTTTAATAAAAAAAAGAGCTTCATTTCTGAAGCCCTTTGTGTTCTTATTCAATAGGTGTTAGTTTCGATAAACCAAACGTTCCTTTTCGCCGTTTTCATCCATAATCACCAAACTCATCATTCCATAAGATTTGGCTTTTTCTACTGCTTTCTTGGCGTCGGCTATGTTCCTTATTTTGTCATCGTTAATGCCAACCAACAGTTTACCGTTAATACCCAATCGGCTATTGTATTCGTTACTGCTGCTAATAATAAGTCCGTCTTGATTGTTAAAGAACTCCCTGTCGGATTTCGTCTGTTCCTGCAATGAAATTCCAATTTCATCAATAGAGTAGAGGTATGATATATTGTTAATAAGGGTAACGGGCACAGTTTTGGTTTTGTCATCACGGAGGATCGACAGTTGTACTTCATCATCGGGTCTTTTACTTCTCAAATAACCTGTAAGGTCGGAGAATTTGGTAATTTTGATGTTATCGATCTGTTTGATAATGTCCCCAGATTTTAATCCGGCTTTGTCGGCTCCCGATTTCTTAAAGACTTCAGCAATTAAAATTCCTTGGGATTCGTCGATGTCTTCAAACCTTCCATTTACCACTGCAAGGTCTTGACCTTTAATACCCAATGTTCCCATTTGTACATTACCAAATTCCATGATATCCTCTACCACCTTCTTGGCAATATTGCTGGGCACAGCAAAAGAATAGCCGATGTAGGAACCTGTTTGCGAAGTTATGGCTGTATTGATACCGATAAGCTCTCCGTTGGTATTCACCAAAGCACCACCGCTGTTTCCAGGGTTTACGGCCGCATCTGTTTGGATAAAAGATTGGAATTTCCCGTCCATTTCATCTAAATCCCTAGCTTTTGCACTAATAATTCCTGCCGTTACGGTAGAGGTAAGGTTAAAAGGGTTCCCAACGGCCAATACCCATTCGCCAATTTTGGTATAATCTGAATCCCCAAAAGCGAGATAAGGTAGATCTTCATTGGCATCTACTTTAATCAGGGCAATGTCGGTTTCCGGGTCTGTACCTACCAACTCCGCTCTATACGTTCTATTATTATTAAGGGTAACTTGCAATTCAGAAGCATTGGCAATTACATGGTTGTTGGTTACAATGTAACCATCTGGGGAGATAATAACTCCCGAACCAGTACCAATCTGGGCCCTTGGCTGTCCGCCGGAACCATAGAAATACTCCATGATATTAGAAGGTCCGCGGCTTATGGTCATGTTTTTTACGTGAACAACTGCATGCACCGTTTTAGAGGCGGCATCTGTAAAGTTAATATTGTCTGCAACTTCCGTGGTAGACGGATTATAGTTAGCAGTTACAAATTTAGGTTGACTTTCTTGGTTTTCTACTAAGGTGATTTCCTTTTCAAAAGCATATTTATAAATACCTAATGTAAGAGCACCACCGAGCATTGAAACTAGTAATAAACTCAAAATGTTTTTCATGGCTTCGTATAAAATTAATTTAATCCCATTTTATGGGTTTTCCCAAGCAATAAAGGCCAGGGAGGTTAAACTTACTTATAAATTTTTTTGTGTGGTTTCTATAGAGAAACGTATTAAAATTACTTGATAATTGTAGGCTTTTTTCAACTTTAACGCACTTTAACAATACATTAAACGATTGCAATATTGTATATTTGCCAAAAGGCAGATTATTTAAAAAAATGTAAATTTTAAAAGTTGTTATTTCTGAAATAAACTTCAAAAAAATCAATCTTTTTTACATTCAATAATACTGTTAAAATTTAATGTTTAAAAAGTACGCTTCCAGCTGATGAAACTTAACTTTTATAAATATCAAGGTACTGGTAACGATTTTGTTATGATCGATAACCGTCATGATATATTACCCAAAAATGATACCAAACTTGTAAATCGCCTTTGTGACCGAAAATTTGGCATAGGAGCAGATGGCTTAATCCTTTTAGAGAACTGCGAAACAGCCGATTTTAAAATGGTTTACTACAATGCTGATGGAAACGAAAGTTCTATGTGCGGTAATGGTGGCAGGTGTTTAGTGGCATTTGCAAATTTTTTGGGTGTTGTTGGTAACAACTGCTCTTTTATGGCTGTAGATGGGTTGCATCATGCTTCCATTTCTGAAGGGATCGTGAGTTTAGCAATGCAAAATGTACCAGCGATCGATACGTTCGAGGCATATTCCTTTTTAAACACTGGTTCTCCGCATCACGTGCAATTGGTAAAAAATCTCAATGAACTCGATGTAAAGAGTAACGGAGAAAAGCTAAGGTATGGAAAATACGGAAATGCGGGAAGCAATATAAACTTTGTGGAGCAGGAAACTGCCGATGTCTTTTCGGTAAGAACATACGAACGCGGTGTGGAAGACGAAACGCTTTCTTGTGGGACAGGGGTTACAGCAGTGGCATTGGCGATGTATGAAACCTCGAAAACCAAAAGCAAGGAGGTTACCCTTAAAACCCCGGGAGGAGCTTTAAAAGTTTCTTTTGAAAAAAATGGACAGGGATATACCAATATTCAGTTAGTGGGACCCGCTACGCAGGTTTATTCAGGAGCAATAACAGTTTAAATGATTGTACTCTCTGGAAATACCATTTATCTAAGAGCGCTAGAGGCAGAAGACCTGGATTTTCTATATACCTTGGAAAACGACACTGGGGTTTGGGAAATTAGCGAAACATTGGCTCCTTATTCAAAATTTGTGCTAAAACAGTATCTGGCCAATAGTCACCTAGATATTTATGAGGCAAAACAACTGCGTTTGGCAATTTCCGATTATCAAAATAATTTATTGGGATTTATAGATCTATTTGATTTTAATCCGAAAAACAAGCGTGCCGGTGTTGGCATCATAGTATTGGAGGAAGGTAATAGAAATAAAGGTGTCGGTAAGGAAGCTTTGTCCCTGCTTATGGACTATGCTTTTAAACATTTAGACCTTCATCAATTATACGCCAATATTTCAGAAAACAACAAGCCCAGTATTCATCTTTTTTCTAATTTAGGCTTCGAAAGAGTTGGAATTAAAAAAGATTGGAATTATACTTCGGGAAAATTTCACAACGAAATTCTTTATCAAAAGATTCATAAATAATGTATATAAGAAAAATTTTAGTAGCCATAGCGCTCATAGGTGCTGTGCTGGGTTTTATTTTTGTGTATTATGTTTACAATGCGGTATTTGCACCCAATACTGCCTTTCAAAATGAGGAAGCATACGTGTTTATACCAACCGATGCTTCTTTTAAAGAAGTGAGCGAACAGCTCAATCCTTTGCTGGACGATAAGGCTACATTCGCCAAAGTGGCAGAACGAAAAGGGTATGTAAACAATATAAAAGCGGGAAGGTATGCTATAAAAAAAGGGATGAACAATAATGAAATTATAAATTCCCTAAGAAGCAGAAACCTACCAATCGATATTTCATTTAACAATCAAGAAACGCTTTCTAAATTGGCAGGAAGGATCGCCGCACAAATTGAGGCCGATAGTTCTTCCCTTCTTAACAGTTTTACGGATGAAGCTTTTTTGAAAAACAGCAAGTTTAACAAGGAAACGGCCTTGGCTATGTATATTCCCAATAGTTATGAATTTTTCTGGAATACCTCTGCGGACGGTTTTCGGGATCGAATGCTGAAGGAGTACAGTAGATTTTGGAATGAAACACGTTTAAAGAGGGCAGAAGCCATTGGGTTAAAGCCAATAGAAGTAATTATTTTGGCTTCAATTGTACATAAGGAAACAGCTATGGTAGACGAACGTCCACGTGTGGCGGGTGTGTATATGAACCGGCTAAAGAAAAATATGCTTCTACAAGCTGATCCCACGGTAATTTTTGCAATTAGAAAAGAGTCTGGAGATTGGGACAAAATTATAAAAAGAGTCCTTTATAAAGATTTAGAACTCGATTCCCCATATAACACTTATAAATATGCGGGTTTACCTATAGGTCCCATAGCCATGCCAGACATTTCGGCTATTGATGCAGTGTTAAATTATGAAAAAAATGATTATTACTATTTTGTGGCAGATGTTAAGAACTTCGGGTACCACAAATTCGCAAAAACCCTTTCCCAGCATAATGTTAACAAGCAGGAGTATGTAAAATGGTTGAATTCCCAGGCTATAAACCGCTAATTTAAACTTTAAGATTACTTTAACTTATTGATTTTCTGATTATTAAAAAAGTTGTATATTTGCCCGCTCAATTTTAAGCAATCAATCTAATTGATGTAAGGCTTAAAGAAATGGTAAATTATGAAGAAAACAATATTAAAATTCAATGTTTTAGTAGCTGTTTTAATTTTAGTAATTGTAGTAAGTTTAGGTTTCACTTCCAAAAAAGAAACCACAGTAAACGTTCATAACATTAATAAAGTAACAAAGCCTTTGGCGTATTCGGTTTCTTTAGATGAAGAAACAGACGAAGAAGTTATCCGAACTCCTTTTCTTGGGAAATCTTTTAATGGTTTTAAAGAGGCCTTGGCCTTTAAAGAATCGAGGGGAGATTATTTTACCGTAAATCCTTTAGGGTATATGGGGAAATATCAATTCGGGGCTTCTACACTAAAGACTATCGGAATACATTCCAAAGCCGATTTTCTAAACGATCCAGAACTGCAAGAACGCGCGTTTATCGCAAATCTTGAGAGAAACAAATGGGTTTTAAGGAAAGATATCGAATGGTATGTAGGAAGGGTCTTTAATGGTGTTAAAGTAACGGAATCAGGGATTTTAGCTGCCGCTCATTTGGCAGGTCCTGGAAACGTTAAGAGATATTTACGAACACATGGAGCGAGTGGTTTTGCAGATGCAAACGGTGCTTCTATTCGTTATTATATGCGCAAATTCTCGGGATACGATGTGTCCCATGTAAAGGCTAATAAAGTGGCTAGAATCTAGCAGACTTTAAAGTAGATCTTATAAAAACCCTCATAGCGAAAGTTTTGGGGGTTTTGTGTTTCTAGAGATATATGTTTATTGGGCATGTAAAATAAAAATGGTGGGCCTTTTATGTAAGTCCACTTTCGCACCCTTCCACTGGCTTATGGCCTGTGTTTTTATAAATTGCGACGGCAAGGTAATGTCGCTTGCCACACAAAGTTTGGTGTTACCTGCTAAAATGGAGGTGATATCTGCCAACAGCTTGTCGTTTCTATAGGGAGTTTCCATGAATATTTGTGACTGATTAAGGTCTTTCGATCTTTTTTCCAGAGCTTTTAAGGCCTTTTTCTTTTCTGTCTTATCAATAGGCAGGTACCCGTTAAAAGCGAAACTTTGTCCGTTCATTCCGCTGGCCATTAAGGCTAAAAGAATGGAAGAGGGGCCTATGAGCGGTACGACTTCAATTCCTTTATCGTGTGCCACGGCCGCTACATCGGCACCAGGATCTGCGACTCCAGGACATCCAGCTTCAGAAATGATTCCTACATCATATCCATTTAAACAAGGGGTTATAAATGTGGGGATTTCTTCCGGTTGGGTGTACTTGTTTAATGTTTGAATTTTTAAACCCGGCTGGGATTTTTTTGGAGATATTCTTTTTATAAACCTTCGGGACGTTTTCTCGTTTTCAACGATATAAAAGTCGAGGTTTTCTATAATTCGCTTAATCGAAAGTGGCAATACTTCCAAGGGTTCTACATCTCCCAACGTAGTAGGGATTAAATAAAGTTTACCGTATTTATTATCTAAGGCCATGGGTAGTATTTAGCGCTCTAAGATACAAAGAAACTACAACTTTGAAATATCTCTCACAATGACATCAGTTGCTTTATCCAGCATTTTATAAACATTTTCAAAACCTGTGGCGCCACCATAATAGGGGTCTGGGACGTCCATGTTTTCATCTGGCGCTATTTTGTTTAGGATGAGGTGTACTTTAGCTCTGTCTGCTTCGCTTCTGGCTTGCTGGATAATGTTGAAGTAGTTGCTGTTATCCATTGCAAAAATAAGATCGAAATCATCAAAATCTTTTTGAGTGAATTGTCTCCCGCGTTGGTCGGTAATATCAATATTGTATTTGGCTGCTATTTCAATAGACCTTGGGTCTGGTTTAGAACCGATATGGTAATTGGAAGTTCCAGCAGAATCCACAAATACGTTTTCAGGGTTAACTTTAGATTTCAAAATGCCTTCCGCCAATGGCGATCTGCATATGTTTCCAAGGCAAACCATGAGAACCTTTACTTGCATTATTGAGCGAATTTTTTGCTGAGGTCGTCTATGTATTTTCTGAATTGTTTATCAGTTTCCCCTAAGTTATCAACAGTTTTGCAGGCGTGTAGTACGGTGGCATGATCCCTTTTTCCTATTTGGGAGCCGATACTTGCCAAGGAAGCCTTGGTATATTTTTTTGCAAAAAACATAGCCAACTGCCTGGCCTGTACAATGTGTCTTTTTCTGGTTTTGGACTGAAGTGTTTCCACATCCATTTGAAAATAATCGGAAATAACTTTTTGAATGTAATCTATGGAAACCTCTCGTTTCGTATTTTTCACGAATTTTTCCACAATCTGGTTGGCAAGCTCAATGGTTACTTCTTTTTTATTGAAAGAAGATTGCGCAATCAATGAAATAATGGCACCCTCCAGTTCACGAACATTTGTTTTGATATTCCTGGCCACGCACTCCACAATTTCTTCTGGCATTTCCACTCCATCCCGGTACAGCCTATTTTTCAAAATTGAAATCCGGGTTTCGAAATCCGGGTTTTGTAATTCGGCGGAAAGTCCCCATTTAAAACGGGACAATAAACGTTGCTCGATATCCTGCATATCTACAGGGGCTTTATCAGAAGTTAAAATAACTTGCTTCCCATTTTGATGCAAATGGTTGAAAATATGGAAGAAAACATCTTGAGTTCCAGATTTTCCAGAGAAAAACTGAACATCGTCGATAATCAATACATCGATAAGTTGATAGAAATGTATAAAATCGTTTCGGGTATTTTTCTTAACCGATTCTATATATTGTTGCGTGAATTTTTCAGCAGAAATATATAAAACTGTTTTTTCAGGATATTTATCTTTTATTTCTACACCGATGGCATGGGCCAAATGGGTTTTACCTAAACCTACACCACCAAAAATAAGTAACGGATTAAAAGAAGTTCCTCCCGGTTTATTGGCTACTGCTAATCCCGCAGAACGTGCCAATCGGTTGGAGTCTCCTTCCAGAAAGTTATCGAAACTGTAATTGGGGTTTAGTTGGGATTCGATTTTAATATTTCGAATTCCAGGAATTACAAATGGGTTCTTTAGTTCTGGGTTTTTATGCTTTACGGGAACGTCTAACTCCTGCGGCTGCATGTTGGCTCTGTTGGAACTGGGAATACTTTCGGTAAATGGTTGTTTGTTGCCGTAGGTGTTTTCCATTCGAATAACATAAACCAACTTGGCATTTTCACCTAACTCCTTCGTTAAAGCAACTTTTAAAAGTTTTACGTAATGTTCTTCCAACCATTCGTAGAAAAATTTACTCGGAACTTGTATACTCAAAGCATTATCTGTTAACTTTACAGATTTTATGGGTTCAAACCAAGTTTTGTATGCTTGAGGTTGTATGTTGTCTTTTATGAAATGTAGACAATTTTCCCATACAGATTCCGCAGTTACGTTCATTCTTTGAAATTATTTTTAAATAGTTAGTCAGGTTTGGTAGTGAATAGAATTATAGAAATCAACTACCGATTTAGATTAAACAAATATGTGAACAAAAAACTGAAAAAAAAAATGAAAGGAGGTTGAATTTATACTTTTTTTTTCGCATGATTGTTAACTTTTTGTTCATACTTTCTTAACACTTGTAAAATACATTTTTTAATGGAAAAAACAAATAAAATTAACATAAGAGTTCGGTACAGCGAAACGGATAAAATGGGAGTGGTGTATCATGGAAATTACGCGCAATACCTTGAAATGGCGAGAGTTGAATGGTTAAGGGAGTTGGGAGTCTCTTACCGTTGGATGGAAGACAATGGAGTGATGTTGCCGGTGGTTTCGTTGCAGATAAACTACAAGAAATCCGCACGCTACGACGATGTTTTAACTGTGCAGGCAACCCTCAAAAAAACACCTAGTGTAAAGATAGAATTCGACTACTATATTTTCGATGAAAATGGAGATATTCTAGCTGAAGCGAACACCGTTTTGGCATTTATCGACAGTAAAACTTTTCGACCGATTCGGTGCCCAGAATATATTCTCAACAAATTGTGAAATTTAACATTCTTTTACTTCAATTTCGTAAAATGGTTTGAAGGCTTCCTTTACCTGATGGGACAAACTTTTTCTTATGCTCACCGTAATTTCACAGGAAAGGTTCATCTTTTGATCCACTAAGTCTAAATTTTTCTCTTTAATAACGCGCATTACATTATTCATGTGTTTGTATTCGAAAGCGATCAAGAAATGGGTGTCTACAGTTTTTTCTATGATCTCTGCGGTTTCCAAACTCATTTGTGCCGTGGTTTTGTAGGCATTTATAAGTCCGCCAAACCCTAGCTTTACACCTCCAAAATATCGCACTACAACTATTAACACATCGGTAATATCGAAAGATTGAATCTGACCGTAAATTGGCATCCCAGCAGAATTGGAGGGTTCTCCATCATCATTGGCCCTAAATTGTAGTTTGTCTTTTTCGAAGCCCAGTTGCCAAGCATAACAATGGTGGCGTGCACTGCTATGTTTGTTTTTTACTTCTTCCAAACACAGTTTTATGTCTTCTTCATTACTAATGGGAAAAGCATAGCCAAAGAATTTACTGCCTTTGTCTTTAAATAATACCTCTGGAGCAGGGCTGGCTATGGTCTTGAACAAGTCTTCCACTTTAAAATATTTTTTTAATTCTAAAATGTTAATAATTTCTATTGTGAGTTACTAACATTTCGATGAGCTTAATCAAATTTTTTATTCATTAACTCTGTCACATCCTCTTTTACAGGGGTAAGATGCCAAGTTCGAAGCCCTAGTTTTTGCGCTGTTTCAATATGTTCTTTAGTGTCATCTACAAAAAGCGTGTCTTCTGGCAAAAGTTTATTTTCATTCAATACAAATTCAAATATATCGGCATTTG
The DNA here is from genome assembly GCF_013391805.1 of Galbibacter sp. BG1. Classification (GTDB taxonomy): domain Bacteria; phylum Bacteroidota; class Bacteroidia; order Flavobacteriales; family Flavobacteriaceae; genus Galbibacter. The sequence goes on along the minus strand of NZ_CP058364.1, from coordinate 304,866 downwards.
GTTTTCGATAGTTTATTTCGTGGGACAGATAAAACTTCTCAAAGCACTTTTGGAAGCGGATGTAACACTCCATTCCAATATTTTCCTTTACTTTTTCAATATGCAACGCGTTGGTGTTGCTTAGAAGAAACAGTCTGTAATTATTGCTTTCGGCCAATTCTTCAATAAAATCCAAACGATGCGACGGGATTGTTAAAATAATGCTATTCCAAATTTCTGCAATGCTCTCCTTGGTTTCCTTCGGAAGAAATTCTTGATATCCCTTTGAAAAATCGTTAGTAGAGATAAGGCCCTTTTCGTAATTATTGTTTAAAATTTCGATTTCTCGGGTTACTTTAAAATCGGGATATTTTTTTAAAATTAGTTTTAAGGAGGCTGGTTTGTCGAGGTCTATAAAAACATCTCCGAAATCGAAAATAATATTCTTAATATCCTGCATATGTTGTGCTAACAATTGTTTTTAAATATTTCTAAGGTATCATCACCTAGATGGTGTTTTTCTTCTAGTGCCCTGTTCTGCAATCGGGGAGCCAAAGTGCCATCATTAAAATCTATCTGCCCTTTAAAAATTCTAGCTTCGTCCCATAGGTTGGCGTCGATAAAGGTTTGCAAGGTACGTGCGCCCCCTTCTATAATTATACTTTGTATGTTGTTTTCATAAAGTACTGTTGCAATTTGCCCGGCAATTTCCATATCGTAATTTATGGCTTCGAACGTAATATTCTTAAAAGATGTCTTTGGTGCGTTCGTCTTTTCGTCCATAAGAAAAACAGTAGTAATGCTATCATTCCACACATGGGAGGTGTTTGGGGTTTTTAAGGTTTTATCCAGTACAAACCGAATTGGCGAATTGCCTTTCCAATCTCTGCTGTTTAGTTTAGGATTGTCCATTATAACGGTCGATGTGCCTACGAGGATCGCATGTTCTTCCGTACGCCATTTATGAACCACTTGCCGCGAAAGTTGGTTGGTAATCCATATCGGTTTGCGCTCTTGTTCAGGGTTGGGTAGCGGACTCAAATATCCGTCGTTAGATTGAGCCCATTTTAAAATAATGTAGGGGCGTTTTTGCTCATGAAATGTGAAAAATCGTTTGTTGGAAGCTTTGCATTCATCCTCTAGAACGCCAATGGTCACGTTGCAACCAGCTTCCATGAGTTTTTGTACTCCTCGACCACATACTTTTTCATGAGAATCCAATGTACCAATTACCACATTGGGTATTTTATTTTTTATAATCAAGTCGGCACAGGGAGGCGTCTTTCCAAAATGGGAGCATGGCTCCAGCGTTACATAAATGGTCGCTTTTTTTAAAAGAGAGGTGTCTTTAACCGAATTTATGGCATTTACTTCAGCATGATTCTGGCCGGCGGGACTGGTGTAACCTTCCCCAATAATTCTGTTATTGGCTACAATAACACTTCCTACCATAGGATTGGGATACGTGTTTCCAAGCCCATTTTTAGCGAGCTCGATGCATCTTTTTATGTAGATTTCATGTATCTTCATCCCGAAATTTGTAATGGCAAAAATACTATTAAAACATTGTAATAATTCATGAATATTCGAGAAATTCAGCCAAAAGATAATGTTAGGATGACCGAAATCGTTCGGGAGGTAATTTTAGAAATGGGTGCGCCAAAAGTGGGAACGGCCTACGAAGATGCAGCTCTAGAAAATTTATTTGAAGCCTACAGTAAAGAAAAAGCCGCTTATTTTGTGTTGGAATTGGATGGCAAAGTAGTGGGCGGGGCTGGAATTGCTCATTTAACGAATGAAAAAGAGACCGTTTGCGAACTTCAAAAAATGTACTTTTCCAGCAAAGCCAGAGGCAAGGGGTTTGGAATGCAAATGATGGACACCTGTTTGGAAACCGCCAAGCAATTTGGTTTTGAGCAGTGTTATATCGAAACCATGCCGTATATGACCGATGCCCAAAAGCTCTATAAAAAAGCTGGGTTTTATTACATTGATGCGCCCATGGGCAACACGGGGCATTATTCTTGCCCAGTTTGGATGCTGAAAGATTTGTAAAATTATAATTAGGTTAGTTAAATGAAGTTAGGGGAGCTCCGTGAGATTTATAGAAAAGAATTAAAAGATGTTTATCCCATTCAGGAAATAAACACTTTTTTCAATTGGCTAAGCGAAGCTTATTTGGGATATAAATCTTTTGAAGTGGTGCAAAATATATCGTCTTCTGTTGAGCAGCATCAACAAAATAAGTTCATGGAGGCTTTAGGGTTGCTCAAAAAGGAAAAACCTATTCAACATATTTTAGGGAAAGCATATTTTAATGGATACGATTTCTATGTTAACGAGCATACCTTAATTCCCCGACCAGAGACCGAAGAATTGGTAAGCTGGATCCTTCAAGAAGTAGATGCTTCACAATCATTAAATATTTTGGATATCGGTACAGGAACTGGATGTATCCCTATTTCTTTGGCAAAAAAACTACCTAAGGCCCGAATTTCAGCAGTGGATATTTCTACTGAAGCTTTGAAAATTGCTAAAAAGAATGCTAAATCCTTAAATGCAGAGGTCGTATTTTCGCAGGTAGATATTTTGAAGGTTTCAACCCTTGAAAACTTATTTCCGCATATTGAAAATTTCGATATTATCATTTCCAATCCGCCTTATGTGCGTAATTTGGAGAAAGCCGAAATAAAGAATAACGTTTTAAAATATGAGCCGGAAACAGCATTGTTTGTTGAAGACAACAATGCATTGGTTTTTTATGAAGCCATTGCAAAGTTGGCGGTTAACCATTTACGGAAGGGAGGTAGATTGTTTTTTGAAATCAACCAATATCTAGGGGAAGCAACCGTATCGCTGGTAAAAGCACATGGTTTTGAAACTGTAGTTTTAAAGAAAGATTTATTTCAAAACGACCGAATGATAAAAGCAGAAAAGTAAAAAAAAAACGTTTGAAAAGTAGCTCAAAAGAACCCTTCGAAATACTTAGGGTTGTATAGAAAGCTAGACTTTTCAAACGTCTTAAAACTTAAAAAACTATAGGTTAACTATTTAAGTTTAGCCAATAATTTTTTAGCTACCAGTTCCGATGATGCAGGATTCTGTCCTGTAATTAAAAGACCATCTTCCACAGCGTACTCTGCCCAATCGTCTCCTTTAGAATACTCGCCTCCATTTTTCTTAAGCATATCTTCTACTAAAAATGGAACCACATCGGTTAATTCTACTGCAGCTTCTTCAGAATTCGTAAAACCAGTAACTTTTTTACCTTTTACCAAGGGTTCACCATCTCTATTTTTAGTATTCTTAAAAACTGCAGGAGCGTGGCAAACAGCACTTACAGGCTTTCCGTTTTTGTAAAAATTTTCTATCAAGCTAATGGAATCTTTATCTTCTGCTAAATCCCAAAGTGGACCATGCCCTCCAGGGAAAAATATCGCATCATAATGACCTTCTTCAATAAATTCTAATTTTGTGGTTTTCGAAAGAAGTTCTTGGGTTTCTTTATCATTTTTAAACCGTTTTGTAGCAGGTGTCTGTGCATCGGGTGTATCACTTTTTGGATCGATTGGTGGTTGTCCTCCTTTTGGGGAAGCAAGTGTAATGTCCATTCCTTTATCCTTAAGAAAGTAATATGGTGCCGCAAATTCTTCAATCCAAAATCCGGTTTTTTCTCCTGTATCCCCTAAATCTTCATGACTGGTTAATACAAACAATATTTTTTTCATCTTTTTCTATTTTTATAGTTCAACTTTTTTTCAAAATAACACTTCAAAAGTAAAGAATGAGCCTCACCAAAAAATTGACCTATGATAAGAAATACAGACCAAAATCCTAAAACCCAGCAAGAATTTTATACTATAAGAAAGTTGATATACGGTCGGAATTGCGTAAACGAAAATTCTAATAATTCGCAATGGCCCCAGTAAAAGATGTTGAGAAAGTTATTATAAATCCTTGGCTGGTTTAAACTACCTGCTTTTCCAAGGCGATAAAATGAGTTGTTTTATCAGTGTAAAGAGGAAAAACCTTTAGCTCGCACTTATATTCAGTACCGTCTTTTTTGTAATTGGTAATCACCTTTCGAAAAGGTTGACTGCGTTTTAGATTCCGCTTAATTTCGTTTTTACTCGCTTCTGAAGTTTGTTTCCCTTGAAGAAATTTTGGGTTCTTATTCATGGCAAATCTTTTGGGATAACCTGTCATTTTAGAAAAACCATCGTTTACCCAAACTATTTTCTGGTCTATATCTGTAATTACAAGTGCTTCAAAATCATTTTCCTTAAAAATAGTATTGATGTCGTTTTCCCAGCGATGTTTTTTCGCTATGGCTTTAACCGTTTCGATATCTTTGCTAAGCTTAAGGTTTTCTAGTCTTTCAGAATTAATTAAACTGAAAAAATCCCAGCTCAAAAGAGGCATGGAACTATTTTTTTCTTCTGAAAAAGCAAATTGATTTTTTCCATCATTAAGACCAGAAAAGAAAAGGTCTAAACTCAACATGTTCTTTAAATCATTTTTCATAGCAACTTAGACTAAAGGATTTGTTTGTTTTTGAATATTGATCGTATTACGGGTTTTCCGTAACTCATTACCTATCAAATATAGCGAATTTATAGTGTATATAGGCATAAAAGGCATTTAAACGGATATTTTTACGGCAATTGGATGGAGTGTTTGGTGGGAAAATTGAATTGTTTTATTATTTTTAGGAGTTCAATAATAGCGCAAAATGAAAAAGATAGTTTTTACGGTTCTAGGGATTTTGGGAATAGCCACCTTGATATATTTTTTCACGGGCAAAGATCATAATTGGTCCCAAACAGAAACCTTAAAAGGGTATGATAGCGAGGCGGCAGCCAAAGAAACACCGGTAGAATCTTTTAAAAATATAGAAGCAAAGCCACAGCCTACAAGCGTTAGTGGTGTAAACCCTGCTCATGGGCAGCCCGGCCATAGATGTGATATTGCCGTTGGGGCGCCTCTTAATGCACCAACCAATAATACCATGTTCAACGATCAAGTAATGCTTAATCCAGCACATGGGCAACCGGGGCACCGATGCGATATTAAAGTTGGAGATCCGTTGCCTACAAGTTAATTCATTTGAAATATGAAGACTACCTGCCTCTTGCTCGCACTTCTCTTGCTATTTGCTTGTCAACCCGATAAAAAGCAAAATAAAAAGGAAGAAGCAATACCTGTTATAACCGATTCGGAAGTAGTTTCTTTTAATTGGCTGCTTGGGAAGTGGAAACGATTAAATGAGGAGGAAGGAAAGGAAACCTTTGAGGTTTGGGAAAAATTGAATCCCTCAAAATATGTAGGATTGGGATTCACTATGCAATCCGGCGATACCATTTGGCAGGAACAAATAAAATTGGAAAAAGATGAAAAGAACTGGAATTTTAAGGTTAAGAGTCCGGATGAAGCTTCTTTTACCATTTTTAAGGTAACAGCAATTAGGGAAAACAGCTTCGAATGCGAAAATAAAGATATTGAGTTTCCAAATTCTATAAAATATGACTTGGAAGCTTCGCATTTAAAGGCCACGGTTTCCGGAGGCGAAATGCAAATTAATTTTGATTTCGAGAAATTAAAATAGGAAGTAATTGTTATTGAATTAAGATGAATAACATTTGATGTTTATTAAAGGCGTATAAATTGGTTTGTTCATAAAACTAAAGAAAGTGCGGATGTTCCATTTGGTTTGCATTTTCGAAATTAGGCACTTCAACAAGTCTCAAATCATTCAGAAGCACGTTAGCTAGAAGCGAAACTCAACGATGAAAAAATATGTACCCATAATTCTAACCTTATCGATACTAAAATTTATCATACAATGGTTAGCGAATAGAAACTATGGTTTTCATCGTGATGAGCTACTTCATTTATCCGTAAGTGAGCATTTAGATTGGGGATTTATGGAATTCCCGCCTTTTATAGGTGCAATAGGGAAATTATCGTACTGGCTTTTTGATTATTCCCTTTTGGGAGTAAGGCTATTTCCTACCTTAGCGGGTGTCGCTATTCTCGTATTATGTTGTTTAATTGCAAAGGAACTTGGCGGCAAGTCGAAAGCTATCTTGCTTGCTGGAATTTGCGTGCTGGCATTTCTTCCTTTTTATAGAAATCATACCCTGTTTCAACCGGTAGCTTTTGATCAACTGTTTTGGACGCTCGGATTCTTCTTCATTGTTAAATTTATAAATTCAAAAAATAAAAAATTCCTTATCCTTTTGGGTATTACCTTCGGGTTGGGGCTACTGAACAAGTACACCATAATAGTCTGGGCATTCGGAGTTTTTATTGGATTGTTTTTCTATAAAAAAGGGGTGCTTTTTAAAAACAAATGGCTATACCTATCGGTTTTGATTTCATTATTAATTTTCTTGCCTAACCTAATCTGGCAAATTCAAAATGAATTTCCGCTTCTAGAGCACTTGCAAGCCTTGAATGCAAATCAGCTAAATAAAATTACTCGCTTAGAATTTGTGCTTGAACAATTAAACTTTCCGTTTACACTAATTATAAGTCTTATTGGTCTCATTTCATTGTTTACAGATAGATATTTGAAAAAATACAAAACTATTGGAGTTGCTTCGATCGTGATTTTTTCTGTAATGTGGCTTCTCCATTCTAAAGCCTATTATGTGTTTGCAATCTATCCCGTTCTTTTTGCAAGTGGAGCGGTAAAGATTGAGCGTTTATTTTCTAAAAAGTCAGTTTGGGTTTATGCAATTGCTGTTGTCACTTTGGTTCCTTTTGTATATTTTATTCCGGAAGCCACACCATTACTGCCAATTGAAAAATATGTCGATTATAAAAATCTCAAGGAAGAAAATGAACGGGTAGAGTTAACAGGGGATTATGCAGATATGTTTGGCTGGGAAGAACAAGTAAAGTTAGTGGATAGCGTATATCAATCATTGAACCCCAGCGAAAAAATAAACTGTGTTCTGTGGGCTGAAAATTATGGAGAAGCTGGAGTACTTAAAATTTTAGAAAAAAAATATAATTTACCAAATCCGATAAGCAGGCATGGGAGTTTTTGGACTTGGGGCTACGGAAATAAAAATGCGAGTGTTTACATTAGTTTAGGCAATGAAAAACCGTCTGTTGAACACGTTTTTGAGGAAGTCCATTTAGTTAAGATTATTACTCACAAATATGTGATTGGTGAAGAAAACGGAATTCCACTCTATATATGTAGAAAACCGAAAGTCGATATTGAAAAATGGTGGAAAGACTATAAAGAACATGTCTTTGACTAATAAAATTAGTGGCTAAAACCGCTTAAAAAATGACTAAAACTAAATTGACGATCCTTTCTTTTCTTGTTTTTATACCTATTTCTATTCCTGCAAAAATCAATAAGAAATAACCCAATTGATTCTAACACAGAACATCCGAGTAACAAAGAACAAATTGAAGATATAGCGGTAAAGGATATTTCTACTTTAGAAGTCCAATATAGAGTTAATTTGAAAGCTTATGAATTTGTTCAATAGCCTTAAAAATGGAGAGGACTCAAGTTTTTATTTAGCAGAAAATTAGATGCTTGTCTATCACGAAGACCATCGATGATATAGCAGAAACCAAAGCTTTTTTATTAGGGGGTAAAGCTAGATTGAGGGCTCCGATTCCATGGGTTGCGTCTTATTCAGAAATCGGTTTAGGAGCTTCTGTAGAAAAGTTTAAAACTTTTACAGATTTTGATAATATCGAGAAAAAAGGTTTTATTTATCACATCCCTTTTGCATTCGGACTAGAATTGGGACCCAATCATAATGTGGATCTGGGAATCGCTTATTTTTTCCAACCTTCGGTACAGCAGTTTGCCGGTGCGGTTGAATTTGGGTTAACATTTCCGCTAAGCAGTAAATAAGGGAATTTTGTTTTTTCTTGTGAAAGGTAGTTGTACCTGGAAAATGAATACTAACAATTTAGCCCAACTCAATCATTTTATACGATTGATGGGTCTTTTTTACTACGTTCTCAGTGCGTTCGGGATGGGTGTCGCTTATAAATATCTGTCCGAATTCGTCTTGATCTACCAATGCTATAATCTGACTCACCCGGTTTTCATCCAGCTTGTCAAAAATATCATCCAGCAGTAGAATAGGGGTGTGGCCGGCCTGTGCTTTTATAAAATCGAATTGCGCCAGCTTGAGTGCTATTAAAAAGGATTTTTGTTGTCCCTGGCTACCAAACTTCTTTATGGGGTAGTCGCCAATTTCAAAACTTAAATCATCTTTATGTGTTCCCACCGAAGTATATTGGAGCGCCTTGTCTTTATTTAAATGTTCTTTAAAAAGGGTCTGGAGATCTTTGTCTAGCAGCTGACTTTGATAGGTTAGATTAATTTCTTCCTTACCGCCGGAAATAGAAGCATACCGCTTTTTAAAAATAGGGATAAAAGTTTCCAGAAAACGTTTACGCGCCTCATGAATTTTATGTCCGTATTCCTGCATTTGCTCATTATAGACCGCCAGGGTATCGGCATTAAAGGTGTTGTTAAGCGCAAAGTATTTAAGAAGGGAGTTGCGTTGTGCCAGAATTTTATTGTAATTAATAAGCTGCTGCAAATAAGGCTTATTGCTTTGGGAGATTACACTGTCCATAAACTTACGCCTGGTTTCGCTACCTTCAATAATTAAGTCCCTATCTGCTGGGGAGATAATCACCAGAGGTAGAAAGCCGATGTGCTCAGAGAGTTTGTCGTAGAGTTTGCCGTTGCGCTTTATTATTTTTTTCTGCCCCTTTTTTAGGCTACAGGTAATTTTTTCCTCTTTCTCATCACGAAGGTACTCTCCAGTGATCACAAAAAAGCTTTCCCCATGCTTTATATTCTGAGACGCAATGGGGTTAAAATAACTTTTGCCAAAGGAAAGTACGTAAATGGCATCGAGGGCATTGGTTTTTCCAATACCATTTCGCCCCACAAAACAATTTATTTTCGCATCGAACTCAAAGTCTTTAGAGTCGAAATTTTTAAAATTTATAAGTGATAGTCTTTCTAATTGCATCTACCCAATGCTTCTTTTAAGAAATAGGTTTTTACTAGATTTTTATGGAGTAAATAGGTATTTTAAAATACCTGCTGTTGCATTTAAAAAACTCCTGTGGACGAAATTAACAAAATAAAAAATGCAGCGATTGAAATAATCAAATAAATTCCCTTTCCTATTTGAATAAAAATTTTATTTTTGCGAGGCTTAATAAAAATGTAGACATGGCAACGTATAAGAAAAGAGGCTATAAAAAACCGCATCAGAAAGAAGATCATAACGTTCATGATGAACATAGTACTACCGAGGAGGTATTCAGTACGTTAGATGAAAGTGCTAGTAAGACAGAGGAATGGGTAGCTAGGAATCAAAAATACATTTTAGGGGGAATAGGGATTGTAGTGCTTGTGGTGCTCGGTTTTTTAGGATACCAACAATTTGTTTTAAAACCAAAAGAGGCAGAAGCGTCCAACGAAATGTTTTTCGCACAGCAATATTTCGATGAGGCTGTAAATAATACTGCCAAAGATTCCCTTTATGGGTTGGCGCTAAACGGTGCAGAAGGAAAATACGGTTTAATAGATATAATAGATAATTACGGCGGAACCAAAGCAGCTAACCTGGCGCATTACAGTGCGGGAATGGCTTATTTGAATACCCAAAAGTACGACCAAGCGATAAAGTATTTAGAAGATTTTAAATCCGATGATCCTATTCTAGGGGCCTTGGCAAAAGGTGGTATTGGAGATGCCTTTGTACAATTGGGGCAAGAAGAAGATGCATTGGGGTATTACGAGAAAGCTATTTCGCATTCCGACAACGATTTTACAACCCCGAAGTTCTTATTTAAAGCGGGTGTACTTTCTTTGCAAGACGGTAAAGCTGAAAAAGCTTTAAAATACTTCAACAGAATAAAGAATGAATATTCCGACTCTGAAGAGGGAAGAACGATCGATATTTATATCGGTAAAGCTGAAACGCTTAAATAAGCAATAGCTAACTTTGTATCAGTTGGAATAATTTTTTTACTGATATTACAATAAAATTATGGCTACAGAAAATAAAAATTTATCAGTTTATGATAAAGCTACAATCCCAAATGCGAAAGACTTTCGGTTTGGGATTGTTGTTTCAGAATGGAATTCCGAAATAACAGAAGCACTTTGCAAAGGCGCAATGGATGCCCTTTTAGATTGCGGGGCAGTGGTGGAAAATATTATACGTTGGGATGTGCCAGGAAGTTTTGAACTTACCCATGGTGCCAAAAAAATGATTAAAAAGCACGAACCGCACGCCATTATAGCCATAGGGAGTGTTATTCAAGGAGAAACCAAACATTTCGATTTTGTTTGCAATGCTACTGCTGAAGGAATTAAAGATTTAAACGTGCTTTACGACACAGCCGTTATTTTTTGTGTGCTTACCGATAATACCCTGCAACAGGCAATTGATAGGAGTGGAGGTAAACATGGCAATAAAGGTACAGAAGCTGCTATTGCAGCGATTAAAATGGCGGCATTGGGGAATTAATTTCCAAAAACCTTGTTTTCGAGGTAACAATCATCTAAGAAAAGAATAGGAGCGTGATTACAGATATTTTTGTAGCGATGTTGTGGAGTATATCACCTTTTGGGGAAGCAAAAGTGGGGATACCGTATGCTATTTTTAATGAAGTAAATATGTATTTGGCTTTTGCAGCTTGTTTTGTGGCCAACGTTTTTGTTTTCCCCGTGATGATGTTCTTTTTAGATTCCTTAAATGCGCATTTACTTAAGTGGAAATTCTATAAAAAAAGTGCCATTAAGGTAGCACGCCGAGTAAAAACAGGCGCTGGATCTGGAATCAGTAGATTTGGTTTTTGGGGTGTTTTGTTTTTTGTAATGTTGCCCATTCCTGGTACAGGGGTCTATGCTGGTAGTATTGCAGCTTACCTTTTTAGAATGCCCTATCAACAAGCGTTTTTAGCAAATACCATTGGTATTTTTATATCGTGTGTAATGGTTATGATAATGACTATGGCTACGTATCATGGAGTGAAATAGGGGGTATTATGACAATTTTGAAAGTTTTTTAGTTTGAGGTCTCCCGTGAGTTCGAACAATTTAAAAAGAAAGTTTTACAACGATAACACTTTGCAGCTTTGATACTTAGTCATTCTGCTACTTAACAACTCCTCAATTAACCGATTTAACATACTCGCAAAATGAAAAAAAGGCCATCGATTAGGACGGCCTCTATTATAGATTTTAAGGTGTTTTAGAAGAAATAAGAAACCCCGAAATAAACATTGGAAAGGCTTAGATCAATAAAAAAACGATTCGACTCTGAATCAATATTTCTTGGAGAATTATCGTTGCTTGACTTTCTATATTCATATCCTGCCCTTCCAACAGTACTTTCCAATGCCCAATGCTCATTTAAAAAGTAGTTTAAACCGGGCTTAATACCTACAAAAAATACATTTCTATAATCATATGAATTTAAAAAAGTAGGATTGTCTATTGAGTCTTCATCAAATAGCTCTTCGGCTTTACTTTCTCCGTAGCTGTAAGCGAGATCGGTCTGAAAGAAAAACATCAATTTTTTACCAAGTCCAATATACCGCCTAACAAAAGGATTAACCCCAAAACTATTTCCTGTAAATCGACTTTCACGTACCAAAACTTCATTTTCGAAGTTCTTACTTTTAGTTCGACCATAACTGTAGCCAAGTTCCATGCCTAAAGTCCAATTTTTGGCAATAGCATAGCCCAATCTAGGTGATACGCTAAACTCGATACGTTCTGATTCTCCATTTTCTGGAATACCATTATTTCCATAATGGGCATCACTGTTTATAAAATTTATCGAAATGCTTCCACCGGTAAACCAAGTGCCTTTTGGGATATAGACTTTTCCGTTGGATTCTTTAATTTGAGATTGTGCCGTAAAAACGACAATGGACAGAAGTAGAGTAGCAAAAATGTTTTTCATTATATATGGTTTTATTGTTTAGCGAAAACAGTCACAAACAATATTCCATATTAGTTTTTCCAATGTAAACAAAATGTAAATTAAATTTTAAAATATTGAGATTTTAAAATTTTTAGTATCGAACTCAGTTTATAATGTAGTGAAATCTAATTTAGAATTATGCTCGATTCTTGAAGTTGGCTGTTTGAAGGGTTTTTTGCTAAAAGTTTCAAGTTTATTTAGATACCGACAGTAAGAGAAGGCAGAGAAATCAAACGAGGATTAGTAACTTTATTTGATATCTCACTTCGGTCGATATGACGTCGAAAATCTGCTTACTGAACACTGAAGATTACCAATGGATTATTACCTTCTGAAAGCTTAAATACTTGCCGAATTCATCAATTAACTAACTCATAAACTACTTTCCGGCACATTTATTCAAAGCACCTAATATTTTTTGCTCTGTTTGTGTAGTTAGGTTTAGGTAATATGCTTTCGTCTGTGCCAAGGTTTCGTTATTCAGCACATTGTCTTCCCTAGCATAGCCACCTTTTAAAACATTTAAAGCTTCTTGGCAACCCAAAGCTTGTGCTAATTCTTTGTAGTTGTTTTCTAAATCGAACAAAGCCTGTTCCGCCAGGTGTTTCAGTCGAAGTTGCTTCTCCAATTCCAATTGTCGGTTAATACGTGCCTGCTCTGCCAATTGCTGTTGCTTGGCAATTTTTTCATCCAAAAGCCTTTGCTGTTCCATCAATCGTTGTTTTTCGGCTTCCAATTGTTGTTGTTGGGTAAGTAAACTATTGCTGGATGCTTGTGCTTCTACTGGTGCAGTAGCTATGGCAGGTTCCGTAGAAGCCACATCAGCGGTGGATGTTTCGGTTTCATAACTTACAGAAGAGGCGTTGGTGGTGCACACATCCAATTTGGTCATTAACGTTTGAAGAAACTCATAACCGTGTTTTGCGTAGAAACGTCCGGCTTCCCAGTCGATAGGGTCTTCGGCTTGTTTAAGGTTATCAAGTCCGTCTATAATCGGACTCACAGCGTCGTTGCAACCACAGCTTTCTACTAAGGTTTTGGCCTTTTCCAAAGCATCTATGGCACGACCAGCATAATATTTTTGATGATCGAAATTATCAGAACTAAGTGATTTCTTGGTGTGTGCCAAAGCATAACTTGCCTGTGAGTAGGCAGAACTGCATTGCGCGGTTGAGATTTTAACACATAGAAGGAATAATAGAAAAAGCGTAATGTTCTTCATAACATATAATCTTAAGTTCATTAATTTGGGCAAAGCAATATTACAATATTAATTGTACTTTTAAAAAACTTTGTGGTAAACTTATTTCCAATTGTGGTCAAGATCATTCAGGTTTGTTCTTAAAACAGGATCGTAATTGTATGATTTTGTATTTCTAGATCATTTTTGGATTTTAAAATTTTTTATATGGACAAAATTAAAACCTCTGCTTATCGGGTAGATACCAACATAAGGTTAAAAGAGGTGCCTACGAGAAATGATTTGGGTACTTCGGAAGATGAATTGAAAGATCGTCTAAAGCACATTAGAAAAAAACTTGGGTATTTTCAGGATATCATTTATGCACATGGTAAATACAGCGTGCTTATTTGTTTTCAGGGAATCGATACCGCTGGAAAAGACAGCTTAATACGGGAGGTTTTTAAAGACTTTAATTCTCGTGGGGTAGTAGTGCATAGCTTTAAAACCCCAACCGATCTAGAGCGGAAACACGATTATCTGTGGCGACATTACATCGCATTGCCAGCAAGGGGTAAATTTGGGGTATTTAATAGAACACATTACGAGAATGTATTGGTTACACGCGTGCACCCCGAATATATTTTAGGGGAGAATATTCCAGGAATTAATTCCGTTGAGGATATTACTGAAGCTTTTTGGCACGAACGTTTTGAGCAGATCAAAAATTTTGAGAAACATTTAGCGGAGAATGGAACTATAATTTTTAAATTTTTCCTTCATTTGTCCAAGTCGGAACAAAAAAACCGTTTGTTGAGAAGGCTTAATTTACCGGAAAAGAACTGGAAATTTTCTCCTGATGATCTCAAGGAACGAGTCCTTTGGGATGAATACCAAAAATATTACGAAGAGGCCATTAATGTTACTTCAACGGAAAAAGCACCGTGGTACATTGTTCCTGCGGATAATAAAAAGGCAGCCAGGGTAATTGTGGCAGATATTTTATACGATGAGCTCAGGGATTATAAAGACATAGAATATCCCACACTCGATCCAAAAATTAAAAAACATTTAGATAATTACAAAGAGCAATTAAATAAAGAATAATACCTATGATTAAAAAAAGCATTTTGTTCCTCCTTTTTATACTTCCTTTAATTGGGGTTTCCCAAACCGAAGACGAAAAACAACTAAGGGCCATATATACAGCTTCCTTAACAAAAGGCAAAAGCTATGCATGGCTGGATCACCTTTCCAACCAAATTGGCGGTCGTCTTTCGGGTTCATTTAATGCCGAGTTAGCTGTAAAATATACCAAAGAACAATTAGATTCATTGGGGCTCGATAAAGTATGGTTGCAACCCGTTATGGTGCCCAAATGGACACGCGGCATTAAAGAGTTTGCTTATCTGGAATATGCCCCGGGAGATACCAAAAACGTAAATATTTGTGCATTGGGTGGTTCTGTCGCTACTCCTTCTGGAGGCCTTAAAGCGGAGGTTGTTGAAGTACAGGGGATAGAAGAATTGGAAAAGCTTGGAAAAGATAAAATTGAAGGAAAGATTGTATTCTACAATCGCCCAATGCAACCCGATTTAATTCAAACTTTCGAAGCTTATGGCGGTTGTGTAGATCAGCGTTACTCTGGAGCGGAAGAAGCTGCTAAATACGGAGCGGCTGGGGTTATAGTTAGGTCTATGAATTTACGATTGGACGACCTTCCGCATACCGGAAGTATGAGTTATGGCGATTTGCCAGCGAACAAACGAATTCCTGCTGCCGCAATTAGCACCAACGATGCAGAACTTTTAAGTTCTATGCTTGCTTTAGATAACGACTTAAAATTTTACTTCAGGCAAACCTGCAAAGTTTTTCCAGACGCTCAATCTTACAATGTAATAGGTGAAATAAAGGGAAGTAAATTTCCAAATGAAATTATTACTGTTGGCGGCCATTTGGATTCTTGGGACCTTGGCGATGGCTCGCATGACGACGGTGCTGGATGTGTGCAGAGCATGGAAGTGCTTCGTTTGCTCAAGAAAACGGGATATACCCCAAAGCGAACCATTCGCGTAGTGCTTTTTATGAATGAAGAGAATGGCTTAAGGGGGGCTAAAAAATATGCAGAGGTAGCCAAAGAAAAAGGTGAGCAGCATGTATTTGCATTGGAAAGTGATGCAGGCGGATTTACGCCGAGGGGGTTCTCCTTTGATTGTGACGAAGCCAATTTTGAGCAAGTACTTTCTTGGAAACCACTTTTTAAACCGTATCTCATTCACTATTTCGAGCAGGGTGGTAGTGGTGCCGATGTCGGTCCGCTTAAAGGAAATGGAACGGTATTGGCAGGATTAAGACCAGATTCCCAGCGGTATTTCGACCATCACCATGCCGAGAATGATACCTTTGATGCTGTAAATAAGAGGGAATTGGAACTTGGTGCCGCCACTATGACCTCTTTAATTTATTTGATGGATAAGTACGGAACAGTTCAAGAGCGTAAAATAAAAGGATAAGGTTAGCCTATACGTAAAAGCGCTCCATAAGGTTTAAATAAAAACACCCCAAAGGTTTTTAAATCTTTGGGGTGTACTTTTTATAAAAAGAAAGTTTTTAGATTTTCTTCATTTGCTGCTGCATCATTTTAATTTGATCTTTCAGCATATTTTGTTTGTCGAGTTTTTTGGCTTCGTTTAAAAGCATAGTGGCCTCCCTTTTTCTTCGTTTTTGCATGGCTATGCCGGCAAGGCTTAATTTTGCCATGGCCAAATCGTAATCCATTGTTAAGCCAAGTTTTAAGGCTTTTTTAAAGTATTTTTCAGCTTGAGTAAGATTGGTCTGAGAAGAAATAATACCTTTTAAATAATTATAATATCCTTGTTGTTTGGTAATAAGGGCACTTTCAGGATCTTTAATTTTGTTCAACCATTTTTCTGTGCCTTCCATATCTTGTTTCCGCATTCTTAAAAATGCAAGCAAAATCATTTCATTTCTAAAATAGAGGAAAATAAAAATAAGTGATAAGAGAATTAAAAAAATCCCATTGCCAATATTGCCTTCAACGAATTGATAAATGGCGTAAGCAATGATTAATGCAGCAATTACTAATTTTATATTTTTGTTGAACATATAAGGTGTTTTCAATTGAAGGGCAAAGGTAATAAAAACAAATAAAAATATTTTCAAAAAGGTGTTTGTTAAAGTAAAAACTCTTTGTATATTTGCGCCGCGCTTTTGTGAAGTATATTGCAAGCCGTTAAAGATTGAATTACCAAAGAGATAAAGATATTAATAATGAGTAAAAGAACATTTCAACCCTCGAAGAGAAAAAGAAGAAATAAGCACGGTTTCAGAGAAAGAATGGCCTCTGTGAACGGGAGAAAGGTGCTTGCTAGCAGAAGAGCAAAAGGTAGAAAAAAGTTATCAGTTTCTTCTGAACCTAGACATAAGAAATAATGATCGATTTGATTATTAAAATATAAGGTGTTACTTTTATTAGTAACGCCTTTTTTTATACCCTGTAACACCATATATTTATTTAAATAGTTTTTAGAAAATGCCAAAAAGACAAGACCTTAAGAGTATATTAATAATAGGATCTGGACCTATTATTATCGGCCAAGCGTGTGAATTCGATTATTCCGGTTCGCAAGCATTACGTTCATTAAGAGAAGATGGAATTGAAACAGTATTGATAAATAGCAATCCGGCTACTATCATGACCGATCCATCCATGGCAGATCATGTCTATTTAAAACCATTAAATACAAAATCTATTATCGATGTTTTAAAGAAACATCCTAATATCGATGCAGTTTTGCCAACTATGGGAGGGCAAACAGCTCTAAACCTTTGTATTGAAGCAGATGAAAAAGGTATCTGGGAAGATTTTAATGTTGAAATTATTGGAGTGGACATCGATGCCATCAATATAACCGAGGATCGTGAGAAATTCCGTGAGTTAATGCTGAAAATTGGAATCCCAATGGCGCCACAGGCCACTGCTACTTCTTTCCTTAAAGGGAAAGAAATTGCACAGGATTTTGGGTTTCCTTTGGTAATTAGAGCTTCTTACACCCTAGGTGGAGCAGGAGCCTCAATTGTATATAAACAAGAAGATTTCGACGGCCATCTAAGTAGGGGATTGGAGATTTCTCCTATCCATGAGGTGATGATCGATAAGGCGATGATGGGTTGGAAGGAATACGAATTGGAATTGCTTCGTGACGATAACGACAACGTAGTTATTATCTGTACCATTGAAAATATGGATCCTATGGGGATCCACACTGGAGACTCTATTACAGTGGCTCCAGCGATGACACTTTCCGATAGGACATTCCAGAAAATGCGGGATATGGCAATCCATATGATGCGTAGTATTGGAGAGTTTGCTGGAGGATGTAATGTACAGTTTGCTGTAAGCCCAGACGATAAAGAAGATATTATTGCTATTGAAATTAATCCGCGTGTATCCAGATCTTCGGCATTGGCTTCAAAAGCAACAGGGTATCCAATTGCGAAAATTGCCAGTAAATTGGCTATTGGTTATACCTTGGATGAGTTGAAAAACCAAATTACCCAATCTACCTCGGCTTTATTCGAGCCAACTTTAGATTATGTTATTGTAAAAATCCCTCGTTGGAACTTTGATAAATTTGAAGGTTCCGATAGGGAATTAGGACTTCAAATGAAAAGTGTAGGAGAAGTTATGGGAATTGGTCGTTCTTTCCAAGAAGCCTTGCATAAAGCTACGCAGTCCCTGGAAATCAAGAGAAATGGTTTAGGGGCAGACGGAAAAGGATATAAAGACTACGACCAAATAATCGAAAAGCTTACCCACGCCAGTTGGGACCGTGTATTTGTAATTTACGATGCCATACAAATGGGGATTCCATTGAGCCGCATTCATGAGATTACAAAAATTGATATGTGGTTTTTAAGACAATACGAGGAATTACATCATTTAGAAAAAGAAATTTCCACACATTCCATTGAAACACTTTCTAAGAGTCTATTATTGGAAGCGAAGCAGAAAGGGTTTGCAGACCGACAAATAGCGCATATGTTAGGTTGTTGGGAGAGTGAAGTTCACAATAAGAGAGATGAACTTAATATACAGCGAATTTATAAACTCGTAGATACCTGTGCGGCAGAATTTAAAGCACAAACACCTTACTACTATTCAACTTTCGAAGATGTGGTGGAAACCGCAGATGGAGAGGTGTATGCTGAAAACGAAAGTATAGTTACCGATAAAAAGAAAATTGTGGTGCTTGGTTCGGGGCCAAATAGAATTGGTCAGGGGATTGAGTTCGATTACTGCTGTGTTCACGGGGTATTGGCAGCTGCAGAATGTGGTTACGAGACCATAATGATTAATTGTAACCCGGAAACAGTTTCAACCGACTTCGATACGGCAGATAAATTATATTTCGAACCTGTTTTCTGGGAGCATATCTACGATATTATCAGACACGAAAAGCCAGAAGGAGTAATTGTGCAGCTGGGAGGACAAACAGCTCTTAAACTTGCTGAAAAGCTCAATAAATACGGTATTAAAATAATAGGTACAAGTTTTGAATCTTTAGATTTGGCTGAAGATAGAGGAAGTTTCTCTACGCTGTTAAAAGAAAATAACATTCCTTATCCAGAATTTGGAGTAGCAGAAACAGCAGATGAAGCTTTGGCGCTATCAGAAGAATTGGATTTCCCAATTCTTGTAAGACCTTCTTATGTATTGGGAGGACAGGGAATGAAAATTGTCATCAATAAAAAAGAACTGGAAGAACACGTAGTTGATCTTTTAAGAAAAATACCAAACAACAAGCTTCTGTTGGATCATTATTTAGATGGAGCCATTGAAGCAGAGGCAGATGCCATATGCGATGGAGAAGACATTTACATTATAGGTATCATGGAGCATATTGAACCATGCGGAATTCACTCTGGGGACTCTAATGCTACCTTGCCTCCGTTTAATCTAGGGGACTTGGTGATCGAGCAAATAAAAGACCATACCAAAAAAATAGCCTTGGCATTAAATACGGTAGGTTTAATTAACATTCAGTTTGCTATAAAAGACGATATGGTTTACATTATTGAAGCCAATCCTAGAGCGTCCAGAACGGTTCCGTTTATAGCAAAAGCTTACAAAGAGCCGTATGTTAATTACGCTACCAAGGTTATGCTGGGTGAGAAGAAGGTAAAAGACTTCAATTTTAATCCGAAATTGGATGGCTATGCGATAAAGCAACCGGTATTCTCTTTTAATAAATTCCCTAATGTAAACAAGAATTTAGGACCGGAAATGAAGAGTACAGGAGAAAGCATTCTATTTATAGACAGCCTAAAAGACGATGAATTCTACGATCTTTATCAAAGAAGAAAAATGTACTTAAGTAAATAGGTAAATATGCCAAAGGGTTGTGGATACTTTCGAAAGCCCTTTGTAAAATTCCTTACTTGTTAGTAAGTAAAATAAAAGCCATCTGTTCATTACAGATGGCTTTCTTTTTATTTATAGGGAGCCAAAGCTTTGTAGGCCAGGCCGGCCAATGCAGCACCCACAATTGGGGCAAGCCAAAAAAGCCATAATTGCCCTATTGCCCAATCTCCAACAAAAAGAGCCTGACTAGTACTTCTAGCAGGGTTTACAGAGGTATTTGTTACCGGTATGCTTATTAAGTGAATAAGGGTTAAACCCAAACCAATGGAAACTCCCGCAAAACCTACAGGCGAATTGCCATGGGTAGAACCTAGGATAATTATTAAAAACATAAACGTCATAACAATTTCGGTTACCAATGCGGCAGTCATATTATAGCCATCTGGGGAATGTTCGCCAAAGCCATTGGCTGCAAAACTCCCTATGGTAGCTCCTTCTTTTCCCGTTGCAATTAAATATAAAATGCCAGCACCTACAATACCTCCCAAAACTTGTGCAATGATGTATGGGATAACGTCTTTTCCCAAAAATCTTCCACCTATCCACATTCCCACAGAAACTGCAGGGTTTAAGTGGCATCCTGAGATATGCCCAATAGCATATACCATGGTTAGAACGGTAAGACCAAATGCCAATGCCACGCCAGCAAAGCCAATTCCTAAATCTGGATATCCTGCGGCTAAAACTGCGCTTCCACATCCGCCGAGAACAAGCCAAAGAGTCCCGATAAATTCTGCAATTAATTTTTTCATACAATAAAGTTTTAAGTTGGTTGATATTTATTGCAGGAATGGCGGAGGAAAAGAATTTTTCCAGTCGGAAAAACCAATTAAAGTTAGTCTTTTTTTCATTACAAATATTAAAAAAGTAACCTCATAAAGGGTAAGGGAACTAATTATTTGTAATTTTCCAGTTTAAAATATTATATAGTTATGCAATTATCGGACTACATTCGAGATATTCAAGACTTTCCAAAACCTGGTATCGTTTTTAAGGATATTACACCCTTGTTAGCGAATGCTGAAGCTACTAAAAGTGCAGTGGAGGCTTTGCTTAATTTAAATGGTAATCAACCTATTGACGCTGTTGTAGGGATAGAGAGTAGAGGGTTTTTTTTTGGGACTTTAATAGCGCAAAGGTTAAATTGTGGGTTTATACCGGTAAGAAAACCTAACAAGTTACCAGCGGCAACGACCTCCCAATCTTATAAGTTGGAGTACGGAGAGGATATTTTAGAAATTCATACCAACGCTATAAAAATGGGAGACCGAATATTAATTCACGATGATGTATTGGCAACAGGTGGAACAGCAGAGGCTGTTTGTAAATTGGTTGAAAAACTAGGTGGAGAAGTGGTTCAGTGTAATTTTTTAATAGAACTAACCTTTTTAGAAGGGCGTAGGAAATTAAAAGGGTACCAAGCGAAATCAGTTTTAAGCTACTAGTCGAGCGCACGTTTGGTTACGTAAGTTCGCCAACCAATAATTGCCATTTGGAATTTGCTTGCTTTGGCCAGATCCAAATCTTTTTTGGAGTAAGATGGCAATATTGCTTTGTTGATTTTGGCTAAGAGCTTAAAAAACTTTTTCTTCATAGGTTTGGTTTTCTTGTAAAGTTAAAAAAATCTAATCAATTCCAATGGTGTTTAAAGTAACCTAAAAATAGTAATTTTACAGGACGAAATTTTACAATCTATGAAGAAGTTTATACCGAATGCCTTAACCCTTTTAAATCTATTTTGTGGTGTAATCGCCATTATTTTAGCGGTTCAGGGAGAGCTCATTTTTGCCGCTTATTTTGTGTTCGCTGGAATATTTTTTGACTTTTTTGACGGACTCGCAGCGAGGCTTTTAAAGGTGCAAAGCGAATTAGGCCTGCAATTGGACTCCCTAGCCGATGTGGTTACCTCTGGTGTAGTACCTGGAATTGTTATGTACCAATTATTTAATATGAGTTCTGGGGTATACACTTGGGGACATCCTGAATCTTCTGAAAGTATTTTTGGGAATGGCACATTGAATATCGAATTTCTATCTTTATTCGGACTCTTAATTACCTTAGGTTCTGCCTACCGTTTGGCAAAATTCAACATAGATGAAAATCAAACCGACTCATTTATTGGCTTACCTACGCCAGCAAATGCCTTATTGATTTTATCGTTTCCATTAATTCTGGAGTTTCAGGAAAGTGCTTTTTTAAGCGGTCTAATCCTCAATAAATGGTTTTTGATAATTGTAACTGTAGTCAGTACTTATATGATGAATGCAAGGATCGAATTGTTTGCCTTAAAATTTAAAACATGGGGTTTTAAAGAGAATAGTATTCGGTATGTCTTCTTGGTGATTTCAGCCCTTCTAATTGCTTTACTGCAATATGCTTCCATACCAGTTATTATCTTTTTGTATGTGCTTTTTTCTATTGTTGTAAGCTATCAAAAGAAAAGCAAACCAGCAGTTTAGTTTAATAGTTCACTGGAAGAATAAAAATATATCAGCCTGAGCTTGTCGAAGGCCTTCGACAGGCTCAGGCTGACAACAGTGTTATTTGTATATTATGTTTATTTAGCTTCTTCAAAAACGGCCAATGGAGCCATTCTAGCCTTGGTAATGGAAAGCTTACCATCTTTAATTGTATAGGTGTCTGCTTTTTCCAATATTTTTAGAAGCTCACCTTCAATTTTCATATTTCTACACGCCTTCATAGTACTTGCAATTTTTGAAGTTTCAAATCTATTGCCTTCTTTTAGGGTAAAGGTTCCAGTGAAGTTATTACAGCCCGCATTTCCGCTTACGCGATTTTCTTCCGAAGTAAATTGAATAAAAGGTGTGGTTGGTGTTTCTTCAATTTCTGAAATTGATTTCCCCATTAAACTTACCAATTCCCACTTTTTATCTGTAAGATTTTCGTCTGTCATTGCCACACTCTTATTTAAAATGTATTTATCAGCCAACGCTCCTTCAATCTTATTTCCTTCGTTGTCGAGCTTAATAAGTGTGTTTTCTCCCACCATATACTGCTGCTGCGCATCACCATCTAGGGTAATATGGCTTCCTTCGTTATTCCATTCAAACGTTCCTGTCTTTTCTATAGGATCGCCTTCCTTTCCTAAATAAACACTGTTAGAAGAGTAGGTTTTATCAGCGTTTAGAGTTAAAGATGTTTCAATGCCTTCGCAGTCTGCACATGGCAGGGTACCTTTATAGACTCCGTTCCAATCCAAAGAATTTTCACTGTTATGATCGTCTACCACTACTTTTTCTTCAGTAAGTGTAGTCGCCTCATCGGTTTGTTTCTTTGCTTTTTCATTACAGCTCATTGCTACAAGGGCAACAGCTAGGGTAATAAATAATTTGATATTTACCTTTTTCATGTTTTTTAAATTTAAGAATTAAAATCCAGTTTTTTCTTCCTCAGCTCAAAGTTCTGACCTAAGTATACTTTTCTAACCATCTCATCGGCAGCCAGTTCTTCAGGTACACCAGCTTTTAAAATGCTTCCTTCAAACATTAAATAAGAACGTTCTGTAATGGCCAGTGTTTCTTGCACGTTGTGGTCGGTTATTAAGATTCCAATATTTTTATCTTTAAGTTGAGCTACAATTCGTTGAATATCTTCTACCGCTACCGGGTCTACCCCTGCAAAGGGCTCATCTAAAAGAATAAAACTTGGGTCGGTTGCCAAAGCCCGTGCAATTTCTGTTCTACGCCGTTCCCCACCGGAAAGAAGGTCTCCGCGGTTCTTACGAATATGGCCTAAACTAAATTCATCTATGAGCGCTTCCATCTTCATCTGCTGTTCTTTTCTAGAAAGTTTTGTAAGCTGAAGCACGCTCATAATATTATCTTCAATGCTTAATTTTCTAAAAACCGAAGCTTCCTGTGCCAAATAGCCAATACCATTTTGAGCCCTTTTGTACATAGGGTAATTGGTGATTTCTTGGCTATCGAGAAAGATTTTACCGCCGTTTGGCTTAATCAAACCAACAATCATGTAAAAAGAAGTTGTTTTTCCTGCTCCATTGGGCCCTAAAAGTCCAACGATTTCCCCTTTGTTCACCTCGAGGGAAATACCTTTAACTACTTTTCGTCCTTTGTAGGACTTCATGATGTTTTCAGCTCTTAACTTCATATAAAATGACTATGTTTATTTTTTTGATAAACAGTTTGGCTCTTACTTCTTTCAAAAATATAGGTTTTGAAATGAACCAACGTATTATTTAGTATCGATTTAAGATTCTTTGGCTTCCAAAGCGTCCCAAAATTCGTATGCTTTTCTTAGGTGGGGAATTACAATAGTACCCCCAATAAGTGTGGCAATACCTAAAGTTTCCACAACTTCTTCTTTGGTCAACCCTTCTTTGTGGCAAGTCTCTAAATGATACCGTACGCAATCATCGCACCTTAACACAGCCGAAGCAACCAAGCCAAGAAGTTCCTTTGTTTTAACATCGAGGGCACCAGGCATATAAGCGTTGGTGTCTAGATTAAAAATACGTTTTATAAGTTTATTGTTATCCTCTAAGATACGATCGTTCATTTTAGAACGATAGGCATTAAAATCATCTACTATATCAGCCATTTTTTGCTTTTTGTTTTTTTAGTTTACGCGCTTCTCTTTTAAGTACTACTTTAGAAATATAAATACTTATTTCATATAGAATAACAATAGGGATAGCCACCACAATTTGACTCGCTACATCTGGTGGGGTAATAACTGCGGAAAGAATTAAAACCACCACAATGGCAATTTTTCGATATTTTCTTAAAATTTCTGGAGTTACCAATCCTATTTTGGTAAGGAAATACATTAAAATAGGAAGTTCAAAAATAAGGCCACAGGAAATAACGGAAGCTCTTATGGTTGAAATGTAAGAAGACAGGTCGATATCGTTGAAAACCTCTTCACTCACGTGATAATTGGCCAAGAAATTAATGGAAAGTGGGGAAATAACGTAGTATCCAAAAAGCACACCAGTAAAAAATAAAAAGGAGGCGATTACAATAAAACCACGCGAATTATTACGTTCATTGTCATGTAATCCTGGACTTATAAACCGCCATAATTCCCATAAAACGTAGGGAAATCCAATAATAAAACCAGCCCAAATAGACGTCCAAATATGTGCCGAAAACTGTCCGGCCATTTGCCTACTCTGTATTCTAAACTGGGGTCCTTCGCAAAAAGACTCGTCCATTCCCAAGCTCCTGGAAATATTACAAAAGAACTTGTAAGTAGGGAAGTCTGCTTTTTTGGGGCCAAAAAGTATGGTGTCGAATATAAAATCCTTGGCAATAAATGCTACAATCCCGATAATAATTACTCCTAGCGTAGCACGAATTAAGTGCCATCTTAATTCTTCAAGGTGATCTAGAAAAGACATCTCTTGTTCTTCACCTGTACCAATTTGTTTTGTCATTATATAATTCCTTCTTTAATTAAATCATGAAGATGTATTACTCCAAAATACTTATTTTCTTTTTCAACCAACAATTGCGAAATACCGTATTTTTCCATGATATCCAAGGCATCTACGGCCAATACGTCACAACCGACAGTTTTTGGATTTTCTGACATTATGTCTTGCGCTGTTAATTTTCCTATGTTATCATATTTGCTTAACATTCTACGTATATCCCCATCGGTAACAATCCCTATAATTTTTTCGTTTTCTACTACTGCAGTTACTCCCATTAATTTTTCGGAGATTTCAACAATAACATCGCGCACATCTGTATCTACGGAAACTTGAGGTTTTAGGTTTACCATGGCAATATCTTTTACCCGAAGGTAAAGTTTTTTTCCGAGGGCACCTCCAGGATGATATTTGGCAAAATCTTGACTGCTAAATCCTCTAAGCTCCAACAAACAAATGGCTAAGGCATCGCCCATTACCAATTGCGCAGTGGTGCTGGTGGTAGGGGCGAGATTGTGCGGGCAGGCCTCTTTTTCCACATGAGCGTTGATAACAAAATCTGATTGCTGTGCTAAAAATGAATTTTTGTTGGCAGTAATGGCAATAAGTTTATTAGGTCCTTCTTTTATAAAGGGAACCAATACTTTAATCTCGGCGGTATTGCCACTTTTAGAAATACAAATAACAACATCGTCCTTCAATATGGTTCCAAGGTCGCCGTGAATGGCATCTGCAGCATGCATAAAAACGGCAGGTGTGCCGGTAGAATTTAATGTAGCTACTATTTTATTGGCAATAATGGCACTTTTTCCAACCCCGGTTACTATAACCCTTCCTTTGGATTTATAAATGAAAGAAACTGCAGCTGCAAATTCGTCATCTATAAAAGAGGCAAGGTTTTTGATTGCATTACTTTCATTATCAATTGCCTTGATAGCATTGGCTATTATGGCATTTTTAGTATTCAAATTTTAAGATTTTAGAATTTGTTATAACTAAAGATTAATAGTATCTTTAGTAGTGCAAATGTATATAAAATAGTAAAACGAAAGGATGAGTTCAGCTGAAATTGACTTGCAAGGAGCGCTTAAACAATATTTTGGTTTTAGTCAGTTTAAAGGTTTGCAAGAGCAGGTCATAGAAAATATCGTGAATGATCGTGATACGTTTGTGATAATGCCTACCGGTGGCGGTAAATCCCTCTGCTATCAATTACCAGCATTGGTAAAAGACGGTACAGCCATCGTAATTTCCCCCTTAATAGCTTTAATGAAAAATCAGGTGGATGCCATCCGCGGAATTTCTTCCAATAAAGGCATCGCCCATGTATTAAATTCTTCGCTCAATAAGACGGAAGTTCGACAGGTAAAAGACGATATTACAAACGGTGTTACTAAATTGTTATACGTAGCTCCAGAGTCGTTGACGAAGGAAGAATATGTAGAATTTTTTAGAACTGTAAAAATATCTTTTGTCGCCGTGGATGAGGCGCATTGTATTTCGGAATGGGGGCACGATTTTAGACCCGAATATCGAAATATACGTACCATTATTCAACGACTGGGCGACGATATTCCAATTATCGCCTTAACCGCTACGGCTACTCCAAAAGTTCAGGAAGATATTCTAAAAAACTTAGGTGTTAGCAGTGCAGAAGTTTTTAAAGCGTCTTTTAATAGGCCCAACTTATACTATGAAGTACGGCCTAAAACAAAAAATGTGGATGCCGATATTATTCGTTTTGTAAAGCAGAACGAGGGTAAATCTGGTATTATTTATTGTTTGAGCAGGAAACGGGTGGAAGAATTGGCGCAAACACTACAGGTAAATGGAGTGAAAGCTGTTCCTTATCATGCAGGTTTAGATGCTAAAACAAGAGCCAAACACCAAGATATGTTCTTGATGGAAGATGTAGATGTGGTTGTGGCCACTATAGCTTTTGGTATGGGTATCGATAAGCCCGATGTTCGCTTTGTTATACATCATGATATCCCTAAGAGTATTGAGAGTTATTATCAAGAAACAGGTCGCGCTGGAAGAGATGGAGGAGAGGGACATTGCTTGGCCTTTTATTCTTACAAGGACATTGAAAAATTAGAGAAGTTTATGAGCGGTAAGCCAGTGGCAGAACAAGAAATTGGCCACGCCTTATTGCAAGATATGGTGGCTTATGCGGAAACTTCTATGTCTCGAAGAAAATATATCCTTCATTATTTTGGAGAAGAGTTTGATGAGGTAAACGGGGAAGGGGCAGCCATGGATGATAACATTCGGCACCCTAAGAAAAAGCATGAAGCAAAAGAGGATGTTGTTAAGCTTTTAAAAATCATAAAGGACACCAAAGAAAAATATAAAGCGAAAGAGATTGTAAATACCTTGGTAGGAAAGGTCAATGCCCTTATAAAGTCCCATAAAACCGATGAACGCCCGTTCTTTGGAACGGGGACAGACCATGACGCGGCTTATTGGATGGCCTTGATCCGTCAAGTTTTGGTTACCGGAATGATGCATAAAGAAATTGAACAGTATGGAGTATTGCATTTAACGGACAAGGGAAAGGAGTATTTAAAAAATCCTACTTCATTTTTAATGACCGAAGATCATACATATGAAGATGCTAATGACGATACCATTGTAACGGCTGGAAAAACTGGAGGTGCTGTCGCCGATGAGCAATTGCTTAAAATGCTCAAGGATTTAAGGAAGCAACAGGCCAAAAAACTGGAAGTTCCGCCTTTTGTTATTTTTCAAGACCCTTCTTTGGAAGATATGGCGCTTAAATATCCATTAACATTGGAAGAAATGTCCAATATTCACGGAGTAGGGGATGGAAAAGCCAAAAAGTTTGGTAAGCCTTTCATCGCTTTTATAAAGAAATATGTTGAAGAAAATGATATTGTAAGACCAGATGATATGGTGGTAAAATCCACCGGAGCCAATTCTGCCTTAAAGTTATACGTGATACAAAATATTGACCGAAAGTTACCACTGGACGATATCGCTGCAGCCAAGGGACTGTCTATGGATGACCTTATTAAGGAAATGGAGCAGATTGTTTATATGGGAACAAAACTGAATTTGGATTATTGGTTGGACGAAATGCTGGATGAAGATCAACAGGAAGAACTGCACGATTATTTTATAGAGGCGGAAGACGATAAGATATCCCATGCCATGGAAGAGTTTGATGGAGATTATGAAGATGATGAAATTCGCTTGTACCGAATAAAATTTATAAGCGATGTCGCTAATTAAAGAACAAAATTGTCTTTTATTTAAGGGTTGCCTAGATAACTGGAATAATCGCCGCTTTCTATTTTTTTAAAAGAAACGGTAGACTTTTTAAAATTATATACAGAGGCTTTAATGGAAGTGTTATTCACTTTAATCAGGGCCTCTGTTTTTTCATAGTAATCGAAATTTGGGTCATCTATCCCTTCATACCGATCTAGTGCAGCTAGAACAGCTTCAGTATTCTTTTGAATAAAATAGATTTCACCGTGAATAACTTCCGAAGTATGTGCATTAAAAACAGCTCCGGGAAAACTTCCGAGATCGTATAGATGACCTGGGGCAGTTCCTTTTCCTATAAACTTACTGTGCTTTCTTAAAAATTTAGCAACAGGGTTTTGAAACTCTTTGCGAAGGGTTCCATAAACAAAAACATGCATGGTTTTAATTGGAGAGTTTGTAATAACGATCAATACAATTGTCCTGCTCGTTATAAAATTCTTTGATAAAATTAAATGTGGAGTCTAAAATACGTACCGAAGTAACATTGTTTTTATCTACATAAGCCACTATTTCTTTAATCTTTTTTACTTCAAAAGCATATTTTATGAGTCCGTTTGTTACCTCTTTTCCAAGCCCTCTTTTCCAATAATCCTTTAAAAGTCGGTAACCGATTTCATATTCTTCTTTTTCATTTTTTACCAGCGCAATAGTGCCTAAAAATTCCTTGGTTTCTGTAAAGGTAATGGCCCATACCCAAAAATCGTTTTTCGGGTTTTTGTAGAATTTCAAGATATTTTTAAGGTCGGTTTTATTTTCTTCCAGTGAGTATGTTTTTCCGCCAATGTATCGCATAACAGCCTGGTCGTTCTGCATTTTATGGAACAGATCGAGGTCGGCCATGCTTAGCTTTCTTACGGTTAATCTCTTGGTTTGGAATATCATACTGTAAAGGTATAACAAAAACCTAAGCCGTAAAATCTTTAAGAAACACTATTTTCTAGTAATTCTAAGCTAAAGTTATTGGTGTTGAGTTGCGCATTGATTCCTACGGGAAGCGTTAAATTATTATCGATATGACCAATTGAAAAACCATAAATGGCCGGAATATTCATCGGTTTAATTCGATCTAGGATCACTTCCTTCAGACTAAAAGAATTGCTTCTATCAGGGTCGTCGCAGCCTTTAAAGACACCGAGTACAATTCCTTTGGCATTTTTAAAGGTTTTAGAATCCAATAATTGGGTAAGCATTCTATCTACGCGATAAGGATCTTCATCAATTTCTTCAATAAAAACAATTTTATCGGTATAATCTACTTCAAAATCGGTTCCCGTCATAGCCGATAGTAAGGAGAGGTTTCCACCGGCAAGCTTACCTTTGGCGATACCTGGGTTGATTACATATTGCTCGAAAGTAGAATCGGCAATAGTCTGGCTTGCGGTAAAAGTTTCCGTGGCCAATGGAATGCTGTTATTGGCATGGCAAACTATTTTTTCTAACTGCTCCCGGTTATAATCGTTGTTTAATGTAGTGCCCACTGGCCCATGAAAAGTTACAATGCCCGTTTTTTGGTAAATACTGTTCACCAAAGCTGTGATATCGCTAAAACCTAGCAATATTTTAGGATTTTGCTGAATGTAATCGAAGTTAATGTCTTTTAAGATACGGGTACAGCCATAACCGCCCCTGGCACAAAAAATGGCATCGATATCTGGATTAAGGAACATTTCATGTATATCTTCCACTCGTGCTTTATCGGTGTTACTGAAGTATCCAAAATTCCCTACGATTCTTGGGGTATGGTAAGGTACAAATCCTATTGCCTTTACGTTTGTAATTGCGTTTTCCAAGGCTTTTTGGGATAGTGCGTAGCCTGGCGCAATAAGGCCTACAGTGTCCCCTTTTTTTAATTTCTTCGGAAGTACATTCTCATTTATACTCTTTGAAAGATTGGGAGCTTGGGCGAAAGTATGATATATGGGAACTGCAGAAAGGGCGGAAACCTGTGCGGTACGGGTGATAAATTTTCTTCGATTCATAAAAAAAATAACTTTTGAGATCTTCAAAGCTACTTAAATTTTTTATTTCGGTAGGGATTACTGCAATTCATCCTTCAAATTCAACAACTCGGTAAGTATGTTTTTTGAAAACGCATTAAAATCCACAATTTTGATACTGTATAACAAAACCAACAACCATTATGATACGACTTATTTATTATTTCATCCTTTTTCTTTTCAGTTTTATAGAGAGCGAGGAAACAACCGAAAAATGGAGCTATTCAAACTTGTATTCTTTAGCAGGACATAGGGCAAACAGCACTTTTTTTCTTGATGCACACGAAGAATTACCCGCTTTTCAATTTTAATTTGAAGCATTAACTGTGGTATATTTCATTAACTTTAAGCGGTAGTATACGTAACCCAACTGTAAGATGATCAATATAATTAAAGAACTTGGAAGGGCATTTTTTATAGGAGTGATAATTTTCCTAATTATTAACCTTATCAATTTTGTGAATGGACATATTCCCTCTTTCGATCAAAGTTTAATAACCAAGTTTTTAATTAATCAAGTTTTTACCATAACCCTTTATTTCGCGCATAGCACTTTTATCAGGTATTTAATTGGGAGGTATGGAAGAAAGATTTTTACCATCCCTGTAATGTCCATTTTTTTGGTAATTTCTTTAGTGATTACCAGTATTTTGACTTTTTTCTTGAATGCGTTTGGATTGATGGTAAGATATGGAACCGATTTTCAAAATGCTTTGGGAAATCAACGGATTGCAGATTTTGTACCAACACTTGTAATAACGGTAATTATTTCCTTTTCCTTTTTAGCCTTTTATTATTATAAAACAAAGCAAGAATCGAAGTTTAAGGAGCAAAAGGTCATTGCTGGAAGGGCAACAGCGCAATTCGAATCGCTTAAAAACCAATTAGATCCGCACTTTCTGTTCAATAGTTTAAATGTCTTGACCAGCTTGATAGACGAGAATCCGCAAGCCGCACAAAAATTCACCACTTCGTTATCTAAAGTGTACCGCTACGTGTTGGAACAAAAAAATAAGGAACTGGTTACTGTAGAGGAGGAGTTAAGTTTTGCCCATACTTATATAAGTTTGCTAAGAATGCGATTTGAAGACAGCATCCTTTTTAATGTATCCGATAGTTTATCGCACAAAGAAGCTAAAGTAGTGCCACTATCACTACAATTGCTTTTGGAGAATTCAGTAAAGCACAATCAGGTAAATCCAACAAACCCCTTGAAAATTACCATCACAGAAAGTGATAATTATTTAATAGTTACAAACAACCTTCAGCCAAAATCTGTACTTAAAAAAAGTAGTGGGGTAGGACTTGTAAATATTCAGCAGCGTTACCATCTCCTAACAGATAGGGATGTGATTATAGAAAAGGATAAAAAATCCTTTCAAGTAAAAATACCAATGTTAACAAAACAAATTGCAACAATGACAACACAAGAAACATACATTCAAGACAAGCGTTACAAAAGGGCCAAAGAACGCGTTGATGCCATAAAAGGGTTTTATGGAAACTTAACGGCCTACTTAATCGTGATACCATTCTTGGCATGGCTAAATTACCAAACCACCAGTTTCCCTTGGATTATTTTTCCAACCTTAGGTTGGGGAATCGGTTTGCTTACCCATGGAATGCAAGCCTTTGGGTACAACCCTCTGTGGGGCAAACGATGGGAAGAGCGAAAGATACGTGAGTATATGGAAAAAGATTTTTAAAAAATAATACTATGGAAAATCTAGACAAACAAAACAAATATTTAAAGGCTAAAGAACGGGTGGAAGAATTAAAAAAGTTCTACAACAGTTTAACTTCCTACGTGTTAGTTATAAGTGTCTTGGCAGCTATAAATTATTATATAGACCAATGGAGGTATCCTTGGTTTTTGTGGGCAGCCGGACCGTGGGGAATCGGACTCTTGTTTCATGCCGCTAAAATATATGGTTGGAACCCCGCATTTTCCAAAAACTGGGAAGAACGTAAAATAAAAGAGTATATGGAAAAGGATAACGATAATTATAAATCCTCCCGTTGGGAATAAAGCGTGCATTATGACAAATCAAAATTATAACCTTAAATTACAAAAGGCGAAAAGAAGGGTGAAAGAACTTAAAAGTTTTTATTCGCATTTGGCGGTTTTTCTAATTATAAACGGCTTTATAATGGTACACTTCTTTATTTCTACCCTAAAAACCGGAGAAAGTTTTTGGCAATGGACTAATTTTTTAACGATGGCTTTTTGGGGTATTGGATTAATCTTTCATGCGTTGCATACCTTTGGAAGAAACATTTTTTTCTCTAAAGAATGGGAGCAGCAGCAAATTGATAAATACATGGAAGAAGAGAAACAGCATGAACAGTCCTTGGGATAAATTGGTAAGATGTAAAAATTATGAATGTAATAATTATAGAAGATGAAGCTCCCTCAGCCAGAAGACTGCAGCGAATGTTGGAAAGTCTTAATGTGCAAGTTTCCCAAGTGCTGCATTCCGTAGAAGAATCCATCGCTTGGTTCTCCAACAACACCCATCCGGACCTTATATTTTTGGATATTCAATTATCAGATGGACTCTCATTTGAAATTTTTGATGTAATCACCGTAAAAAGTGCTATTATTTTTACTACGGCTTATGATGAGTATGCTTTGCAGGCTTTTAAGCTGAACAGCATTGATTACCTTTTAAAACCAATTGATGATGAAGAATTGGAACTAGCAGTGAAAAAATATCAAGACTTCAAACCGATCAACAGGGAAGTGCAACTAAACTTCGAGGATATTAAAAAGCTTTTAGTAAATCCGCTGGAACGCGAATACAGAAAGCGCTTTACGGTAAAAGTAGGACAGCATATAAAACTTATTCCATTGGACGAGGTTGTTTGTTTTTACAGTGAAAACAAGGGAACGTATTTGCATACCATGGAAAACCGGAGTTATTTGTTGGATGGCAGTTTAGAGACTGTCCAGGAAGAATTAAACCCAGAGAAATTTTTTAGGGTGAACCGAAAGTTCTGTATTAATATTGATGCGGTAAAAGACATTATAAGCTATACCAACGCTCGATTGCAATTAAAACTTTTGAATTTTAATGAACAAGAAATCATTGTAAGCCGTGAGCGGGTAAAAGATTTTAAAGATTGGTTGAGCTAGGTTTAATGAGTTCAGAAAGCGAAACTATATTTAGGGATCATCTTTTTAAGCTAAAATGGCCTATGAAATTCTCTCCGTCTTCAAGCTGTACACTAAACCAATAGTCTGATGCAGGTAGAGGAAAACCGTTAAAAGTTCCATCCCACCCGTTACTTAAAGGATTTATTTTAGAAATTAGTTTTCCGTACCGATCATAAATATAAATCTCTGAAAGTGCTTGTGTGTTAGGGTTCAATCCTAGTATTTGCCAATAATCGTTATAACCATCTCCATTTGGAGTGAAGAATTTTGGGAAGTCAATTACATTTATTTTTCTGCTATCGCTCCCACAAACCTGGCTAATTACTCTTACTATATGAGATCCTCCCGGAACATTTGGGAAAATGTTGCTTCTTTGCGGCTCATCCGAATTTAATTGATAAAGAAGATCGTCTAAGTTACCCTCAGCAATTACTTCCACCGTATTTCCATTTACCATCACACCTGTAATTACTGGAGAAAGGGATTCTTTTACCTCAGTAGTATAAGTGATGGAGCAAGATGTTAATTTATTTTGAATTTCAACAGAATATATTCCTGACTGATCTACTTGAATTGAAGGAGTAGTTTCTCCTGTCGGTAACCATTTAAAAGTGTAATCGGTACTTGAGAGTTGTGTGTTTATAGAAATTTGCTCTCCGTTTGAAGCGCAAATGGCTAAATTTGTTGACAAGTTATTTGGGGCAGGTGTATTTACAATTAAGTTAAAGCTCGTTTCCTTGTAACAGCCAAAATTATTGGAAACTCTGGCAGTAATCGTTTCTTTAAAAGGAATCTGATTGGTAACCGATGAAAAATTGGTTATTTCATCTCCATTTTGATGATAAAAACTTACAATCATGTTAGATTGCCCTCCCAAAAGTTGCTTCTCCATATCTTGTAGGCTTAGATTAAAACGAGTCGTTCCATCCAAATCATCATCACAAATTGAAATATCTGTTATTGGATTCGCGGTGGGGGTTGTACTTATGATAATAGAAAACGAATTTTCATTGGTACAAATAGTGGTGGCGGTTTTCTTTTCCTTATAAACATAGATAATTTGTGAACTTGTAATTTCGTCTCCGGTAAACAAAGGTGTTCCCGTTCCTCCAGAACCCGTAAAATAGTTTCCAGAATTTAATGGCGGCAACACATAACTATCACATGCTTCAACGTCTAAAGGGATGTCTTCCAAAGCGTTGAGGATTGTTATGGTAAATTGGTTTTCATCAGAGCATTTAAAAGAAGCATTTACGTTTTCAGCATACACATAGAGAGTTTGGGTACTACTTATGCTGTCGCCATCAACAAGCATATTTCCACTTCCATTTGGCTCCGTAAAATAGTTTCCCGAATTTAGTTTAGGAAGCACATAAGAATTGCATACCTCTACATTGCTTGGGCTGTCTGCTACTGGGGATGGGATAGCAATGAATGAAAACTGTGTCTCATCAAAACATCCAGATGCATTGGTAACCCTAGCTGTAATTATTTCTTTATCTGCAGTGTTATTTGTATAAGAAGAAATTAGATTGATTGGGTTTCCAGATGTGTCAAAGTACGAAATGGATAATCCGCTCTGGCCTTGTGTTAGTTGATTTTCCAACGCGTTCACGTCGATAGAAAATGTAGCAAAACCATCATTGTCAATATCACATTCGTAAAAATCACCAATAATGCTAGCTGCTGGTACATTATTATTTACGTTTATAGTAATTGGGTTTCTTTCCAAGACTAAATCTGTAACTATGGTACTGCTAATCTTACATGAATATTCCCCATTATCGGAAGATTGCACATTGGAAATGGTAAAATCGGCACTATTTGCCCCACTTATTTCAACCCCATCTTTAAACCATTGATACTTATTAGCTTTTCCACTTACAACCGTGCTTAGTGTAACATTGGTATTTGCGCATGGAGTAAGGGTTTTGGAATCGTTTACTTTTGCTTGGGGGTTATCTATAAAAGTAGATACATTATTTTGTAGATATGTAAATTGGTCTTCAAAATCGCCGAATTGGAATTGATTTTCAGAGAAGTTCAGAAAATTTAAGTGTGTGTTTTTAGTATGATCTGGAAGTTTACCCTCGAACTCATTATTAGATATATCACAGAATTGTAGCGCAGAAGATAAATGAAGGAATTCCTGCATCCCGCCCGATAAAGAATTATTATTTAACCAAATACTATTCAGGTTATTTAAACTTTTGAAACTTGAAGGAATTTCACCAATTAATTGATTATGATTTAACATCAACGAAAACAAAAAAGTTAAATTACCTAGTGAATTAGGAATCGTTCCACTTAGATTATTTTCACCTAACCACAACATGTTGAGCGTTGTAATTTGTCCAAGTTCTGGCGGGATGGTACCACTTAAGTTATTTGATAGTAAAAACAGCCTGTTTAAATTGGGTATTTTAGCGAGTTCTGGGGGTATGTTGCCACTAAGTTGGTTGTAATTTAAATGCAATTCCATCAATGTGGATAGATTACTTAATTCTAAAGGGATAGTCCCAGAGAGTTCATTAGAACCCAACCTTAAAATTTCTATTTTGGGAAAGGAACCAAAAGATGTTGGAATGCTACCAATTGAATTGGTGCCCCTCAAATCTAAAGTATGGAGGTTTGTTAGATTAACATATTCTGGATAAATAGTGGTGCTATTGTAACTGTTAGATCCTAGAATAAGTGTTTCCAACGAAATCATATTGGTAATTTCAATAGGAATACTGCCCCCTAAAATATTGTTCGAAAGGTTCAAATATTTTAAGTTTTTGAGTTTGGTTATTTCCTTTGGAATTTCGCCTGCAATTTTACCATCTGATAAATCAATAAGGTTGAGATATTGCAAATCTTGTATTTCTATCGGAATAGTACCAGATAGATTATGTTTGGTAAAGGGGTCATTATTATCAGCATTCAAGTCAATTTCCACCACATGTCCGCCCACTACGGTAATCCCAAACCAATTATTGGTAACGGGGCCGCTAAAATCCCAATCATTGGTTGGGTCGGCATCAGTCTCACTATTCCAATTTGGTCCCCCCAATGAATTAAAAAGTATTTGCAAGGCAGCTTTTTCTGTTGTTGAAACTTGAGAATATATTGTTTTTGAATGAAGAAGAAAAAAGAATAGTAGTAAAAGTAGTCGGTTCATTATTGGTATAAAGAGTAAGTTTAGTATTTCTAAATATAGAAAACTTACTTAAATTTTAACATGAATTAATTAGTTATTTCAGATTATTTTTAAACATTGTAAAATCACTAATTTTACAGAAAAGAGAAAAATGCATTTTTTATCAGACGCTTTAGAGAAATATGTAACCGAACATACTGAAAAGGAACCGGAATTGCTAAAAGAACTGGATCGGGAGACCAATTTAAAGGTGTTACGCCCAAGAATGTTGAGCGGGCATTTTCAGGGAAGGGTTTTGAGTATTTTATCCAAATTAACTTCACCAAAAACAATTTTGGAAATAGGAACGTATACCGGCTATTCCGCAATTTGCTTAGCTGAAGGACTTAAAAAGGATGGACTGCTTCATACCATCGATATTAATGAAGAGCTGCAAGATTTTCAGAAAAAATATTTTGAGAAAAGTGGCTACTCAAACCAGATAAAGCAATATACGGGGGATGCGCTGGATATAATTCCTATATTGGAAACCAACTTCGATCTGGTTTTTATAGATGCCGATAAACCTAACTACAGTGCTTATTTCGATTTAATTATTGGGAAAATGAATAGCGGCGGACTCATATTATCTGATAATGTTCTCTGGAGTGGAAAAGTAGTGGAGCCTTTGGATGACAAAGACAAAAATACCGAAGCGTTGTTGGACTATAATAAAAAGCTAAAAGAAGATCCCAGGGTAGAAACAGTTTTATTGCCTATTCGGGATGGTCTCACGATGAGCAGGGTAATTTAGCACCCACCTCTTATGGATTTGGTAAAAGGCATAGGCCATGAGCGTTCCAACCAAGGAACCTATTAAAATATCTGATGGATAATGCACGCCAACATAAATTCTACTAAAGGAAAATAGAAGGGGCCAAACGTAAAAAATGGTAATCCATTTGTATTTGTGCCTTAAAACAAGGACGAAAAATGTGGTCATTGCAAAAGAAGTGGCGGCATGTCCCGAGAAAAAACTAAAAGAAGTAGGTTCCAGCAAAACCCGTAAAAGATCAATATAATCTTCGTTTCCACTAGGGCGTATTCTACCCACCCAAACTTTAACAAGGTGCGTAAATCCGCTAGTAACTAATAAAGTGCTTATTGCGAGTAATAAAACCTTTAGGAAACCTTTACTTCTATAGGCTCGATAAATTAAATAAATGGCTAAAATGTAAAGTGGAATCCAAGTTATAGGCTGGGTGATAGTTCCCCAGAACTTATCGTAGTTTTCTACACCTAAATTGTTTAAAAAAATGAGGAGATCTCGATCGTAATCGATGAGTTTTTTCAACATTAAAGTTTACGTTTAACAGATCCGGAGAATTCTTCAATGTCGTCCCTTACTTCGCCTATTTCTTTTTTAATATCTTTTGTGAAATCGGTATTGATACCATTTTTATCGGCACTTTTCTGGATTTCAGACTTTACTTCATTAGTAGCATCTTTAAGTTGACGCATACCTTTTCCCAATCCACGAGCAATCTCAGGAAGCTTATCGGCTCCAAAAATCATCACTACCAGAAATAGAACGAATACAATTTCTGCTCCACTTATAAATAAAAACATATTTTTTCTTCCTTTTTATTTGACCCTAAAGTCAATACAAATATAACGAAGTTTATATCCAAAAAAGAAAACATTTAACGCTAAGCCAAAAACATTTTCCAATTTTAAAAAATGATGCTACAAAAAACTGAGTAAAATCTTTTTCAGCAATGCCAGTTACAAGCTTTTTTATCTACTCAATAAAAGCAACATCCATTAATTAATCGGCATACGCATTTTTATAATCTTCGCCCTTTAAAATAGCAAGGATGTCTTCTTCTAAAGTTTCTATGGAATATTCCACAATTCGATTTATTTCCTCGCCATTCTTGTAAAAAATGATAGTAGGGACATTGGTTATATTTAATCCTTTTTCTAGGTTTTCCGGGGTTGTTTTATCCCTTGTCATCATTATGAGTTCGAAGTCTTCATAACTGTAGTTTGCTTCATCCATAATTTTGAGAAAATGTGGCACTTCCCGTTGACTGTCGCTGCACCAAGTTCCCATAAAAATTTTCACCTTAACCCCTTCAGCTAAAGATTTTATGTCTTTTACGACAGTTTCTTTGGGTTCATATTCCTTATAACCGCTCTCAAACCATTCGTTATAAGGCTTTACAGTGAGATCTTCCCGAGTGTGTTTTCCTACCAGGATTTCCTCTTGTACTTCTTGTTCTTCGGAAGTAGCTGAAACTTCTTCTATTTCTTTCGTATCTGCAGCACTCACAGCCGTTTCCTTTTGAGCTTTGGTCTTGCAGGAAAGAAGGGTAATTATGGAAAAGCTAAGTAAAATATATTTTTTCATGATTTTTAATTTTAAACTATAAAAGTAACCTTTAAATTACATCAAAGGTTACTTTTAAATTTTTTATAAATGCTTATACCAAAGAATGTCTGGTCATAGCTTCGGGTTGTTTTATCCCCATCATTTTTAAAATGGTTGGGGCAATATCTCCCAGCACTCCATCATTTATTTTCTTGATGTCTTCATCGACAAGGATTAGCGGCACTGGATTTGTCGTGTGTGCTGTATTTGGTGTACCATCTGGATTTACCATGGTATCGCAATTTCCATGATCGGCAATAACGATGGTGGAATAACCATTTTCTAAAGCGGTTGTTATTACATCCTTGGCACATTCGTCTACAGCTTCACAAGCTTTTATAGCTGCTTCCATAACTCCTGTATGCCCAACCATATCGGGATTGGCAAAATTTAAGCACACAAAATCAACATCTCCTTTTTTCAGTTCAGGAACAATGCTATCGCGAATTTCGTAGGCACTCATTTCTGGTTTTAGATCGTAAGTAGCTACTTTTGGTGAAGGGCAGAGTAGTCTTTTTTCATTGGCAAAAGGTTCTTCCCTTCCACCGTTAAAGAAAAAAGTAACATGTGGATATTTTTCGGTCTCTGCTATTCTAATTTGATTTTTCCCTGCTTTGGAAATGGTTTCACCTAGTGTGTCAACAATATTATCTTTGCTGTACACTACATGGATATTTTTAAAAGTTTCGTCGTAATTGGTCATGGTCACAAAATACAGATCCAATTTGTGCATATTTTGCTCATGGAAATCCTCTTGAGACAAGGCTTGTGTTAATTGCCTTCCCCTGTCGGTTCTAAAATTGAAGAAAATGACTACATCTCCTTCTTCCACTTTTGCTATAGCATTGTTGTCGGCATCTTGTAATACAATTGGTTTTATAAATTCATCGGTTACATCATTGTCGTAGCTTTCCTGAATGGCTTCCAATGCATTTTTATAAGGAGCTCCCTGACCGTTTACAATAAGGTCGTAAGCCAATTTTACACGCTCCCAACGTTTATCCCTGTCCATGGCATAATAGCGACCAATAACAGAGGCTAACCTTGCATTGGTCTTGGCACAATGTTTTTGTATTTCTTCTATGAAACCTTTTCCGCTATGCGGATCCACATCACGGCCATCTGTAAACGCATGCACATAAACATCTTTTAATCCGTAGGCATTGGTAGCGTCCAAAAGTCCTTCTAAATGCTTGATATGGGAATGCACCCCTCCATCACTCAAAAGTCCTAAAAAGTGAACTTTTTTCTGATTCTCTTTGGCGTATTCAAAAGCTTTTTTAAGCTCTTTTTCTTCAGCAAGTGTATTTTTTTCAACTGCCATATTTATTTTGGCAAGATCTTGATATACAATTCGTCCCGCTCCCAAATTCATATGTCCAACCTCACTATTTCCCATTTGTCCTTCCGGAAGGCCAACATTCATACCATCGGTCAACAAATTCGCATTTGAGTATTTTGAATATAAAGAGTCTATAAAAGGAGTGTTTGCATTATCGATTGCAGATATTTTTGGATCTGGGGATTTTCCCCAACCATCCAAAATCATAAGTATTACTTTTTTGTCCATATCAGTATTAATTATACTTCAAAGATACTATTATAAAATTTTTGCGGAAAGCAGCCAAGCCAATATTTGCAGTGATGTTTCATACCGTAAAATAATAACCTTAAAGCGTTGTTTTTATAACATTCTGATGTAGAATAGGTTAAAATTAACAGAAAGAAGTTAAACATACGTTAAAGCTAAATTAGTAGTGAAACAATTTATGCGGTGCGGCGTCTTTT
Source organism: Galbibacter sp. BG1 (assembly GCF_013391805.1). Lineage (GTDB taxonomy): Bacteria > Bacteroidota > Bacteroidia > Flavobacteriales > Flavobacteriaceae > Galbibacter. Next base: position 264,053 of record NZ_CP058364.1, on the reverse strand, counting down.
TAATATAACCAGTAAAACTAAATATTATGAGAAAGTTAGCACTTGTAATCGCCTTATTCCTGTCTGCCGGAATAACTTTTGCAAACACATCAAAAAACGAAAAAGAATTTAAAACAGCTACCACCATTTTGGTCGTAAAGCCTTCACCAAAAGTCTCGCCCTTTTGCATGTCTATTGTTAAGGGAGATTTAGCCACGGTACAAAAATTAATCAGTTTGGGAGCAGATGTAAACGAAAAGTCCAATGGAATGACACCAGCCATGTATGCTGCTAGGTACAATCGTGCAGATATTTTGGAGCTATTGGTTCTACACCAAGCCGATTTAAAAACAAAATGTTCCGGTAAGGGATATACGGCTATGGAGTATGCAAAATTATCTAACGCCAAAGATGCACAAGCTGTTTTGGAGAAAGCATTGAATTCTTAAATCTCAGAATTTAATTAATTTGATTTAGCGATCTAAAAAAAATCCCGCAACTGCGGGATTTTTTATGTTAGCTCTCGGGATTTGCCTTCTTTTAAATAGGAAACCCGGTAAAAAGGCGGTAAAAAAATGCATACACTGCTATTAAAAAACATGCAATGGTAAACCACATTACAGCTTTTAAAAGCGTTGCCACATAATTGTTCTTTAATTCTGAAAAGGAGCTGGAATAAAGCTCTTTAAGGAGTAAAAGTGTTGTCATACAAAATATTTAAAACTAATTAATAAATAATTTTAGCTTTAAATAGATTATTTACAAAGTATAGAGTTTTGGGAATGCATTTAATGCTATTTTAAAACTACTACATTTTTCAAAGCATTAAAAATGAGATCCCTACTGAAACGATAAGAAGTCATTATTTTTGTTAAATGGTAGCTTCGATAAATTTTTTATCCCAAAAACCGAGAATATTATTTTAATTCCGGATTAATATCAGAGATGTTGTTGGTAATATAAGTTTTCATAAACGTTTCTGTTAAATACTCACTTCCCATAAGTTGATAGCGCTTTAAAATAGAAATGATATCCAGTTTTTTGTAAGCTTCCAGCATAGGTTTAGAAATAGGGCGGTAGCTAAAATGCCACGGTTCGTACTTAAAACCTTTTCTTTTTGGGGTGTCGGTATAAACTAAATAAAACCCATAAGTATTCGCATTTTTATCGAGCCATTCTTTAAGCTTGCAAAAAGGGCCGTTGCCATGAAATTTACCTGGATCCAGAACATCTCCATCAACCTTTTTAGAACCATCGATAATATCTATATCAGTCCCCCAATGATGCCTGCTTGTTCCGGGAATAGTAGAATATTCCACTATTTTTTTAATAGCTTCTTCGGGCGATAAACCTCCAGCGGTATAGTTGGTGTACTTTCGCTCCCAAATGGATTTTTGCCTGTCGAAATTTCGATAACCAGAAACTACTTTTAAATCGATGCCTTCTTGTTTGGCAGCGTCTTTCATTTTTAGAAAAGATTGGTAAGCCTCTTCTTGAAGTCCGATTCCTTCCCCATGCAATGCAGGGTCTCCTTTTCCTATAAGTATTTCTTCAGAATATTCCTGTTGGGCAAACGTAGTTTTAACCGTTATCAATAATACAAGTAGACAAACAGATTTAAAAATTTTCAATAGCTTCATTTTAGGATAGAATTAATTATAAATGTAATTCTTTCTGATGAATCGACAGGTTCAAATTTTTAGAAATTCCCTTATCGAAAGAAATGGATGAAGGCTAAAACTTCCCACTTCCAATTTAAGTGCCTATTTTTGTGAAAAACAATGCCACATGCAGTTTGAAAACACACGTGATTTCGCAAAGAAATTAGATGCTCAAGATAAATTAGCGGTTTATAAAGATGAATTTATTTTCCCGGTAATCAATGGGAAAAAGGTGATTTATTTTACCGGGAATTCACTGGGATTACAACCAAAACGTAGCCAGAAATATATAAATGATATCATGAACGATTGGGGGGGACTTGCTGTTGAAGGTCATTTTAAAGCGGAAAAGCCTTGGTGGGATTATCATGAACGCCTTTCGGAACCTCTTTCAAAAGTGGTAGGGGCTAAGCCAGAAGAGGTCACTGTTATGAATACACTTACTGTAAACCTACATCTATTAATGGTTTCTTTTTATAGACCCACCAAAAAAAGATTTAAAATAATCTGTGAGGAAAAAGCTTTTCCTTCAGACCAGTATATGTTGGCCAGTCAAGTTAGGTTTCATGGCTTCGATCCTAAGGAAGCTATTGTTGAGGTTAAAAAGCGCAAAGGTGAAAACTTTTGGCGTACAGAAGATGTAGTGAAAGAGATTGATGCGGTTGGAGATGAATTGGCACTGGTTTTAATTGGAGGTGTAAATTATTACAACGGTCAAGTTTTCGATATGGAAACCATTACCAAAGCGGGTAAAAAAAATGGAGCTTTTGTTGGTTGGGATCTAGCGCATGCTGCTGGCAATGTAAAATTGGAATTAAATAAATGGGGAGTGGATTTTGCAGCCTGGTGCAGCTATAAATATATGAATAGTGGGCCGGGTAACGCTTCTGGCGCTTATATAAATGAAAAATACTTAGATAAAAAAGATATCCCTCGATTTGAAGGTTGGTGGGGCACCAAAAAGGAAACACGTTTTTTAATGGAACCAGAATTCCACCCTATGTCCAATGCCGAAGCTTGGCAAGTAAGCAATGCTCCAGTTTTGTCCATCGCACCTTATTTGGCATCGCTTTCCCTTTTCGATGAAGTCTCAATGGATGAGCTTATAGCAAAGCGTAATGTTTTAACCGCTTACCTAGAATTTGTTTTGCACACTATCGATGCCGAATTGGGAGACACTACTATTTTTGAAATAATAACCCCTAAAGAGCGAGGTTGCCAGTTATCGGTTTTTCTTCATGGACAAGGAAAGGAGTTGTTCGATTATCTAATGGAAAACGGAGTGATAACCGATTGGAGGGAACCCAATGTTATTCGCTTGGCGCCAACGCCTTTCTATAATTCTTTTGAAGAAATGTATGAATTCGGTCAAATTCTAAAAAGAGGAATTCAACAAATCAATTAAAAACTTTAAATTAGAGTCAGAATTTGGCATTATTTGTGTTTTAATGAGTAGAAACTAAAAATAATAGTATGAAGAATTCCCTGAGATTTGCCCTTATATTTTGCTTTGCCGGCTTGGTTTTAAGCTGTGCCTCCACGGTAGATAATATCGTTACCAATGCTATTTCAGCACCTTTGTCGGATATAAGGGTGTACGATATTTTAATGCCAATGCCCAACGATCCGCATATGGCAATGACGAAGAAGTTACCGGAGCAGGATGGAGACCAGCGTAGGGCCGATAGTTTGGTAGAGGTAATCGAAAAAAATATTATTAGGTTTAAAGATATTGATGTAGCAAAAGAAGAAGGGTACGAGTTTTTTCCGCCCGAACCACCTGCAGATATGAATATTGTTCATTTGGTGCATAGGAAGTATTCAGAAAAAGAAATGAAAAAAGGTTTTAATTCAGAAAAACCAGGATCTATTCTTTATGAGCGGGATGGGAATGGATGGAAACTTATTGGCGCCATGATTACCGCTCCAGTGGATGCTTCCAAAGAGGAATTGAACGATTTGGCGCCACTGTCGGTAACACAATGGCATTTGCACCAAAAGGTATGTGTGCCAAAACCTATTTGGGATAAAGAGGAATGGCAAAAAACCTTTCCAGATGGAACCCCCGTTTATGGACCTACGAGCAGTATTGCTTCAAAATCGGACTGTGAAAAATTTGATGGAACTTTTCTGCCAGTTGTTTTCGGCTGGATGACACATGCGTATGTTTACTTAGATAACCCCAACGATGTTTGGAATCAAATGTATGGGCACGATCATGGCGGACATCACGGAAATCACAGTTCCATGGATCATTCTGGGCATTAAAATTGAATTGTGGAATTAAGCTTCTTTTCTTTTTTTCAACAGAGCATTTCTATTATCCTGCCGGAATTTTGAAGGGGAGATACCGTAATGATCTTTAAAAATTTTAGAGAAATAACTCTTACTGGAAATACCAATTCGATCTTGAATTTCCAACATTGAAAAATCTGTTTCTGTTAATAGGGTAGTGGCCGTGCTGAGCCGTATGTTTTTAATATAATCATTAACAGTTTGACCGTATAATTCTTGAAATCCCAATTGAAGTTTGTTGGGGTTAACACCTACTTCTGAAGCTATTTCAGAAATAGTGTCTAGGTTATTTAAATTATGTTGAATGTGATTGGCGGCTTTTTCAATGATTTTTATCTCATGCTGTCTTAAAAGCTTTCGCTCATCGCCGTTTTCTTTATCATCTTTGTACTGAAGTATTTGTTGGGCCAACACCACATAGGTTTTCCCCTCCAAAAACAGATTTCTTAAAAAGCGTTCTTCAGCATAGTTATTTATATTTTTAAGGGTATTGGCAATTATTAAACTGTAAAAACCTTCATAATAAAATGGTTTGGCGCCTTTTTTATCCTTAAAAAGATCGAGTAAGCTTTTGTCGAGATCGTCCATGTCGCAACGTAGCCTTTCCTCGAATAAAGCCCGGATAACCTCCACACTATTAATAGATACTTGGGTATTGGCCTTTAGCTGAAATACGTGCCCAAAACTATTTTGGCTAGCTACTATCGCATTTTGAAATTGAGAAATGTGGTTTAATTTATTGGAATTTTCGAAACGGTGATAGAAATCCCCTTCTTGACAAAAAATAAATTTTATGGGGTGAACATCATCTACGACAAACTGAATTTCCAAATCTTCTTTAAAACAACAATTGTACTGTATTAATCCCAATCCTCTACTAAAATTGATGCCTTTTATGGTTCCTTCTCCATATTTTTCTGGGATTTCTAAGATGTATTCTTCGCAAATTACTTTGAAATCGGTATTCAATGCAATGGCGATATCTTGAATAACTTCATCTATAGGTAAAGACTGTACCTTAATGCTGTTCATTTATATAATTTAGGTTGTTGAAAGAATAAAGCTAAATTACTAATTATTTTCTTATTTGAGGGAAAAACTAACCAATAGGAAAAGCACGTTTAAGCTGATTATCTCTTTAATTCTTTTTTGAAAACACCCCGTTTTAACGCAATCGAAAATAATAATAACACAAACCATTATATATGCCTACCTGGTTGGTAGATTATGCGTTTAATATGGTATCTTAGCGTATTGCTGTTAACGGCATTTCAACTTAAAATCTAACCTTCTAAGAGATTATGTATCAAGAATTAGACATCGATGTACAAATGGATGTGGAATCAATCCAAGACATTAAGATTGTTCCATCCATCTTAAATGTAATCTGTAAAACAACGGGCATGGGTTTTGCCGCCGTTTCACGGGTTACGGAGAAAGAATGGGTTACCTGTACTTCGATGGATAACATTAATTTTAAGCTGAAATCTGGCGACCAACTAGATGTTAACAATACCATTTGTAGCGAAATAAGGGAACACGGTCAAAAAGTGATAATTGAAGATGCTACCGAAGATCTCTACTATTCATCACACCCGAGTCCGCCCTTATTTGGTTTTCAAAGCTATATAGCAGTTCCAATTTATAGAAAAAATAAAGAATTCTTCGGTACTTTATTTGCGCTCGACCCGAAGCCAGTAAAGTTAAAGAATCCAGAAATTTTAGAAATGTTCAAAATGTATGCGGAATTAATCTCCCTGCATTTGGAAATGACGGATGATCTCAAAAATACAAAGCTCCAACTGCGCGAGGAACGTAAAATAGCCGAACTACGTGAAACGTTTATCGCCGTACTAGGGCACGATTTGCGTAACCCTGTTGGCACAGCCCGGATGTCGGCCGATATTTTATTAAAACAAGATTTACCAAAACCTGTGTTAAGGCAGATAGATATTATAAAATCTTCTTCCTACCGTATGCAGGAGCTTATAGATAATCTTTTGGATTTTGCGAAAGGACATTTAGGGGATGGTATAAAATTAAAATTGGAACGGGACAGAAAAGAACTTCTTAAAGAGATAAAGCAAGTAATTGCAGAAGCGCGAGCGCTCGATCCTTCCCGGGAAGTAATTAGCAATATCAAATTTAACGAAAGTGTTTTATGCGACCCGCACCGCATCGCTCAACTACTATCTAATTTGTTGGGGAATGCTTTAAAGCACGGAAGCCGAAAACAGCCGCTCCAAGTAGATGTGTATATCGAGCATAGAAACTTTATAATGTCGGTAACCAATGGGGGCAAAAAAATACCGGACACAAAAATCAATAATTTATTTAAGCCTTATTATAAAGAGCATACACCTAAAAACGAATCTGGATTAGGTCTTGGGCTATATATTGTTTCTGAAATTGCAAAAGCACACAATGGAGTAGTAAATGTGAAGTCTGATGATATGCGTACCACTTTTACCTTTAAAATGCCTTTGGTACGTAGACCGATAGACTAACTTTTATTTCAACAATCTCTAACATGATTTAACAATCATTCCATTTTTAGCATAAAAATTATGTAAAATCCTTCATTTTGATGGTGTTAAGGCTCAATTTTCTATAACTTTAAGATAATAAGAAAGTTTAGGAACGTTTGAAATATGTGGAAGATTAACCATCTTGAAGAAAAGGAAATAAAGAAAATTACAAATCAGCTTGCTGAAAATAAAGAACTCAATTGTTCTTTGCCAGGAGGAGGTTTGTTGCATATAGAACCAGGGTTTCCCTATTTGGTGGTTTACCGAAGAAGTAAAAAAAACAACCATCTTAAAAAAATTGCCGCCAATGAGGCTTCTTATCTTATAATAGGAAACAAAGATTTTAAAAAATACCAAAAGTTAATAATCGCTATTTCCGATTTACTCTCTACACGGTTTAAATCGTATATGCTGCTGGAACTTTTTTTGGCTGAAAAAGAAAAGACTTCATTTTGTATAAAAGGTCCAGAAGATATTTTGCCTTCTACCTTAAATACGTTACAGGAGGCGCTTCAAAATATTCCAGATAGTAAGTCGGGAGCGTATTTTAAAGCTGCTATATCCAACACCCGCAAACGACAACCAAAAGGAAAAGCCAAGCTTTTAACTATTACAAAAGCAAAACAATGCGGGGCATTGGTCGTGGGTTTAGAAATCCCTTCAGCATTTAATGATGAAGATGGGGTATTTTATCCTTTATATTTTAGGGATTTTAAAGATTCGATCATAGAAGCTATTCATCTCGCCGTATTCGATTTTATTCGCGTACAGACGTCTTGTGGGGTAAGAAGTGTTAGAGCCTTGGGCAGGCAGTCTTTAAAAGATAAGGTTTATGAAATAGATAAAAAGCTTTCCAGATTGGAGCGATCCTACAAGTTTCTGTGGTTGGTATCGCCCTCGAATATTCACAACATTAAAAAGACTTTTTTCAATTCGGGATTCGAGAAAATACTGGATTACCATTATCGTCTGCTTCCGGTAGACCCCGATCTAATAAAGCGAAGACTTTACAATCTTAAGATCGAAGATGTCGACGATCCGGCGATGTCTCATCTTTTTCGGGAAAAAAGGGAGGAATTAGATCAACAAATTTCCATGCTGAGCGAACGTGGGAGTCCAAATTTCTTTTACAACGGTTTAAAACTCTATGGAAATGTAGATGACGAACTATTGAAAAATGCTCAAGAGATTTTGAGGTTTTTACCAAATGATATGGAAGAAGAAAATAGACCTACCATGGATGCCAGGGAGTTTGCATCTTTTGCCAGAAAGGAATTTCAATATTTCCACGATCAGGATGATCAGTTTAAAAGTAAAATACATTTGCGTAAGGACGTCAACATTATGATGGTCAATCAAGGGGAGCTTTATATTCCAGCGGATTACAAAACTGGCAGGATGGAAGCCAAAGCGCTTATTCAACACGAGGTTGGAACCCATGTGCTTACCTATTTTAATGGAAGCAAACAACCATTTGAACAGCTCTCGATAGGTTTGGCAGATTACGATACCATGCAGGAAGGCGTAGCTGTAATGGCAGAGTATCTTTCAGGTGGACTCACAGTAAACCGGTTGCGAATCCTCGCCGGAAGAGTGGTGGCAGGGAAGGCTTTGATAGATAATTATGATTTTAGGGGGATTTTTCAATTGTTGTTTAAAGAGTACGGCTTTAGTAAAGAGCGTGCTTTTAATATTACCTCAAGGATCATGCAGGGAGGTGGTTTCTTAAAAGATATAATTTATTTGAAAGGCCTGGTTAAACTAAGAAATTACCTCAAAGAAGGTGGTTCATACGAACTTTTGTTTACTGGGAAATTTGCTTTTCATCATGTAAACATTATAAAAGAATTAACCGACCGTAAAGTACTGCAACCACCAGCGTTAATACCGAGTTATGCGGGAGGGAAATTATACGAAAACCGATTGAAGGATATAAGAGACGGACTCCCCATACATAAAATGGTAAGCGAACAGGAAGAACTTCGGGAATCTGTATCCCAGTAACGAAAGAATATAATTAAGGGCGGTGGCTGGAATAATTAAAAAAAGATAAAATGAAAATATGTTTTGTATTAAATAAAATTGAGAAAGAAAAGGCAGGAACTTCTGTGGCTCTAATGACAAAAGCACATGCAAGAGGGCATGAAGTTTTTGTTATGGGGGTGGGCGATTTTAATTTTGAATATGGCGGTACGATTACACTTAATACCACTAAAGTTCCCAAATCTACCACAACAAAGTCGCCAAAGAAATTTTTAGAAATTTTACAAGGGGCAAAAGCGAAAAAGAAAAAAGTAGTTTCTACCGATTTGGATGTTCTTTTCATCCGTAACAATCCTACGGAAGAAGGGGCAGAAAGGCATTGGGCCGAACAATCTGGAATCGCTTTTGGGAGAATGATCCAGAGTCAGGGTGTGCTGGTATTAAATGACGCCTACGCGCTTTCGCATGCTTTTATAGATAAACTCTATTTTGAAGAACTTCCGAAGGAAATAAAACCGGCCTCCATAATCACTAGGAATAAAGAAGACATCTTAACCTTTTGGGAAGCGCACGATAAGAAAATGGTGCTAAAACCTCTCGAAGGATCTGGAGGTGCCGATGTTTTTCTAATTGATGAACACGAAAAAAATATCAATCAAATCATAAAAACCATTAGCGATCAAGGGTATGTTATTGCCCAAGAATATTTGCCAGCGGTAAAAGATGGTGATGTGCGTGTTCTTTTATTAAATGGAAGAGTGCTGGAAGAAAAAGGAGAAAAAGCCATTATTAGAAGAGTTAGTGGAGAAGGGGAATTCCGAAGTAATTTTAAATTGGGGGCCACGGCAGATAGCAGCGAGCTTACGCCGGCGATGAAGCAAATAATTGACTTAACAGCTCCAAAGCTTATAAAAGATGGTCTGTTTTTAGTGGGATTGGATATTGTGAAAGATAAATTGATTGAAATCAATGTACTAAGTCCGGGTGGCTTGGAGAGGTTCGCAGATATTGGCCTGCCCGATTTTACAGATACCATTATAGAATCCATAGAGCGGAAGCTATTCTACAAGCAAAAATACGGCGGACAACTAGCAAATAAAGTGTTGGCAACTATGTATTAAAAGAAAAATAGAATATTAAATTATGGAGGTAGATAGAATAATAGGAAAATATTCAAGCGATAAAAAAGGACCTTTGCTTTTTATTACGGCCGGTATTCATGGAAACGAACCTAGCGGGGTCAAAGCCTTACAAAAGGTTTTTAAAGAATTGAATAAAACAAAGCCGATTATAAATGGGACTGTTTTAGGTGTTGCAGGGAATAAAAAAGCACTAAAAGAAGGTGTAAGATATATCGATGAAGATTTAAACCGCACCTGGACGAAAGAAAATATAAGTTCCCGTGTTGAAAAATCCCACGAACATAAGGAAATGTATGAGATCATGAAAGTGCTGGAAGACGAAAGCAGGGAAGCATTTACCGAAAGATATTTTTTAGACTGCCATACGACTTCTTCTGCAAGTTTACCTTTCATTTCGGTGCAAGAGGTGAACGATAATGATGTATGGGCGCACCTGTTCCCTACCTATATCGTTAGAGGCTTTAGTGATATTATCACAGGGGATATCGACCATTACCTTAGTAGGATTGGTATCACTGGTTTTGTTTTTGAAGCTGGGCAGCACACAAGTGATGAAGCACAAGAAAATCATGAAGGAATGATATGGTTGGCTCTTGAAAAAGCGTGTGACCTAAATTTGGAAGAAATTTCTTGTTATCCAGAATGTGTCACCAAATTTTCAGAAGAAAATGCTCCCGACCAGAAGACATTTGAAATTCTCTATCGCCACGAACTCGATGAAAAAGTATCTTTCGCCATGGAATCAGGTTTTGAGAATTTCAGTAAAATTACCAAGGGGCAATTGCTGGCAAAAGAAAATGGACACAAAGTTATAAGCAAGTGGGATGCCCATATCTTTATGCCCTTATACCAAACCCAAGGGAACGATGGTTTTTTTGTAATTAAAGAAGTTTCTGGATCCTAAAAATTTGGTTTCTACCGCTCCACAGAAAATTTATAAAGCGAAACCGTATGGTAAGTCTCATCCGGATTCAATCTTATCGATGGAAAGTTTTCTTGATTTGGTGAGTCTGGAAAATGTTGTGTTTCTAAGGCGAAAGCCGTCCTATAATCATCTTTTGCCCCGGTTTTTAAAGTGTTTTTACTTTTCATAAAGTTTCCACTATAAAATTGTAAGCCTGGTTCTTCCGTAAGGATGTCCATTATAATACCGCTTTTATCCCCTTTGATGGTTGCTGCATGGATCATACCGCCTTTTTTAGGACCATTCAGCACAAAATTATGGTCGTAGCCCTTTCCAAATTTTAATTGCTCGTTTTTTGTATCAATGCGCTCACCAATTGAATGAATAGTTGTAAAATCAAATGGGGTTCCTTTTACGTCTTCGATTCGTCCCGTGGGTATTAATCCCGAATCGACCGGAGTAAATTCGTTAGCATATATTTTTAGTTTATGATTTAAAATAGTTCCACTGCCTTCCCCGTTTAGATTAAAAAAGGCGTGGTTCGTTAAATTTACCACGGTAGGCGCATCGGTGTTGGCTTGATAGTCTATTTTTAGAGCATTTTCTTGGGTAATAGTATAGGTAACTTTTACTTCTAGGTTTCCGGGGAAACCTTCCTCCATATCTACAGACGTATAGCTAAAGACCAAGGTATGATCGTTTGTTTTTTCGGTTTTCCAGACCACATCTTGAAAACCTTTTTTCCCTCCGTGCAAACTGTTCTCTCCATCATTAGTAGGAATTTGGTATTGTTTGCCTTCCAAAGTAAATGTGCCATTGGCAATTCTGTTCCCAACTCTTCCAATGGTAGCACCAAAATAAGGTTCAGTAGATTCCATATAGCTTTTTATACTGGGCATCCCGATAACAACATCTGTGTAATTTCCATTTTTATCGGGAACCCATAAACCCACCAAGCGCCCCCCGTAATTGGTGAAAGCGGCTAACATATTCTTATTTTTTATCCAGTATAAACCAACATTTTTGTTGTTTAAAACGGTATCAAATTCTTTATCATTTAAATAGGTTTCTATAGAATCGGTTTCTAAATTGTTGGAAACTTGAGCGTCAGAGGTTTTTTCCTTTTTTTCGTTTTTACAGGAAATACTGATAATTAGAATTGAAAATAGAGCAGCAAGAAAAGTATTATTCGTATGCATTGTGTATGTATTCAAAATTTAATTAGAAATAATAATAAGACAAATTTTGTTAATTGTACTTGTAATAGTACAAAATACTATTAAAAATTCTGATATTTAAGAGCTGAAAATTATAATTACGGCGAATTAATAGTTATTATTTTGAGAAAACGTAACTATTTTATGGGTTTTTTAATAACCCATTAATCAATGGGTTTAGAAACTGTCATAGGCCTTTATAAATAAATTTTTAACCAACAAAAACAATAATAATGATTAACCAATTTAAATTTAAGAACCAATGGTTTTTGCTTTTGATGATTTTTTTAATGAGTGCTTCTGCATTTTCCCAAAAATGGAAACCAGCAGGGGATAAAATTAAAACAGAATGGGCAGGGAAAATCGATGTCAATAATGTGTTGTCGGAATATCCACGGCCCATAATGAAGCGTACGGAATGGAAAAACCTAAATGGATTGTGGGATTACAAAATACAAAAAGCAGGCGGAACTGTGCCTAAAGAGTATGCAGAAAAAATTTTGGTTCCTTTTGCTGTGGAGTCGAGTCTCTCCGGGGTTATGAAAGAACTAGGTGCCGATAACGAACTTTGGTATAAAACCATTTTTACAATTCCAGAGGGGTGGAGCGATAAGAATATTCTACTACATTTTGGAGCCGTCGATTGGAAGGCAGAAGTGTGGCTCAATGACGTAAAAATTGGTTCGCACACTGGGGGATATGCTCCATTTTCTTTTGATATCACTCCTTTTTTAGAAGCCGGGGAGCAGCAATTAATCGTAAAGGTTTGGGACCCCACTAGCGACGGTCCGCAACCGAGAGGGAAACAAGTTAAAGAGCCTAAAGGAATTTGGTATACACCGGTTAGCGGTATTTGGCAAACCGTGTGGTTGGAACCAGTTTCAGAAAAAAGCATCCACGACTTAAAAATCACTCCAAATATTGATAACAATACCGTAAAGATCTTAACAGACTTAACAAATGCATCTTACGGAGACATTGTTGAGGTTACGGTTAAAGATAATGGTAAGGTGTTATCTGTTTCAAAAGCCAGTGCAAATGAAACATTGGAGATCCTTGTGGAGAATCAAAAACTATGGTCTCCAGAATCCCCGTTTTTATATGATTTATCAGTAAAACTGATAAGTAAAGGAAAGGTTGTTGATGAAGTGGACAGTTATTTTGCAATGCGTAAAATTTCCAAGAAAAGGGATGAAAATGGTATCGTAAGAATGCAACTTAATAATGAAGACTACTTTCAGTTTGGCCCTTTGGACCAAGGATGGTGGCCAGATGGATTGTATACTGCGCCAACAGATGAAGCTTTAAAATACGATATTATTAAAACAAAAGAGTTAGGTTTTAATATGATTCGTAAACACGTTAAGGTAGAGCCTGCTCGATGGTATACGCATTGCGATCGATTAGGGGTTTTGGTTTGGCAGGACATGCCAAATGGCGATAGTGCGCCTCTTTGGCAAGGGAAAAAATATTTCGATGGAACTGAGCTTAAAAGAAGTGCAGAATCGGAAGAGATTTACCGTAAAGAATGGAAAGAAATTATCGATTACCTTTATTCCTATCCAAGTATTGTAGTCTGGGTGCCTTTTAATGAAGCTTGGGGACAATTTAAAACCGTTGAAATTACAGAGTGGACCCAGAATTACGATCCTTCGAGACTTATAAATTCCGCTAGTGGTGGAAACCATTTTCAAACCGGTGATATTTTAGACCTTCACAATTATCCAGGGCCTAAAATGTATTTATACGATGCGCAGCGAATAACCGTTCTGGGGGAATATGGCGGTATTGGCCTTCCTATTGAAGGGCACCTTTGGAAAAGCGATAATAACTGGGGATATATAAAGTTCAAGAACTCAAAAGAAACTACCGAAGAATATATAAAATACGCCAGACAGTTAATGAATATGGTAAAAACCGGATTCTCCGCAGCGGTCTATACGCAAACCACCGATGTAGAGGGAGAGGTGAACGGTTTTATGACCTACGATAGAAAAGTGGATAAAATGGACTTTAAAAAAGTACGCGATGTTAACCAAGAAGTAATTAACAGTATTCGGCTAGATAAAAAGACAAAACCTTAAAATTTGCGAAACTTTAGATATTTTTCATTTTAAATAGAAAAGGGAAGCCTTTGATGGTATCAAAGCTTCCCTTTAAAATTTTTATAAATAAAAACTTAGTAATTGTAGGTAATAGGTACTTCAATTCTAAGCTTGTCCCAACCCATAATCATTTTGGCGCCACCGTCCATAGGCTCAAAAGTAATGGAAAATGCTTCAAGCGATTTACTATCACTTCCAGCAGGAACTTTAATACGGGCAACATCGTTACCTTCTTTGTAGGAGTAAGCTCCCCAAACATCTACATCTTTGTTAATAATTACTGTCCATTCATCTTTTCCAGGAATAGTGAACAAACTGTAAGTACCCGCAGAAATTGGTTTTCCACCTATAGAAACGTCTTGATAGAACTTAATCTCCGTCGCTTCATTAGCTCCAGTTCTCCATACATCTCCATAAGGAGCAAGATCGGTTCCTACGGCACGTCCTTTTAGTTGAGGTCGTCCGTAAACAACCTTCATCAAGGGAGCAGCGTTTTTTTCTGGTCTGAAATAAACGATGTCGGCAGGACTTTTATCCAGTCCGCTAAATTTTTGGGCTTCTACTTGTGTTGAAAATGTAAAGGCGGCTATGAATAACATAGCGATTAATGATTTCTTCATAATGATTTTTTAATTGTTTAGTGAAATAATGATTTAGTCATTACTCTTTATGAGTATAAAAAGATAAAGAGAACTTACAATTTTAAAAAGAAATACTTCCTAAATTATAGTTAAGACTTCTATTTGAATGTGTTTTGCATATTTTTGTTTTAATTTGTAATCTTTTAAAGGTTATTTGTTTTTAAATAGAAAGTTGTATTGCATATTTGCCTTATAGATAATTAGAAATAAAAAAAATCAAGATATAGTTATGTGTGGAATTGTTTGTGCATTCGATTTAAAAGAAAAGGCCGATGACTTAAGACCTCAGTTATTGGAAATGTCTAAAAGGGTTCGTCATAGAGGGCCAGACTGGAGCGGTATTTACAGCGATGAAAAGGCTATTTTAGCTCATGAACGCTTGGCAATTGTAGATCCAGCTTCTGGGAAACAACCTTTATTGAGCGAAGATGGAAAATTGATTTTGGCAGCAAATGGTGAAATTTATAACCACAGGGAATTGCGCAAACAGTTTGAGGGTAAATATGATTTTAAAACGGAATCGGACTGCGAAGTTATTTTAGCACTGTATAAAGAAAAAGGAGTAGAATTTATAGATGAGATGAATGGAATTTTCGGTTTCGCTATTTACGATGCTGAAAAGGATGAGTATTTTGTGGCTAGGGACCATATGGGGATTATCCCTCTTTACGTAGGATGGGATAAAAATGGAACGTTCTATGTGGCTTCAGAATTAAAAGCGCTGGAAGGCGTTTGTACCAAAATACAGCTTTTTCCTCCAGGGCACTACCTACATAGTTCTGATGGTGAATTTAAAAAATGGTATGTTAGGGATTGGACGGAGTACGATGCCGTAAAAGACAATAAAACCAGTATTCAAAAAATAAAGGAAGCTTTAGAAGCTGCAGTACATAGACAATTAATGTCCGATGTTCCTTACGGAGTTTTACTTTCTGGGGGATTGGATTCATCGGTAACTTCAGCCATTGCTAAAAAATATGCTGAAAAGAGAATTGAATCAGATGATACTTCCGAAGCTTGGTGGCCACGCTTACACTCTTTCTCTGTAGGGCTGGAGGGTTCTCCAGATCTAGCGGCCGCTCAAAAAGTAGCGGACCATATCGGGACTGTACACCACGAAATTAAATTTACCATTCAAGAAGGCTTGGATGCCATAAAAGATGTGGTTTACAACTTAGAAACTTACGATATTACTACGATACGAGCTTCCACGCCTATGTATTTAATGGCAAGGGTCATTAAGTCGATGGGAATTAAAATGGTGTTGTCTGGCGAAGGTGCCGATGAGCTATTTGGAGGCTATTTGTATTTCCACAAGGCACCAAATGCCAAAGAGTTTCATGAAGAAACAGTAAGGAAGTTAAGCAAACTACATATGTACGATTGCTTGCGGGCCAACAAATCTTTAGCCGCATGGGGCATAGAAGGACGGGTGCCGTTTTTGGACAAAGAGTTTATGGATGTGGCGATGAGCATCAACCCAGAAGATAAAATGATCAACGGCGAGCGTATGGAAAAATGGGTAGTTCGTAAAGCGTTTGAAGATTACCTGCCGGAAAGCGTAGCATGGAGGCAAAAGGAACAATTTTCAGACGGGGTTGGATATAGTTGGATCGATACTTTAAAAGAAGTCGTAAATCAAGAGGTGAGCGATGAACAATTGGCGAATGCTAAATTTAGGTTCCCAATACAAACACCTACTTCCAAAGAAGAGTTTTATTACCGTTCTATTTTTGAAGAGCATTTCCCATCTGACGCTGCTGCGCTTTGCGTTCCCCAGGAAGCATCCGTAGCCTGTAGTACACAAATTGCTTTGGAATGGGATGAAGCGTTTAAAAACATGAACGATCCATCTGGAAGAGCTGTGGCTAGGGTCCATGCCGATGCCTATGAAAAATAATTATCCGATAATTTATATTTTATAACTCAAAAATCCTGCTTTTGCGGGATTTTTGGTTTTTTAGCTTTAGATGAAAATATTAAAATTCAGTAAAATTGATTTTAAAGCTGTTTTTAAGCGATTTAAGAGCGTTTTTAAGTAATCAACAATTGTTGATAATTTTAAGTCCTTTTGCGTTAAAACCTTTAAAAACAGCCCTTATTTTCGTATATTTGTAAGTGTTCAAAAAAATGCACCACAAGTGCATTTTTTTATGACCAAAGGTTACAAAAATAAATGTTGATATAAACTTCAGAAACGGTCTTTTGGCAGTTTTTAGGTTTGTTGGATTCAGTTAAATGTTTCATTCTATAAATGGCGTTTAAGGGAATTCTTTAATTAATTCTAATTAATATGAGCGAGGAAGTTAAAAAGCATAATTATTCAGCAGATAGTATTCAGGCGCTGGAAGGGATGGAGCACGTACGTATGCGACCATCTATGTATATCGGGGATGTAGGTGTAAGAGGATTGCACCACTTGGTTTATGAGGTGGTAGATAACTCTATTGATGAAGCGCTGGCTGGCCATTGCGATACCATTCGTGTGGTAATTAATGAAGACAACTCCATTACCGTTGAAGATAATGGTAGAGGTATTCCTGTAGATTTACATAAAAAGGAAGGAATCTCTGCATTGGAGGTGGTTATGACCAAAATTGGTGCCGGGGGTAAGTTTGATAAAGATTCATATAAAGTTTCTGGTGGACTCCACGGGGTGGGTGTTTCCTGTGTAAATGCACTTTCCGAAAGTCTGAAAGCTACCGTGTATCGCGATGGGACTATTTGGGAGCAAGAGTATGAGCGTGGAAAAACCCTTTACCCAGTTAAGTCTGTTGGTGAGACTGATCTAAGAGGTACTTTGGTTACTTTTAAACCAGACCCAACTATTTTTACTCAAACACTGGAATATAATTACGATACTTTGGCAAGCAGAATGCGGGAGCTTGCTTTCTTAAATAAAGGTATTACCATTACCCTTACCGATAAGCGTCATAAAGACGAAAAAGGAGAGGTTGTTTTTGAAAAATTCCATTCAGAGGAAGGTCTTAAAGAGTTTATTCGGTTCTTAGACGGAAACCGTGAGCCTTTAATCGCCGATGTTATTTCTATGGAAGGAGAGAAAAACGATATTCCTGTAGAGGTCGCAATGGTTTACAATACTTCTTTTACTGAAAATCTTCACTCATATGTAAATAATATTAATACCCACGAAGGGGGAACCCATTTATCTGGTTTTAGAAGAGGGTTAACTACCACGCTTAAAAAGTATGCCGATGCTTCTGGTTTGTTGGATAAGTTGAAGTTTGATATTGCTGGGGATGATTTCCGTGAAGGTCTTACGGCTATCGTTTCTGTAAAAGTTGCAGAGCCTCAGTTTGAAGGACAAACGAAAACCAAGCTAGGGAATAGGGAAGTTTCTGCAGCTGTTTCTCAAGCAGTTTCAGAAATGTTGGAAATATATCTTGAAGAACATCCAGACGATGCCAAAACTATTGTTCAAAAAGTTATTCTGGCAGCTCAAGCAAGACATGCGGCGCGTAAGGCACGTGAAATGGTACAGCGTAAAACCGTAATGAGCGGTGGCGGTCTGCCAGGTAAATTATCTGACTGTTCGGAACAGGATCCTCAAAAATGTGAAGTTTTCCTCGTCGAGGGAGATTCGGCAGGTGGAACCGCAAAGCAAGGTAGAGACCGTAATTTTCAAGCAATACTTCCGTTAAGGGGTAAAATCCTAAACGTGGAAAAAGCCATGCAGCATAAGGTCTTTGAGAACGAAGAGATTCGAAATATCTTTACGGCACTTGGGGTAACTATTGGTACGGAAGAGGATAGTAAAGCGTTGAACGTAGAGAAATTGCGTTATCATAAAATCGTTATTATGTGTGATGCGGATGTCGATGGTTCGCACATTGCAACCCTTATTCTTACTTTCTTTTTTAGGTACATGCGGGAATTGGTGGAGAACGGTTACATTTATATCGCTACACCCCCTTTATATTTGGTGAAAAAAGGAAATAAAAAGTCTTATGCCTGGAACGATAAAGAACGTGATAGACTGGCAGAGGAATACGGCGGAAGCGTAAACGTACAGCGTTATAAAGGTCTTGGGGAGATGAATGCGGAGCAATTGTGGGATACTACAATGAATCCAGAATTTAGAACCCTGCGCCAAGTAACCATCGATAGCGGTAGCGAAGCTGATAGAATTTTCTCAATGCTTATGGGGGATGAAGTTCCACCGCGTAGGGAATTTATCGAGAAAAACGCAGTCTATGCAAATATCGATGCCTAGGTAAAAGAGAAAATTTGAATATATAACGAAAAACTCATGAGAAACTCATGAGTTTTTTTAATTTGCGGGCAGTTTCAAATCTTAAAAAAATACTATGAAAAAATTATCAATGTTGGCAATGGCTGTTGCTACTTTTTGTGCCACCACTGCAAAGGCGCAAGATAGTTTCGATGCACTATTGGCCGCAGGAGTAGACGATGCCCAACGATTTACAAACGATTTTTTGGCACCTGGAACAGACGCTTTGATGTACGGGATTAATAATGGTTGGTACAATACCGCCAAAGTAAAACCCTTACTTGGTTTTGAAATTTCTGTGATGGCAAATGCCGGGGTAATTAAAGACGACCAAAAGGAGTTTTGGATGGACACCAACGATTATGAAAATGTTTCTTTTGTTCAAGGCCCGGCGGCCCAGAATGTAGGAACGGTTTTGGGAGAAAATGATCCTACGGTTTTGGTGGAAGTAACTTACGACGATCCTATTTTTGGTAACGAATCGGTTGAGTTGGAATTGCCCAATGGTTTGGCAGCAGAAGGTTTAAGTTTTTTACCCACTGCTTTTTTACAAGGAAGCATAGGTTTGTCTTTTGGGACAGAGTTTAAGGCTCGATTTATTCCTAAAATTAATGCAGAGGATACTAAAATCGGAATGTATGGTTTTGGTTTACAGCATGAATTTACCCATTGGTTGCCAGCAGATAAATTGTTACCAGTGGCTATTTCTGGCTTAATTTCTTATACACACCTTGATGGTGAATACGATTTTACGGATACATCGGGAATCGATGGCGAAAATCAAAGATTGGAGAACAGCACCAATACATGGCTGTTTCAGGCTATCGCATCTACGAAATTGCCCATCATTAATTTTTACGGGGGCATAGGCTACCTTTCAGGAAAATCAGAATCGGATATTTTGGGAACCTATATTGTTACCGATGGTATTTTGCAGTCGGAAGCCATAGTAGACCCTTATTCGGTTTCCAGCAGTGTTTCAGGGGTTAGAGGAACGTTTGGCACCCGTTTAAAATTAGGTTTCTTCCGTTTTAACGCAGATTATACATTTGCCGAATACGATAGTTTTTCCGTGGGCCTTAATTTCGGTTTTAGATAGTTTATAGGCTTCAGCTAAAAATAAAAAGGTGTCTTAAATTTTTATTTAGGGCACCTTTTCTTCATATAAGGGACAATTACTTTCTTGCACTGGTTCACTCCAAGACCTTTTATTGCAAGCCGTTTGCTAGGCAACATGTCTTTTAATCAATTTTTAACTTCACACTACCTAAGCATTTTATATCTTTAAAGGAAGAATAATTGTTATGAAATACGCTAAAAATATATTAGAGACTATCGGGAACACCCCGTTGGTTAAAATTAATAAAATCACCAAGGATATCGATGCTTTGGTGCTCGCCAAAGTAGAAACCTTTAATCCTGGGAATTCGGTAAAGGACCGTATGGCGGTTAAAATGGTGGATGATGCCGAAGCTGCCGGCCTTATTAAACCCGGTGGTACCATAATTGAAGGAACCAGTGGAAATACTGGAATGGGATTGGCTTTAGTGGCCATTAATAGAGGTTATAAATTGGTGTGTGTCATCAGTGATAAACAGTCCAAAGAAAAAATGGATGTTCTCCGTGCAGTAGGGGCAGAGGTAGTGGTTTGTCCTACCAATGTAGCTCCAGATGATCCCCGTTCTTATTACTCGGTTTCCAAACGCTTAGCGGAAGAAACGCCTAATTCTTGGTATGTAAATCAATACGACAATCTTTCCAACGCCCAGGCGCATTATGAGCAAACCGGACCTGAAATTTGGGAACAAACGGAAGGTAAAATCACACACTTCGTTGTAGGTGTTGGAACCGGAGGTACCATAAGCGGGGTTGGAAAATATCTAAAAGAAAAGAATCCGAATATAAAAGTCTGGGGAGTCGATGCCTATGGTTCTGTTTTTAAAAAATATCATGAGACGGGCATATTCGATGAAAACGAAATTTATAGTTATATTACGGAAGGCATCGGCGAAGACATTCTTCCTAAAAATGTAAATTTTGATGTCATCGACGGTTTTACGAAAGTTACCGATAAAGATGGAGCTGTTTTTACCCGAAGGTTAGCGAAAGAAGAGGGGATTTTTGTTGGATATTCGGCAGGATCCGCTATAAAGGGTGTTCTTCAGCTAAAACAGCATTTTAAACCTGATGACGTGGTGGTGGTTTTATTTCACGATTCTGGAAGTAGGTACATTGCCAAAGTTTTTAACGATGACTGGATGCGCGACCGCGGTTTTCTGGAAAAGGATGTAAAACATGCTGAAGATCTTATTGGAGCCGAAGGCGAGTTAATCACTGCTAAAACTGAAGAATTGGTCTCCCATGCAATTGAACGCATGAAAAAACACAATATTTCCCAGATCCCCGTAGAAGATGCTTCCGGTTTTGTGGGGTCTTTAGATGAGTCTGCATTGTTTAAGGCGTACCTAGAGGACAAGAATATTTCTGAAAAACCCATAAAGGATATTATGCAATCAGCTTTTCCAGTAGTTTCAAAAAATACTTCCATCGATGAGCTTTCAAAACTCATCAATCGGGAAAATAAAGCCGTACTGGTAGATCTGGGAAATAAAGAATTTCAAATTATAACCAAACACGATATTATAAGTGCTATTTAGGTGTGTAATGGAATTTGAAGAAGCATCTTAAAAAGCAAAACAATCCATTTTAGATCAATAGCACCATTTATTTCAAAAAATAATTTTTCAACCAACTAACAACTTTCTTTATGGACAATAGACGAAGTTTTATTAAGAAATCAAGTTTAATTGTAGCGGCAGGCATCATGCCCTATCCTTCTTTTTTAATTCCGAAGAAAAAAGGAAAATTGGGTGTGGCATTGGTAGGATTGGGATATTACAGTACCGATGTGCTGGCGCCAGCATTGCAGCTTACCAAATATTGCGAGCTCAAAGGAATTGTAACAGGAAGTCCCGAAAAAATTCCGATTTGGCAAAAAAAGTATGGTATAAAAGACAGCAATGTTTACAATTATGAAAACATGCACGAAATGGCAAACAATGAGGAGATTGACGTTGTTTACATTGTATTGCCACCAGCCCTGCATGCCAAATATAGCATTATTGGTGCCAATGCAGGGAAGCATGTGTGGTGCGAAAAACCTATGGAGGTAACTGCAAAAAAATGCAAGGATATAATAGATGCCTGCAATAAAAATAAAGTAAAATTAGCCATTGGGTATCGCATGCACCACGAACCAAACACCCAAACCCTTATGAAATGGTCTAAAACCTTGCCCTATGGAAAAATAGAATATGTTGCTGCGGAAGCGGGCTACTTCGATTCGCGAACAGACCATTGGAAACAAAACAAAGAACTAGGTGGTGGAGCTATGTACGATATGGGAGTGTACCCACTAAACGCCATAAGATATACAAAAGGGATGGAGCCGAAAGCGGTAAAGGCTTTTCATAAAACCAACCGACCAGAAATTTACGATGAGGTTGATGAAACCACGGTGTTCGATCTTCAGTTTGAAGATGGAACCGCCGCACAGGGAAAAACAAGCTTGGGAGAGCGCTACAACAATTTGGAAGCCACCTGCATCAATGGTAGTTACTATTTAAAGCCTTTCCAACAATACAAAGGGGTTCAAGGCGCCACAAGCGACGGAATTATTTTAGAGCCTTTCAAAGGGAACCAGCAGGCAAAGCAGATGGATGACGATTCGGTGTCAATAATTAACGACCTCCCCATGCTAGTACCCGGCGAAGAAGGGTTGAAGGATATTTTTATTGTGGAAAAGATATACGAATCTGCTGCGAAAGGTAGTGAGTGGATTTATTTTTAATAACAAAAGTTGTTTCTGTAAAGTACAATTTAATCCCTGCGCCTAAAGCGTTCGAGCATTTTCTTGTTAAAATCCTTTTCAGCAATCAACAATTTGGCAATTTTAACTTCAGAAATGATACTCTTAAGGTCGGATATTAGTTTGGTTTTTGCTTGGTAAACTGCAGTTTCCGTTTCTGTATAATCTTGGATTATATTGCGTGCTTGCGCTTCAGATATATCTTTTTTCTCTTGAGAACCGTTTAGAAATAGTTCAAAAAGTTGATCTTTTCTGTATTCTTCAATGGCTTTGTAATACTCATCGTAAACTGGCCAAAATTCCCGTGCTTCTTTTGTAGTTAGTTCCAATTGTTGGGTAATATAGGCTGTTTTCAATTGTTTTATTCGGCCCCCATAACTTTGTGCGGAAGTTATTCCGATGGTAAGCAGTAGTATAAGAAATATGATTTTTTTCACTTGTAGCAAATTTTTTAGTTTATAAATTACAAAATCTTATTGGTAATTGTAAGCTTCATTAATTAGTAGGTATTCTTCCAAATCTTCTGGATCCAATTCAAAATCATCTTCTATTTCAAAGATAGCATCTTCAAGCAAAACCTCCATTTCAGCATCATTAAAAAAATAGATGTTCTGTTCTACGTACGGAGTAGAAAGTTCTTCATATAATCCTGCAATCGATGCATCTTGTTTCTTTGTTGCTTTTTCATTCATATAAATCAAAACACTGGAAAGACAAACCGCAATAACAGCTGCCACTTGCCAATATTCCCGAAATAGCGAAAGGACCCGCGTTCTTTTCGGTTCATTTTGTACCTGTTGCAGAATATCGGCTTCTAATGTATCGAAATAGTCGTCATCGGGATGCATACCATCCACCTTGGTGTCCAGTAAACTTTCTTCCAAATCAAGTTTTTCTAGAATGGAGGCTTCCAATTCATCGAAATACAAGGAATCCGCAGAAAAACCATCATTTAGTTTTTCTTTATCAAAATGCGACAACTTTTTATTATTCTCTTTCTTCATCCTACTGCATGTTAGAATATATTGTTCTACTGGACTTAATCTAACTGTAAATTGGCTTTTAAATTATTTACAGCCAAATGATAATTTGCTTTTAACCCACCTTCACTTGTGCCGGTGATTTCTGAAATTTCGGAATACTTCAGGTTATCAAAATATTTCATATTGAAAACTTCCCTTTGTTTTTGTGGAAGCATAGCCACAGCTTTTTGTAGTTTCAGTTGAATTTCATCACCTGAATAATAGGTGCTATGGGCTTTTAGCTGCTCCATAGCTGTAAGGCTCAACTCTTCAATGCTTGTGTTTCGCTGCTTTGCTTTTTCATGCATAAACTGAATTGCCTCCCGTCTAGCAATGGTGTATAACCAAGTGTAAATTTTACTATTTCCTTTAAAACCATCGATATATTTAAACGCTTTGATAAAAGTTAATTGGGTTACCTCATTGGCGTCCTCATGGTCGATCGTAATTTTTCTAACCAGCGCATATAGCGGTCTTTTATACCGCTTGACCAAAAATCGAAAAGCTTCCTCCTTTCCATTTTTATGCTGTAACTTTTTAATTAGCTCTTCTTCTTGCATTTAAACGGCTTGGTTATATAAATATAGATAATGGGGTTGAGTTTTATGCACGAAAAACCTTCTTTTAAACTTAATTACCTTATTCACTATGGAAAATTAAGGACATATTAATTATCTAAATTAACTATTTAGTCTTTATATTCTCTAGCTTTTGAAAGCATCTTTTCTCGCTGCTCTTTTCGGTGCGTTTTATAGATATTGTATTGTTTGTCATCTAAAATTGCTTTCAACGCTTCATCGGTTTGCTGGGAAATTTCCTTGAGCTGCTTAAATTTTGAACGACGATCACCGTCGCTTTCTTTAAGTGCTTTTAGTTCTTGCTGGTTTTCAGCAAAAACTTTTTTTACTTCTATTTCCTGTTCAGAAGTCAAGGCTAATTTATCCATAAGTTCTTGAACCATCTCTTGCCTGTCTCCAGAATTAACATTGTTGGATTCTTGGGAAATAGTATCTGATTCAATTTCTTGGCCGATGCCAAAAAAGCTTATCAGTAAAAAAACTGAGCTTAGAAAAAGTCTGAATGATGTTTTTGTTTTCATTTTATTGAATGATAAAAGAGTTAATAGAATGGGTGCTATAATTAAGGAGTCCGATTTTTATCAGTCAATTTTAATCGGACTCCAATTAAAGATTTATAAAGGTTACCTTAAGAATATTTCTCGTGTATTTCCATTATAAGTTACCGTGGCGCGTCTGTCGCAGGTGCCATCACCAAAATCAATAATAAATGGTGAGCTAGCGGCGCTATTTTCAATAGTAACTTCCCCAGATACATAATTTCGTAAACAGCCTATTTTTCTGTCTTTAATCAATGGAACGGTAATCGTTCTTGTAAAACTATTTCCATTACGGTCTATCCCAGATGCACTTCCCGTAGTTTCATAAATGTTGTCGTATGGACGAACCGTTTCGGCTCCTTCGATTCGGGTTAGGGTATAATCGGAATTCCAATTTCGTGTGCGTCCGTTCGGACCTGTAATACTTGCATCGCTAACAGCAATATTAAAGCTTTCCATCCCTTCGGTTTCAGTAACATTGGTTATGGATTTACTTCCTGTAATGGCAAACCCTTCTACCATATAGTTCTCCAAACTTATTTTAGCATGGGCACCAGGAGTACGAAGCTCCTTACTAAATACCACCTTTATGATTCCTTTTCTAGTTAATCCATCATTACCTTCGCAACCTTCGGTACCAAAATCGATTAGCAAAGTGTTAGATTCCCCCGTATAGGTTACAGTAACACAGGCCGGTAAATTTTCAGATTTTTGTGTGTATTTATTGGCAGTATTAATATAGCTTGCTTCATCTAAAACAAACTCCGTGATACTGGAGAATTCTTCCGTTGCCAAGGCATCGTCTTCAGAAGTTATTAGGGCAACATTTAAATCTTCTTCGGAAATAGTTTCTTCATCAGAATCGTTAGAACAAGAGGATAAACCTATTAGGGAAATAAATGACAGTACTAATAATTGTAAATAATTTCTTTTGATTGTAAGCATTGTTGTTTTCATGTCTTTTGTTTTTAAATGATTAATTTTTGTTAGTATTATGTATTAGCGGGCGAAAAGGTGCACTTTTGCCTTTGTTCTGGACCTGTTATCGGTATCGTAGAAAAAAGTTACGTCTCTAATGCTGCGGTTTCCACCTCTCAAATCGATTACTCTAGAGCCACCACGACGACCGAAATTCTTTCTAATGGGAATATTATCTACTTTCCCATTGCTATATTGTACTACTATTTTGTGCATGTCCATCGGGCCGCCGGTAACTTGAATTTTTAATTTAGAGAATGAGCCCTCACGGCCGGTTACCCGAATTACATCCCGATCTAGGCGGTAGTTTACAACCCGCGACCCAAGACGATCCCATTTATCTACGGGTGGGGCATTTTTAAAGCTGCTTAGTGAACTCGTTACTAGAAATAGACAGAAAATAGAAAGTAATAATCTCATTTTTTTAATGTTTTTAATTTGATTTCTATTGGTAAGAACAATTAAAAACAAAAAGGTTTAGTTATTCGAAATTTTTTTTTCCCGTTCAGAAGTAAAATAGAAGAGTTTCAGTCGATATTATAGTAAGAGAGAAGGAAGGAGAGATACGAAAAGATGTGTATACAGAGCTATATATCAAATATTTGCGCTTGTTTTTCTATGTGAATTGAAAAAACTTTTGTAATTTTAATAAATCAACGCCCCAAATAAAGTTTATTTATTAATTTCTAAATTATCAACATTATGGGGCAATCTTTACACAACGAATCATCAATTCTTATTTACACTTTAAAAGCTGTCGTTTTTTTCTTGACAGCCGTTTTATGTTGGGTTTTAATCTCAACATTATTCAGCTTTATTGGAATTATAGGATAACAATTATTTAAACTAAAGTGATTAAAAGAATTTAGGGCAACGCTTTTTGGCAATTGCCCTAGATTCTTTTTTTTTTTGAAAAAGACGGCTATGATGCATTAAAACCATAGCCGTCTTTAATGAGAGGGTAAAGTATTAATTTACTATACGCCTTGCAGCGTGGTAGCCTTTATAAAAATTTGCATCCTTGTTTTTAAAAATGGTGATCAATTTATCCATTTTGGTGTCTAGTAATTCTCGGGTTTCATTAAGTAGCTCATCTATGGAACTTGTTGCTTGCACACTTTTAATTCGGTATTGGCGGGGCTGCCCATTTAACACTAAAAATTTATCAAAGCTATTTTTAAGATCATTTATCAAGGCTTTAGAAACCAAGTAATCTGTCAATTCCTTCTGGTTTTCTTCCAAC
This sequence comes from Galbibacter sp. BG1, assembly GCF_013391805.1. Classification (GTDB taxonomy): domain Bacteria; phylum Bacteroidota; class Bacteroidia; order Flavobacteriales; family Flavobacteriaceae; genus Galbibacter. The sequence goes on along the minus strand of NZ_CP058364.1, from coordinate 237,118 downwards.
AAGCTTATAATCTCAGGAATGGCATTTCTATAATCTTCATTGCGTAAACGGTAGAGATCAGAAAAAGTTTGAGAAGATTTTTTGTATAGATTCGGTTTATCGTTTATGGCGGCATAAGCTTCCAAGGCATCATTTAAAATATCTGCTTTTTCTGCAACAATACGTTTTTGCGCCATTTTATTTTCGGTTAAAAAAACTTGAGCGGCTTTTTGGTCGGCGCTACTTTCTTCAATTCTAATTAAAAGTTCATCAAACGTATTTTTTAATTCACTTAATACAGGGGCTTGGGAGACAATGGTACTGTGCGTGTCTAAAAAAGTTTGTACCGCACGAAACATTTCTATACGGTTAATTTGTTCTTTGGTCATAATTTATTGGTTTTTAACAGTTAAGAGGTTCAATATATTAAAAAATCAGTTTAGTAGTAAATATTCTAATTAAAAAAATCTATTTTCCTCTGCTTGTACGATACCAAGAAGCTTTTGCATAAACTAGAGATGCTTTTGCATAACTTGGAGGTGCTCTTGCACGAGCCAGAGAAGCTTTTGTACGCCTGGGAGTAGTCTTTGCACGATACAGAGGAGTCTTTGTATTAGTGGGAGTTGCCTTTGTTTAACTAAGAGGCGTCTTTGCATAACTATGAGCACCGTTTGTATGACCTTAATACTCTATTTGGGTTATGTTATAACTTTTGTCATCCGTTGGCCTGGAAAAATAAAACCAGGGGCCGTGTCAAATGAAATCCTTTCTTTGGAAGACTGTTTGCCAACCTTGGTTGTAGCTGCTGGAGATTCTAACATAAAGGATAAGCTGTTGAAAGGATATATTGCCAGTGGGAAAAATTTTAAGGTACATATAGATGGGTATAATTACTTACCCTATTTAACCGGAAAAACCGATAAAGCGCCAAGGGATAAGTTCTTTGCTTTTGTTGACGATGGTTCCCTTGGATCGGTAAGATATAACCGCTGGAAATTTCATTTCTCTACGCAAGAGCATGATGAATAGGGGCTTGGCTTCACGATCAAACTCCTCGAAAAGCACCTTTACTCATCGATTTAAGGGCTGATTCTTTCGAAGTAGCGCCAGAAGCATCTTCTTATTACTAAGACTGGTTGGTAAGACGTATGTACGCTTTCGAACCTTTAAAAACGATTGTTGAAAATTATTACATCGCACCTTTGCTATGTAACAGTTTTTTTTGTTTAAAAATTGTAGGTCAAAAGTTTAAATTGGAATTTGTAGAAAGTAAATAGTAGAAATTTCTTTTGAAATTTTGCGGATATCCTTGTTTTAAGCTTTATACGAGACTAAAGTTTTACTTAATTTATTTCTTTAAATAATAAAAATACTTATCTTTAAATAGAAAATTCCCCCCTCCTGCAAGTTATTTCTTTAATTTAACTTGATTATAATTATGAAAAAATTGTTTTTAATGCCAGTGGCAATGCTACTGGTAAGTTTAATCTCAGCTCAAGACAAGCCAAATATTTTGGTGATTTGGGGGGATGACATTGGGTGGTCCAATGTGGGGTTTAATAACGATGGTTTAATGGGATATGAAACTCCAAACATCGATAGAATAGCCAACGAAGGAGCCAAATTTACCGATTGGTACGCACAACAGTCCTGTACTGCCGGTCGTGCAGCTTTTATTTTGGGGCAGCATCCATTTCGAACTGGATTGTTAACTATTGGAATGCCAGGATCCAAGCAAGGGATTAAGGACAACCAACCAACAATTGCAGAAATTTTAAAACCACACGGTTACACTTCTGGGCAATTTGGTAAAAATCACTTGGGAGACAGAGATGAGCATCTGCCAACTAACCACGGTTTTGATGAATTCTTCGGAAACCTTTATCACCTAAATGCTGAAGAAGAGCCAGAAAGCTATTACTATCCTAAAGATCCAGAATTCCGTAAGAAATTTGGTCCTCGTGGAGTATTGCATTCTTATGCGGATGGTAAAATTGAAGATACAGGCCCTTTGACAAAAAAGAGAATGGAGACTGTAGACCAAGAGTTTGAAGAAGCTGCTATTAAATTTATAGAGAAAGCCCATGCCGATGGGAAACCTTTCTTTGTATGGTTAAACTCCACTAGAATGCACGTTTGGACACATTTAAAAGATGAGAGTCAAGGTGTAACAGGAATCGGACTTTATGCTGATGGTATGGTAGAGCACGATAAAAGTGTTGGTCGTGTATTGGCTAAATTAGAAGAATTGGGAATTATAGATAACACTATTATTATGTATTCTACAGATAATGGTGCTGAGAAGTTTACTTGGCCTGATGGTGGTTCTACACCGTTTGCAGGGGAAAAAGGAACTACTTGGGAAGGTGGTTTCCGTGTACCATGCGCCATTCGTTGGCCTGGGGTTATTGAGCCTGGAACGGTTTATAACGACATTTTCTCTCACGAAGATATGATGCCAACATTGGCAGCAGCGGCGGGAGAGCCAGACTTGGTTAAGAAAATGCTTAACGGATACAAAGCTAATGGGAAAACGTTTAATGTTCATTTAGATGGTTATAACGCATTGCCATTCTTTAAAGGACAGGTAGACAAATCTCCGCGTAAAGAAATTTTTTACTTCGATGCGGGAGCAAATTTAAATGCTATTCGATATAACGACTTTAAACTTCACTTTACCATTATGGAAGGTTCTATTGCAGAAGCTTATAGAAAATCCCCAAGTTGGCCTATCGTTATTAATTTGAGGGCAGATCCATATGAGGTTTCTTGGCAGTCGGCTCTTTACATTAGATGGTATGCCGATAATATGTGGATGTTTGTACCCGCACAGCAGTTAGCATCTAATTTCTTGGAGTCATTCAAAAAATACCCGCCAGTTCAAGGTTCATCATTGTCTATCGATGAGGTTGTTGAACAAATGAAGTCACCTATTAGAAATTAAAACAGTGGTTTGTAAATCACTTTTCTGAAATAAAATTTAGGATTCAGGGCATAGAAATCTCTGGATCCTATTTTTTACTTTATAGTACAATACCTTTCCAGCTTTATCAAAAGTGATGAAGTTTAAGAAATTAAATTTCAGTAAAAAAATTTGGTAGCATTTTAGAAAAGCTTCCCAAAATATAAATCTCACTAAGTGAGTAAGCTACCTTTTTAAAAGGAATTATCTCCCCCCACGCCTTAAAAAGAATTTATTTTAGTACAATCTAATTGTTTAATTATGAATGTAAAACATCAATGGTCAGCATTTTGTATAATGTTGGCTTCTCTATTCATGTTCAATCTTCAATCTCAAGAAAAGCCAAACGTAGTAATAATAGTGATGGATAACTTGGGATGGGGTGAAATCGGTGCCTATGGAGGCGGAATTTTACGTGGTGCAGAAACGCCACGATTGGATACCTTGGCAAAAGAAGGAATGCAATTGCTTAATTTTAATGTTGAGCCACAATGTACACCAAGCCGGTCTGCTTTAATGACGGGCCGTCACCCAATACGTTCGGGAACCACAAAAGTGGTTTGGGGCTTGCCTTACGGTTTGGTAGGCTGGGAAAAAACCATGGCAGAACTTTTTTCAGATCAAGGGTATGCCACAGCAATGTATGGCAAATGGCATTTGGGAGACATGAAAGAACGTTACCCAACCGATCAAGGGTTTGATGAATGGTATGGAATTGCGAACACTACAGACGAGTCTCAATACACTTCTCAACCTGGTTACGATCCAGCAGTAGTATCCCCACCTCAAATTGTTCAGTCCAAAAGAGGGAAAGCTCCCGCAGAAGTAAAAGAATATAACGTTACTTCCCGAAGAACGATAGACGAAGAGCTTACAAACAAATCCATAGATTTTATGAAAAGGCAGGTTAAAGAAGATAAGCCTTTCTTCTTATACTTACCTTATACCCTGGCGCATTTGCCAACTTTACCAAACCCAAAATTTGAAGGAAAATCTGGTAATGGTACCTGGGCAGATGTTTTAATGGAAATAGATCATAACACGGGCCGTATCTTGGATGCGATAGATGATTTAAAGGTGCGAGAAAACACCATTGTAATTTGGATGAGCGAAAATGGCCCAGAGGAAGCTCCTAATTGGTTCGGAACTGCGGGCTATTGGAGAGGATTTTATTTTACGGCATTGGAAGGTTCCTTAAGAACACCATGTCTCATTCGTTGGCCTGGAAAGATTCCAGAAGGTAAAAAAACAAATGCCATGGTGCATATGACGGATGTGATGCCAAGTCTTGCTGAAGCTGTGGGCTATAAAGTTCCTTCCGATCGTATTATAGATGGAGTAAATCAAATGCCTTTACTGAAAGGTGAAACCAATGAATCTGCTAGGGAAGGTTTTCCAGTATATAATGGGGACGAAATGTTTGCTTACAAATGGAGGAATTTTAAAATTCATTATTATGATCAACAAAGTATGTTCGATAAGCCTGTAAAACACAATTTTCCTAGGGTACACGATTTAATACGAGATCCGAAAGAACTTTATGGAATTCATGGTGGTAATGAAGATACAGGAGCTCAAAACCTTACCTGGGTGTTGCCTGCTATTACCCATGAAGTATTGAAATTCCAAGAGACGCTGCAAAAAGAACCACCTATAAAGTTGGGGACTCCAGAACCTTATAAACCAAAAAACTAGAAATATGAGAATAGTTATTGCACTTCTAATTTTTTCTTTTGTTGGCATAATTACGGCTCAAGCTCAAGATGCCAATAATCCAATAGATCCGAGTCCGACCCTAGGTATCTGGAATCGTTTTTACAGCGATGAGCAATCCCGGTTGCAAATTTTGGGGAATGTTACCTATGGAAAATGGTTTTACAGAGTAACTGCCGAGTATGAGTTTAATTATGGTGGTGAAAATATCGATTATTACGATTACGACAATAGGGATCGAACCAATGTAAATCAATTTAATAGTGCCAATTTTTTGGTTTCTAGATTGTTTCAATCTGAAAATGGCCAGCACCAGTTTGGCGTAGGTGCTGTGGTAAGCTATTTTCATGAACAGAAATGGGCTGGGGGTGTAAATTTTGTTTCAGTAAGTAAATTTGGTACCTGGAAGGTTATCACTTTGGCTACATTACAGGGAGGTGATGATCTTTTGAGTATGGAGTTTCAACCGGGGTTGTATCATGATTTTAATAATGGATGGTATTTTAGAAGTCACCCCAGAATGCTTTTTAACTTTAAAACAGGGCAGCATGAAGTTCCTTTCGGAGCGGGCTTTGGGAAAATTTTAAAATCTGATAAAACTGTTTTCAACTTGTTTTTTGAACCACAGTACGATGTGGTCAACACCACGCCAATGCTTTACACAGGAATGAAAATACTTTTCTAATGAATATTTAATTTTTTTAATTCTTTATACAAAACGGTTTCATGCAAAGAGATTTAAAGGAAAATATAATTTTTGGATTGTGTATGTGTTGTTTTTTTAATGTTACAGGGCAATCCAATCGGGTATCGCAATTTCAAACAGGCGCATATATCCCTGCGCTTATTGGAGTAAGAGATCTTTCTACCCCAGAAAATTCTGGGTTTCTAATAACAAATTATAATGCCCTTTTATTCTCCAATACTTTTTATGATGCCGAGGGCAATTCTATATCTTCTGGTTCATTACAAGGTGGCGAATTAAATTTTTCTTCCATCGATGTACAAGCCTATAATAATACTTTCGATGTAACCTATGTCTCACCCGAGATCAACTTTTTAAAAGGACTACGTTATTTATTCTTTATAGACATACCATACAACACAGCGAATTTACAAATTGCGGCTACTGAGGTTCTAAGGAGACCAGGGTCTGTGAGGGGAGGTTCAGCAGGGTTTAGCGATATTACAATATCTCCAATAACCCTAAGCTATTCTTTTGAAAAAATGGATGTTACTGGAGGGTATACTTTTGTAGCACCAACAGGGAGTTACCAAACTGGAAGTGACAATAATACAGGATTGGGATACTGGTCGCACCTATTTCAATTGGGAATGTATTATTACTTAAATGAAAAGTCGACCGCATTTTTGATATCCCCAACCTACGAATTTCACGGTCAATTAAAAGATGCAGATGTTACGGTGGGAGATAGATTTTCTGTTGAATATGGAATTAGCCAATATCTATCAGAACGTTTTGAGGTAACGTTTCAAGGAGGTCATGTTTGGCAAATTGGAGAAGATCGAGGTAGTGAAGTGTATTGGAATACGTCGGTTAAAGATCGCTCTAGTATTGTAAGTGCCGGAGCCGGATATTGGTTTTTGGGCAACAGTGTATACGGACATTTAAAATGGCTTTCTTCTTATGGGAATCGACAGTTTTTTCAGTTTAATGGAATAGAATTCCAAATTTTATTTGTGATTTAGAGGAAAATATTCATTAAATTTAAGTGTTTGTTGAATTATTATAAATATAACTTTATCAACTAGTATAATGACAACTTTAGAATCTATTAAAGAATTACGCAACCGTATGTCGGCTTCCATTATAGGGCAAGACCGTTTGGTTGAAAGGCTCATACTTGTGTTGTTGGCAGACGGGAATATGCTGCTGGAGGGTTTGCCAGGTTTGGCAAAGACCAGGGCAATTAAAACCTTGGCCAAAGAACTTAATTGCGGTCTTAGCAGAATTCAGTTTACACCAGATTTATTGCCTTCCGATATAACGGGAACAGAGATATATCAGCCAGAATTAAAGGAAAAATTCGTTTTTCAGGAGGGGCCTATATTCAGTAATCTCATTTTAGCAGATGAGATCAACAGAGCTCCTGCAAAAGTGCAATCTGCACTCTTGGAAGCAATGGAAGAGCGACAAGTATCCGTAGCCGGAAAAACCTATAAAATGGATCCGCTATTTATGGTAATGGCAACCCAAAACCCTGTCGAGCAGGAAGGGACGTACCCTTTGCCCGAAGCACAAATGGACCGTTTTATAATGCACGTTACCATAGATTATCCAGATGATGCTTCAGAAATTAAGATTATCCGATTAAACAGAGAGGAGCAGAAAAAGGCGCCAACAGAAGAACAACAGCGGCTAGAGCCGAAGGTTATTTTTGATGCCAGAAAAGAGATAGCCTCCATAAAGATTTCCGAAGCAATGGAGAAGTACATAGTGGATATCATTTCCGCTACACGGTATCCATCTAAATACGGAAAAGACTTGTCTAAGTGGTTGGACTACGGTGGAAGTCCACGAGCATCCATCGCCATCGATAGGACCAGTAGGGTACATGCTTGGATGCAAGGCCGCGATGCAGTAACTCCCGATGATATCCGGGCAGTGGTACACGATTGTTTGCGACATAGGTTAATTCTAAGCTACGAAGCCAATGCCGATGGCGTAGCTGCCAACGAAGTAACAGATGAGGTATTGAAACAAGTAGCTGTGGTGGCTTAACTAATGATTAGTTTATGACAGGATATTTAAACGGTTACCGTCACTGCGAACGAAGCGTAGCGAAGTGTGGCAGTCTCCCTAATTTTAGAGTTCTATTGCCAGGCTGTCCCGATACTTCGGTATCTCGTCCCGAACGTAGCTTCGGGAGTCGAAGCCCTTAAAAACACAAATTTGTTCCTATAAAATGTATCGAAATATAATTCATCTAAATGTCTAAGAAACAAACATATCCCGAAAACGTTTTTACTTCCCTTGGTGAATTGCTTAAGAAAGAGCATTTGGCGCAGCATTTCAGTCTGTTGGCCAGAAAACAAAAGGTAAATAGTATCCTGGCGGGAAAACATGCGTCCAAATTGCGCGGTCGGGGTTTGGATTTTGAAGAGGTTCGTAATTATGTAAAAGGTGATGATATACGAAATATAGATTGGAAAGTAACCGCACGAACACAAAAAACACACACTAGGGTTTATACGGAAGAAAAGGAAAAACCCGTTTTAATTGTTGTGGATCAATCCTATTCCATGTTTTTTGGTTCTGTAAATAAGACCAAGGCAACAGTGGCGGCAGAACTGGCTGCTATTGCCGCGTTTAGAGTATTTAAAGAAGGGGACAGGCTTGGAGGAGTTATTTTTTCTGATGAAGATTTTGACGTTGTTGCCCCAAAGCGAAGTAGAAAAAGTATACTCAATTTACTTGAAAAAATAGTGGATAGGAATCATAAATTAAAGGATGCCAAACCACAAGCAAAAGAAGAAACACTTAAAAAGATAGTTCAAAGGGTATTCAATATTGTTACCCACGATTATTTGGTGGTCATAATAAGCGATTTTGTGCGGTACGATGCTGGAATTGTTCGTGCAATAGCAGGAATCTCGCGTCATAATGATATTATATTGGCTAAAGTTTACGATCCCATGGAACGACAAATTCCCCAAACAAAATTTGTGGCTGGAAATATCGAGAAACAGATTACGGTGGATGGAACTAACAATAAAATAGAACAAGAATTTAAAAAAGGATTCGATAAAAAACTATACGATTTTCAAGAGACCATGAAAAAATACCGTATCCCAGTTTTTACCATAAATACGGTAACTCCAGTTGAAGATCAATTAAAGGAAGTTTTTGGAAGGGCTAATGCCAAGAAATAAATGAATTACAAACAAAACATACAAGATAGTGTTAGTGTAAAGGACACTCTGGCTATTAAACCTGAGGATCTTCGGCTTCAACCCCTTTATGGACCCGATCCAGTTCCCTTTACAATGGAAACGATCGGTTGGAAAATATTGCCTATCATTTTGATCGCTATAAGTCTTATCATTTTATATTTTGTGATTAAGCATCATAGAAAAAATGCCTACCGCCGGGAAGCACTCAAAAATTTGGAAGGAGTTCATTCCACTTCAGAAATTATGGTAATCCTAAAAATGGTTGCTATTCATGCGTTCGGAAGGGAAACTGCGGGAACCCTTTATGGCGAGCAATGGATTTCATTTTTAGATGAAAAGGTTAAAAAGCCACTATTCACACCCTATAAAAATAATCTTGTAGAGATGGTATATTACGATAAGGAACCGCCAAATGAGATACGACAAAAAATTCTGTTGAATTCTAAAAAATGGATAAAAACACATGCCTGAAAATTTTGAAATAGCATATCCTTGGGTTTATTTTTTATTGCCTTTGCCGTTCTTAGTATACTTTTTGCTTCCGGCATTGCGCATTAAAAGTGCGTCTATGTTTTATCCGATATTTAACAATGCAGTAGACTATACAAAGCAAAAGCCAAAACATTCTGCTCTTATAAAAAAACGAAACGTATTGGTTTGGATAGGTCTCTTACTCTGCTGGATACTGCTTATAATAGCACTTTCTTCCCCGCAATTGGTGGGAAAGCCGGAAATGAAGGTGAAAACTTCCCGAAATTTTTTGGTAACCGCTGATATTTCCTTCAGTATGGCCCAAAAAGACTGGGTTATTGATGGGAAAAAATCCACCCGATGGGAAGCGGTAAAGGAAGTAATGCACGAGTTTATTAAGAAACGGGAAGGAGATAGAATGGGACTTATCTTCTTTGCGTCAAGCGCTTACATTCAAGCACCTTTTACACCCGATTTAAATGTAGTAGATGAAATGTTGGAAGAAGCCGATGTGGGGATGGCGGGGCAATTAACCTACATTGGGAAGGCGATAACCAAAGGCGTAAAAATGTTTGAACGGGATACTATAAAAACCAAGGTAATGTTGCTTTTAACCGATGGAGTGGACGCTGGAATTGATATTTTACCCATGGATGCTGCGGATATCGCCAAAAGGGATTCCGTTAGAATCTATACCATTGGTATCGGCGATCCTAGTAAAGCGGGTATCGATCTTGATGAAAAAACATTAAAACAAATTGCAGAAGCTACCGGCGGGACTTACTTTAATGCCAAAGACAAAGAAATGCTAGAAGACATCTATAAGGAGGTTGATAAATTGGAACCTATAGAGTACGAAGAAGAGCAAAACAAGCCCGTTACATTATTGTATTATTACCCTCTTGGAGCTGCTTTGGCAGTGCTGCTTCTATTTATGATTATACAAACTATTGTAAACTTTGTAAAACAATTCAAACAAAAAAAGGAAGTGTATGTATAAAGATCTGTTACCTATATCATGGAGCGATTTCCACTTTCTTCGGCCAGAATTCCTTTGGTTATTTTTGCCTGTTCTTGTCTTGCTGCTACTTAGTTTAATGAGTATGCGGCAGGAAATAAAATGGAAAAAAGTGATTGCTCCCCATTTACGTCCTTACGTAATTTTTAAAGGCAGCAATAAAGCGAAAGTTTGGATGCATGTGGTTCTTTTGTTTGCAATGGCATTTGGGATTATGGCCTTGGCTGGACCTACTTGGAAAAAAATTAAACTGCCAGGCCAAAAACTAGAGACCCCTATGGTTGTATTGTTGGATCTTTCACAAAGCATGATGGCAGAGGATGTGCAGCCAAATCGTTTGGAGCGCGCAAAGTTTAAGATTAAAGATTTAATAAAATACAATCCTAGGGCTCGAATGGCATTGGTGGGATATGCGGGTACGGCTCATACCATAGTTCCATTAACCAAGGATTACGTTATTATAGATAGTCATATAGAAAACATAAAACCCAATGTTATGCCGTTTCCAGGATCTGACTTGGAAGCTGCCTTGATTCTTGGAGACTCATTGACTCAAGTAAACGAAGCCCCTGGAACACTTTTGTTGATCTCAGATGATTTTTCTGAAAAAGAACGTACCCTTTTAACAGAGTATGTGCGAAACTCAAAAAATACTGTTATGATCCTTCCCGTAAATACTCCAAACGGGGCAGATATTAAAGATGTGCGTGGACGTGAGATAAAAGACCCTAACGGCGATGTAGTGCATTCAAATCTGGATGCTACCACCATGGCTAGTTTAAATGCCATCGACGGAATTACAGTACAACCGCTGACTTTAGACGATAGTGATGTGGAGGCCATTGCTCAAGCAATTAAAAAGAATTTAACTTTTACCACAAAAGATACAGAAAAAGAAAATGAATGGAGAGATCTTGGACTTTTGGCTGTAATTCCAATGACTATTTTAATATTGTTTTGGTTCCGCAGAGGATGGGTTCTGTACGGACTCTTATTTATTTCTCTTACCTCGTGTTCTGGCGATCGATCTTTCAAGGATCTGTGGTATACTCCCGATTATCAAGGGCAACTTCTAAGTGATAAAGGAGATTTTAAAGATGCCGCAGAAGAATATTCCGATCCTTTGCGAAAGGGCGTTGCTTATTTTAAATCTGGAGATTATGAAGATGCCATCAATGCTTTTTCTGAAGATACTACAGCAGCGGGGCAATATAATTTAGGATTGGCTTATTTTAAGAATGGAGATTACGAGGCAGCTTCTTTTGCGTTTAATAAAGCTATTGAAAAAGATCCTTCCCTCGAAATGGCTTCACAAAATAACACCCAGATAAAGAAACTGCTCGGTCAGACCGATGGTATGACCCCACAAGCAGCCGAAGAAGCCCAAGATGAGCAGGGTAAAAAAGCAAAAAACAGACAAAACGATAGTATGGAGAATCTTGGTGGTGGAGGGCAGGAAGCTTCTAAAAAAGATATGGAAAAGGAGCGGTTGGAAGAGGAAGTCTCGTCTAATATACATAAAGGAAAAGAACTCGACGAAGTGCCAGATGATCTTAAATCTCAAATTCAAGAACCCAATCAAAATGTACTCATGAGAAAGGTAGATGATGACCCTTCTATTTTTCTTGAAAAGAAATTTAAATACCAGGCCAAAAAGTATAACATGAAACCAAAAACCAATGAAGGTGCGTATTGATTTCATACCGCTTATTGTTTTTGTGTGCCTCCTTTTCGGAATTTCAGAAGGGAGTGCTCAAAATGTATGGAGCTCTGTAACTGCCGATAAAAAAAGCGTATTTGTAGGTGAACCCATACAAGTTAGCGTTACGGTTTACACTTCTACATGGTTTACAACAGGTTTGGATTTGGGGAATATTAAGGTAGAAGGTGCATTTACGGTATATTTTAGGCCAGTAAGTAAATCTTTTGTTCAAAATGGACAAAACTATTCTGGGGTTGAGCTTATCTATCATGTTTTTCCTTTTAGCGACGATGATATTGAATTTCCCGCGTTAGATATTGAAGTGGAAACACCACCTCCCGGAGGATATAAAGGTGTTAAACGTACGGTAAAAAGTAAACCGGTAGCAATAACGGTTAAACCTATTCCTAAGACATTTCAATCATCGGAGTGGTTGGTAGCAACCAATTTAACGGTTTCCGAAAATTGGTCGGTAAATACTTCCGAAGTAAAAGTAGGCGATGTTCTACAACGTACCATCACTAGAAATGCCGCTTGGACCGTTGCTGAATTAATACCCCCAACGGTATGGGACAGTTTACCCAATGTAAGCATGTACCCAGGGCGTAGCACTGTAGATAATAATAAATCCAAAACAGCTATAAGTGCCCAACGTACCGAAACGTTACGTTATTTATTTGAAAAAGAAGGGGAGGTTGAACTACCAGAAAAGGTTTACACTTGGTTTAATCCTTATTCTAAAAAGCTTTATAAACGTACGTTAAAAGCAAGAACCATAAAAGTAAAACCAAACCCCGATTTGGGAATGCTCGAGAGTGTGCGGGACTCCTTAAGGTTACAGCAACAAAAGGAGGTGGCAGCAGAGGAAGCAGAAGAGGAAAAACCATTGACTATTCTTGGACTTTCTTTAAAGCAATTTATAATTGCCGTTTTACTTTGTTTGATAGCCTTAATTATAGTATTCCGTATCATACGATGGCTGGTTCGTTATTTAACGGCTAGACGCGAGGCATATCTGAATTCTGAAAAATTTTATTTTCATTTGGTTTTAAAAGCCATGAATAAAGATGAAGTAAGTCTTAAAAATGCATTTTATCGTTGGATTGATGAGTTGCAGATAGAGGAGCCGAGTGTACAATACTTTGTGCAGAAGTATGGAGCTAATTTAAATATAAATGCTTTTGAGCTTAAGAGAACGCTTACCAAGCACAAATTAAAACAGCTTCGGAAGAATTACTTTAATGAGGTAAGAATAGTTATTAAAAGTAATTGGATAAATCCTTAATGGTTTAGTTAACACCTTAAGCAATTACTAAGGGAATAGTTTTCCATATATTTCTAATAGGATTATACCTTAAGAAACATTCTTTTCGACAAAATTTATGGCTCAAAGAACAATTGTTCTATTTTGTCTTCATTTGAATCCAGATTAAATTATTCGGAATTAACATTTGCTATGCTATAATTTTAGTAAATTAAGGGAAAATTTTTGGTCATGGCAGCATTTAGTATCACTATCAACGGAAAAACGGAAACGGTAGATGTAGATCCGCAAACCCCATTACTTTGGGTTCTAAGGGATCATTTAAAATTGGTAGGTACCAAATATGGTTGCGGTATAGCCCAATGCGGAGCATGTACTGTCCATCTAAACGGTGCTGCTGTACGCTCTTGCCAAGTACCGGTGTCTTCAATTACAGATCAAAAAATCACAACTATAGAAGGCTTGTCTGAAAGCGGGGATCACCCAGTGCAGCAGGCATGGTTGGAAATAGATGTGCCCCAATGCGGTTACTGCCAAGCTGGACAAATTATGTCTGCTGCCGCACTGTTAAAAGAAAATCCGAATCCTACCGATGATGATATCGAAACCGCAATGAATGGAAATATTTGTCGCTGCGGAACTTATAAAAGAATTAAGGCGGCGATTAAATCGGCTGCTTCCAATACGCAATCTGCATAACTAACGCCATTAAAATTTGAAGAAAATGAAACATCCACGATTAATTTTTAGCCACATAGTGGTAAGATTGTATGGATGTTCCATGCGACATTTGAAAAAACTATAAATAACAGCACATGAAAAAGATACAAACAGGAATAGGAAGAAGGTCTTTTATAAAGAGCGTTTCCATGGCTGGAGGCGGATTGGTAATCGGTTTTAATTGGTTGGCGTGCAAAAAAGCCGTAGAAGCTGAGAATAAGGAAGTAGCTCTGGAAATGCCCGATGAGTGGTTTGAGCTGAATGGCTATTTAAAAGTTGGCGATAATGGAGTGGTAACTATTTATTCCCCGAACCCAGAAATAGGACAAAATGTAAAAACATCTATGCCTATGATTGTTGCGGAAGAATTGGATGTAGATTGGAAAAATGTGGTGGTGGAGCAAGCACCGTTAAATACGGATGTTTTTAAAAGGCAAATAGCGGGTGGTAGTCAATCTATCCGTCAAAGTTGGGAAACGTTGCGAATGGCAGGTGCTACAGCACGGGAAATGTTGTTAATGGCGGCCGCAGAAAAATTGGAAGTTCCTCTAGAAGAACTTTCTGTAAACAAAGGAATCATTTCACATAAAAATAGTGATAAGTCTATTTCTTACGGAGATGTTGCAGCGACAGCATCTAAATTGGAAGTTCCAAAAGAAGTAGCACTAAAGGAGAAAAAGGATTTTTCGATCATTGGTACGTCCCGTAAAAATGTAGATGGAAAAAAAATAGTAACGGGGCAGCCTTTATTTGGTTTAGACACATATCAAGATGATATGCTGATAGCTATGATTGTACATCCTCCAGCATTTGGCAAACGATTAAATTCTTTTGATCCTGATTCCATTAAAGATATGCCGGGAATTGTAGACGTGGTAGAATTAGAAACTTTTAAAGATGATTATAAGCGAAGTGCTTTCGATACGGACGCCTTCGACAAACTGGTCGTGGTAGTTGGAAAAAGTACTTGGGAAGTTATGAATGCTAAAAAAGCATTGAAAGTAGACTGGGAAGAATCTCCCGAAATAGTCCTTAACATGGATATATTTGGTAGGGATACCACGGTTAGCCACCCTAAAGGATTGGAAAGCACAGAAGATCATGTAAAAATGATGGATAACATGGCTTCCAAAGGTGCAAAAATTGAAGTGGCCCGCAAAGATGGTGATACCCAGAAAGCTTTTAAAACTGCAGCAAGAACGATAGAAAGAAGTTATTACGCACCTTTCTTAGCTCATAATTGTATGGAGCCTATGAACTTCTTTGCAGATGTTACCGATGATAAGGCTACCCTTATTGGCCCAATACAAACTCCAGAATTTATGGAAAATAGTGTAGCCGAACGTTTGGGAATGCCTAAGGAGAATATTGAAATACAGATGACCCGCATGGGAGGCGGTTTTGGTCGTAGACTTTACGGTCATTTTGTAACTGAGGCAGCAGCTTTATCACAGAAATTAAAATCTCCTGTAAAACTTATATACACCAGGGAAGATGATATGACGTTTGGAACGTATCGACCCGCATATCATGCCCATTACAAGGCAGCATTAGATGAAAATAATAACCTTATTGGTTTCCATGTGAGGGCTGGCGGTATTCCAGAAAGCCCTTTGTTTTCAAATCGGTTTCCAGCGGGGGCAGTAGAAAATTACTTGGCGGAAAGTTGGACGATCGATTCGAATATAACTACGGGAGCATTCCGTGCGCCACGGTCTAATTTTATTGCCGGTGCCGAGCAAGCTTTTTTAGATGAGGTAGCCGAAGAAGCTGGAAAGGATCCAATCGACTTTAGACTGGAATTATTAAATAAAGCCAAAGAAAATCCGGTTGGCGAAAAAAATGATTACGACGCAGAACGGTATATCGGAGTTTTAAATTTAGTGCGTAAAATGTCTAATTGGGACACCAATGCTTCCAATAGCGGCCGTGGAGTAGCGGCTTATTATTGTCATAATTCTTATGTTGCGCATGTATTGGACCTTTCTATGGAAAATAGCACTCCAAGGGTAGACAATGTTTACTGTGCCCTCGATTGCGGAATCGTTGTAAACCCAGATGCTGCTACTAATATGGCAGAAGGTGGAACCATAGATGGAATCGGTTCTGCCATGTATGGGGAAATTTCCTTTAAAAATGGAAATCCGCAACAAAGTAATTTCGATACATATCGTTTAATACGGCAAAAAGAAGCTCCAAAGAATATTGAGGTGTCTTTTGTTAAAAATGATACAGATCCAACAGGATTGGGAGAGCCTCCTTTCCCACCAGTGATGGGTGCTTTGGCCAATGCTCTTTATAAAGCTACGGGAAAACGCTTTTACAAGCAGCCTTTTATAAAGGAATTAAATGAGTATAACGAAAGTAAAATATTAAAGACCTAATTGTTTGTAAAAGTCAGGGTAATTGCTATAAATAAATGGCCTCATTAATTTTATTTAATGAGTTTGGAGCTTAAAGCTGGATTAAATTGTAAAAATTGATATGGTTAAGTTTGTTTACTACTTTTCTTTTTTAATCAATTTATCTCCTTTCCAAATCCCCTTAGCAAAAACTTCCCCATCAGAATTGTAGAAAGTTCCCGTTCCTTCCCTTACATCGTCCTTCCATTCGCCCACGTATTTTTCACCATTCGGCCAATAGTAGGTACCTTGACCAGTTCGCATATCTTTGCGGTATTCACCTTCATAACGCTCCCCATCAATCCAATAAAAACTTCCGTTTCCATGCCTCATATTGTTTTCCCATTCGCCTTCATAACGGCTACCAGTGTCCAAGATAGCAATACCAAAACCATTCGCTTTATGGTTTTTTACTTGTCCTACGTAAAACAAACGGTTGCCTTTTTTACTTTTGAAGGTTAAATATTCTCCAAATGCTTTTTTATTCATTTGCTCTTTGAGTCTCGATAATTGCAATTGTTTTTTTTCAAAAGCAAAATTCAAGGAGTCAAATTTTTCCAAAGTAACCGAACTATTTATATTGGATGCAGCTGCAGAATCGGCATTAGGAGAAGTAGATGAAGTTTTAACAGTCTTAATTTCTTCGTGCATGCGTAGCATATTCTCTGCAATCTTAAGCCGCGAGGTAATGGCGTAATCATCTTCAATAATACTTAGACTATCCATAGAATGGTATGCTTTTTTGGCGTCCTCATAACTTCCGGTAATCAAAAGGGAATCGGCAGTAGCCAAGTGATCCATTTCCAGATACGATTTTACAATGGAAAGTTCTTCATGGGCAGTACTCAACTGTTTTTGTAGATGGTTGTTCTTTATTATTAAAAAGGCACATAAGCCACCAAGTATTATGATTGCAATATAAAATAGTATTCTCTTCTTTTTCATATAACTTATGTTGTTAATCCTCTGTATGTATCGAAGGTAGTTTATTTCTAACTTTTCTGAAATCTGGGGAAAAATAAAGATGTGTTCTTATGGTCCAACCTTGTTTATAAATCCCTCCATTTTCTAAGGTTTGTCCGAAATTATACATTATTCCTGCGGCTACTGTAAGTCGGGGAGTTAAAATGTATCCAAAAGAGGTGTGTAGACGAAGGTCTTCTAATGGACTATCTACAACTTCTTTACCACTTTGCATGATCACTTCGGCTTCCGGGCCAATGTAAAAAGCTTTTGGCTCCAATTTCGGTTTATTTATTGGTATTTTTACACGGAACATATAACGCCAACGCGTTCGGTAGATATAATCGTCGCCTTCTTCAAAACCTTTTGACCATCGATTTTCAATACGTATACGATGGTAAAACATAAGGCGTGAAACTGGCATAGCAAATTGATATTGTTGCCAGATTCTCCACTCGGGGACCATTCCTTTTCCGTCGGAATCGGGGTCCGTATTAAAATTAAAACGAACAACGCCACCAACGGCTACGTTGAATTTTTTAGATACAATATAACCAATGGCGTGTCTATTGTAAATTTGACCAATTTGACCCACAAAGGGGGTTTCTTCTGTTTCCTGAAACCTAAAATGAGTTTGAGCAACCCAGAATAATCTTTTGGAAATACGTATGTTTCCATAGGTGTTTAGCCAATATTTGGTAATGGGTTCCTTAAATTTAGATTCTTCGGGTAAAACCTGCGGATCCTCTTGTGATATTGCAACAAAGGAAAGGCAAAAGAATGCTATAAAAAGACTAGGCTTGAGGTTACGTAAGCTTTTTTGCATGTTATTCTTCAATTTCTTTTGAATTTAACCCGAAGAGTAATTTTATTTCTTCAGGATTCTTTTCTTTTTTCAGTTTTCGATTTAAACGAGTAGTATCTTCTTCTCTCATTTCTATCATTCTTTCATGCAAAGCTTCTAAAAAATTCTGGGTGGGTTCAATCGTTTCGCAAGACAAATCTTCTCGAATTCTCTCTAACTGCTCTGGAATTAAAATATCTCCGTACGCCTTGGTGATTCTCTTTTTTACGTCTTCATCCATAACGGTAGCCGTAAACGGATTCCAGACTTGGTCTTGATAGAGCTTCTTTATTTCTTTTTGTTGCTGTGGAAGGTTGGCGATGTAAATTGCAAGATTCTCTGTTTTTGTAAAGCAATTGGTAAGTTTTTTAGCATATTCCAATTTCGACGGATTTTCCTTCATGCTGGCATAACTATTTAATTGCTCGTCTGCAAAACCTTTAAGGCTTTCCAATGTAGATTGGATGTTTTTTGGAGCTGTGCCCTTAATGGAATCAATAAGTTTTTTAAGATGTCCTGATTCTTCGATTAATGCTTCCTCTTGTAACAAAAAAGCTTCTTGGCGCTCTTGGACAGAAATTTTTCCCACTAACTTTTTGTGTAAAACACTTAAGTTTAATAAGGTGAAGTTGGTTAATTCTTCAATGGAAACTAAATTTATTGGTTGCCGTTTATAACTTAATGCCCCTTTCGCTTGGTATGTTTTGGGAGCTTTATCTTGAATTTCTACTTTAATTTCATCATCAGGGAGGCCGTTGGGCCATAACTTTTTAAGTAGCTTTTGCTGGTCGAAATGAATAATAAGATTTTCTTCGGAAAAGCTTCTAAGTAATGCCAATGAGGCTAAGTAATCTGTTGTTAACTTTTTGGAAACTTCATAAAGAAATTCGGTTTCTTCATCTGAGAACTTTTGAATATTTAATTGAGGATTGTCTAAAATATTCTTGCTAAGGAGCTCTGCTTTACGAATACTATCAGCGATCGTTTTCAGTTTCAATGTATTCACCTCTGAAATGGGAAAGAGCGGTACCTTAACTTTAAAATTAGGGATGGTTATAGAATCTCCTATATAATTTATGAATTCTTGGAGCTTAGTGTACTCTCTTAGATTTTTTCTTAAAAGCTTTCCTATTCCTTTTTCAAATATTCGGGAGGTGTCATGGGCGGGAAGCTTTAGGGAAAGAATCTTGAGAAAACGTTTATCTAAAGGAACTTCTGCCAATTTTTTATAGTCACTTTCAAAAATTCCAATCGTTTTGTTCAAACCATTATCAGAAACAACAACTTTTTCCAACAAACCATCTTTAAAAATCCAATTTTCGGTTTCGTCAAGCTTTTCATTTTCAAACAAAGTCCACTTGTCGTGAGCCAAACCATCCCGCAGCAGTCTTCCAATTAAGGAATGCATACCGGTTTCAATAGTGAAATTTTTTTGCGGTATACCATTTTGGTATGATATAGTGCTCTTAAAAAGATTTTTAGTGATTTTAGAGTTCTCAATACTATCAATTTTGAGAATAAACTCTTTGTCAGCAATACCATTGTTAAAAAATCCGTTTACCGATTTCTGTATTCCATTGATATCTATTACGTAACTGTAATCTACCAATCTAGGCTCTTTAGAACGTTGATAATCTCCAAAACTCAACCGCCATGCTCCTTGAGGTTTATTATTTTTTAACGACCCCTCTACCAAGAAAGAACTGTAAGCTTTCTTTTCTAAAGACTTCAAGCCCTTGTCACGAAAGCGAAAAATTCCGTTTAAAATGGTGTCGCCTTCTATTAGTTTATACTCGTAAGAAGCTTCCCCGCTGAAATTTTTAATTGCGTAATCGCCATTATATCTTTGGGTATTCTGAGCAAGTATTGCCGTGGATAAAAATAGAAAGAATACATAAAATAAGTTGAGATTAACTTTAAAAGGTTTTACCATATTGTTTTAATATCTTTTTAAACCAAATAGCCGCATGCCCCCTTCCCGAGGCATGACAGATTATAATTATTTTAGGATTAGATTATTTTAAAAGCAGTCGCAAAGGTATTAAAAATATGGAAAGTTATTTTTATCCTTATTTTTATATGGTGCAGGATAGATAATAATAAACTACATTACAAATAGAACCCAGTTATCTTTTGGAGATTTTATTGCCCGAAATGTTCTTCTGTCTGCTACATTTAAAACGGCCTTCATCGAAATTTCTTTTTTTTAGGTGTTTAGTAGCTCGACCTTGTACGCGCTTGCGCCAGAGTTTAAAACTACTTGGCTTTAATTCTTTGCGCATTAATTCTATTACTTCTTTTTCTGTATACCCAAATTGAAATGTAATGGCATCAAACGGAGTACGATCTTCCCATGCCATTTCTATTATTCTATCTATTTCTCTTTCTGTCATCTCTTTATTTTTCATCTAATTGCTCTAAAAATGTAGCGGCATTTTTTAGGTGTTCGTTTCTGGTTTCCTCTTTCATATTGTCTAAGGTTCCTAATAGCATTTTTAACCGCGGATTGGACTCAAAGAAATCCCTATGCTCATGCATAAACCTCCAGAAAAGTCCGTCCCATGTATCCTGCCAATCCCCATCTTGATAATTGCTCATTTTCATGATGTAATTACTGCCACTTATATATGGTTTTGTAGCCATAAGGCCACCATCTGCAAACTGGCTCATCCCGTAAACGTTTGGGACCATAACCCAGTCGTAAGCATCGATAAAAAGTTCCATAAACCATTGGTAAACTTCGTCGGGGTCGAACTCGCATAGCACCATAAAGTTACCTAAGATCATTAGGCGTTCTATGTGGTGGGTATACCCCGTTTTTAGCACTTTTTTAATGGTTATATCTACAGGCTTCATTCCCGTTTCGCCCGTATAGAAGCTCTTTGGGATTTTTCTGGAAAACTTCCAAAAGTTTTTGGTACGCTGTGCCACTCCTTTAACTTCATATATGCCACGTAGAAACTCACGCCAACCAATTATTTGCCTTACAAAACCTTCCAATGAGTTTATAGGGATCTCGTTTTTTTCGGCATATGCAACCGATTTTTCAATAACAGCCTCGGAAGTAAGTAATCCAATATTAATTAAAGGTGAAAGGAGGGAGTGGTTAAGAATAAGATGTTCTTTTACAATGGCATCTTCATACGTCCCAAATTCATGAAACCGCATCTCTAAAAATTGTTCCAGCCACTCTTCGGCAGCTTTAAAATCAATAGGGTATTGTATACTTTCATCTAAAGTTCCGTAGTTATCCTTAAAGTTCTTTTCGGTATATTCTAAGCTCTCTTTGTGATAGTCGGTTTGCTTCGGGAAGTGAATACTTGGTGGTGTTTTGCTCTTAGGATACTTTTTACGATTTTCTTTATCGAAGGTCCATTTACCACCTTTTGGGTCTTCACCCTTCATCAAAAGATCTCTTTTTTTTCTTTCTTCTTTGTAAAAAGCGGTTTGGTGAAATTTCTTTTTATTCGGTTTAAAGAAATCTTTTAAATCTTCTTTGGAGTTAAGGAATAGCGGACTCCAATACCAAACCAAATCAAAATCCCCATTAAAGGAAGCAATTCTTTTCTTTAACCAATCATCGGTGGGATCGATGCAATGAATTGTTTTAATTTTTTCTTTCTGAAGCTTTTTTAATAAGTCCCGAATGTCGGACAGTTCATCTTCCGCTTCTATATAAGTTACACTATATCCCTCTTTTTTTAAAAAATCTTCATACGCCTTCATGGTAGCACGATGAAAAGCTATTTTTTGTTTATGAAATTTGTACTGTTTAAAAAAAAGGTATTCTTCAACTAAATAAACCCTATTTATTTCCTTTGGAAACTGGAGTTCTTGGATAAGTTGATGCGGAAAAATAATGGCCGTTTCAGACATAGAAATTAGCTACTTTTTCTAATGTTTTCGTATTTAATAAAATTATTTATTTTAATATCTTCTGCCTTAAGATCAAACATTAGGTTGTATAAGCCAAAAAAGGTTCTATTGATGTAAATAAAGTGTTTAGAACCTCTATTGCCGTTCATTTTACGTAGTTGCGGATCGTTGTTATACTTTTCCCCAAGTCTAGCGATACTTTGAAAGAAATCGGCATTGGAAAAATCGAAGGTTTCCTCATTGAAAGGCTTTGTGAAAATACTAAGCATTTCATGAAAGAGCGATTTGAAAAATTTTAATTCCTCTGGAGTATCTTCGGGTTTCAAAATTTCCAACTCGTATAATTTTGCTTCGAAAGCGTCTGGATTATTAATGGTTTCTTTATTTGCCAATTCAAAATAAGGGACATAGAAATCTTCCGGAACTTCTTTCATGCAGCCAAAATCCAAAGCAATAAGCTCTCCGTTCGCACTGATTAAGAAATTACCAGGGTGCGGATCTGCATGCACTTTTCTTAAAACATGTATTTGGTACATGTAAAAATCCCATAAAGCTTGACCGATAGCATTGGATAGCTCTTTGTTTTTGTTTTCCGCAACAAATTCAGAAAGGTGTTTCCCATCCATATAATCCATAGTTATAATCCGTTCCGAAGAGAGATCCTCGTAATATTCGGGAAAAACCAAGTTTGGAATGTGTTTGCATGCCGCTGCAATTGCTTTGCTCTGTTTTACTTCGAGAACATAGTTGGTTTCTTCAATAAGTTTATTTTCTACCTCTTTAAAATACTTATCAGAATCCTTTCCTTTTATATTGAACATTTTAATTGCAATGGGTTTTACCAAAGCTAAATCTGTAGCAATACTTTCTGCAACGCCGGGATACTGAATTTTAATCGCATATTTTTTATCATCTTTGGTAGCAATGTGAACTTGACCTATGCTGGCGGCATTCACAGAAGAAGAATTAAACGTATCGAATATGTCTTCTGGATGTTTGCCAAAATATTTTTTGAAGGTTTTAATTACCAAAGGAGGAGATAAGGGCGGGACAGAAAATTGAGCAAGGGAAAATTTTTCTACATAATCCCTCGGGAGAATACTCTTTTCCATGCTAAGCATTTGCGCTACTTTAAGGGCGCTTCCTTTCAAGGTTTTTAGTCCGTCATAAATATCTTCCGCATTACTTTTATTAAGGCGTCCTCGTGCAATTTCTTCAGAAGTGGTTATTTTATCTCCGTAATATTTCAGGTAGTTTGCTCCAACTTTGGCTCCAGTTTGCAAAAATTTGCCCGCCCGTTGTATCTTACCGGTAGGAATTTTATCTAATGTCTTCATACGGTAATGTTAGTTTTTTCTTTTAAAATGAATTTTCCGAAGTCAATCAATTTCTCTAAGGGTTTATAGTCCATAAGCTCAAAGCCGGTTTGTAAGGATTTTTCAATGAAAATATCTGTTTTTTCAAAGGAAGGCGAAGTGTCATCCAACCAGAACTTCATAGTAATTAAAAGTTGAATCCAAGCACTTTCTTCGATAGATCTATTTTGAATTTTACTTAAACGTTCATTTTCAATTTTTAAACGATCCAAATCCAAACTTTTAACGTAACCTTTAAAGGAAGTTCTCAATGTTTTTAGAACCTCTAAAGATTTAAGTCGGTCTTTTTTCTGTTCCAACGCATAAACCACATAACTTCTATTTGCCGTCAGCATTTCAAAAAAGGTATAGTAAAAACTTATCAATTTGTTTTTAGAATCAAAAACAAGATATTCCTCGTTTTTTTCGAGAAGAGCTAATGTATTGTCAAAAAAGACTTTAAAAATATCTTTTTCTAACGCTTCAAAGTTTGCGCAGAATTTGTAAAAATCTTCTTCTTTTAAATTGTTTTCCTTAGTAAACAAATAAACGCTTTTAGGATGCGTGCCATGTGTGAGCACGTAATCCATAAAGTATGTAATTAATCTTTCTGATGTTGCTTTTTTATTTGCCATAATCTTAACCATTTATGATTGTAAAAATACAAAATGTTTAACTGTTATTTGTTAAAAGTTAAACAAAATTTATGATTCTGAATGTTCTAATTGAGAATAGATATTATTTATAATAGATTGTGACCTTAAAATTTAAAATAATACATCACATCGTTTGGTAATTATTCTTTCTTTGCTACCATATTCTTAACAAAATTTAGTAGTAAAGGTTACTGAAATTGTTGGTTTTTGAGTAATTTTGAACTTTATGGCATTTTTGATGAATTATTAGCGAAGAATGTAGTTTCTACGGTTGTTCTTTAAAGAATGCTTCAACACTAAAACATTTATATTTTGGGACTTCCATCACTTTTTAAATCAAGAGGTAACAAGTCGTATAGCTATACGCCTCGATATTACGATGAGCGAAAGGAACGTTTAGAGGAACTTAAAAAGAGTAAGGAAAAACGTTCTGATGAAGAGTATTTTAAAGGATATCGAAGAAAGAGCTTTCGGGACGATTGGAAGACCGTGCGCAAATCACCTTCCAATACAAATTCGCGAATTCGTTTTATAGTTATTTTAATCTTTTTACTAATGTTTGCACTTGTTGCCATACGTTATATTAATTTAGATTCCCTTATTTAATGGCAGACGTAATTCAGCTTTTACCAGATCATGTTGCCAACCAGATTGCAGCAGGAGAAGTGGTACAAAGACCGGCTTCTGTTGTTAAAGAACTCATAGAAAATGCCGTTGATGCAGGCAGTTCCTGTATCAAACTTATTATAAAAGACGCCGGTAAGACTTTAATACAGGTGGTAGATAATGGCAAAGGTATGAGTGCTACAGATGCACGCCTGTCTTTCGAGCGCCATGCTACCTCCAAAATAAAAACTGCTGAAGATCTCTTCCAATTGCATACAAAAGGGTTCCGCGGGGAAGCGCTAGCTTCCATTGCGGCCATTGCCCATGTGGAAATGAATACAAGGCAGGAAGAAGATGAGGTAGGCACCCAGCTAAAAATTGAAGGGAGTGTAGTGGTTGATCAAGATGTAACTGTAACCCCCAAGGGGACTTCTTTATTGGTAAAAAATCTTTTTTTTAATATTCCGGCAAGACGTAATTTTTTAAAGTCAGATACAGTAGAATTAAGGCATATTATCGATGAGTTTCACCGTGTAGCGCTGGCACATCCCGATATTGAATTTGATTTTTATAATAATGGAAGCGAATTGTTCAAACTTCCAGCATCCAATTTACGGCAGCGTATTGTACATATTTTTGGAGGGAAAACAAACGAAAAATTGGTTCCTGTAGAAGAAGATACGGAAGTTGTTAATTTAAGCGGATTCATTTGCAAACCAGAATTTGCCAAAAAAACCCGAGGCGAGCAATTTTTCTTTGTCAATAATAGATTCGTTAAGAATTCCTATTTGCATCATGCTGTGTGTAGTGCGTTTGAAGGACTTATAAAAGAACAAACCCACCCAAGTTATTTCCTATTTCTAGAGGTCGATCCTTCAGGTATCGATATTAATATTCATCCCACTAAAACGGAAGTTAAGTTCGACGATGAGCATGCGTTGTATGCCATTTTAAGATCTTCTGTGAAACATAGCCTAGGGCAGTTTAATGTGGCTCCGGTACTCGATTTTGAAAGGGATTCCAATTTAGACACTCCGTATAATTATAAATCTAAAAATGCCGATTTTCCTTCTGTGGAAGTGGATGTCAATTATAATCCGTTTGAAAAGGATAACAAAGGAAATGTGGCCGTGCATTACCCCAAAAGGGAAAAACAATCGGGGGGTTGGGAAAGTTTGTATGTGGGGCTCGAAAGGAAATCAGATTTTAGTTCTATTGAATTGGAATCAGAAGAAGTAACAGGTTCTTTGTTCAAAGATTATACCGAAGAGCCTTCAGCAACAACATATCAATTGCACCGTAAGTATATCGTAACCACCATAAAATCCGGTATGGTAATCATAAATCAACACCGGGCGCACCAAAGGGTGCTATACGAGCAGTATTTGAAGAATATTACGGTAGACAAAGGGGTGAGTCAACAATTGCTTTTTCCTTTAAAGCTTAATTTTTCTGCTACGGAAATTGAATTGTTGAAAGATTTAAAAGACAGTCTTGAGAATACGGGTTTTGTGTTTTCTGACTTTGAAAAAGATGAAGTAGAGGTTAGTGGGATTCCCTTAAATATTTCAGAAAGTGAGGTGGGTATGATTATAGATCAGCTCTTATCTGATTTTCAAGCAGAAGTTCCCGAGAGCTCTTTATCGCAAGCGGATGTGCTGGCGAAAGCCATGTGCAAAACCCTAGCGGTAAAAAGTGGGGAGTTATTAAATATAGCTTCACAGGAAGCATTAGTTAACAATCTTTTTGCTACAAAAGCCCCTACCGTTTCCCCATTTAATAAGCCCACATACATTACCATGACCGTTGAAGAAATAGATAAAAGATTTTTATAATATTGCAATAAATTCCAAGTAATGGGTAGAATTACAGATGCAGTAAAGCATTTATTAATTATTAATGTGTTGTTTTTTATAGCAACACAACTTTTGGGGCAACAAATGTACGATCTGTTCGCGCTATGGTTTCCTAAAAACGAACATTTTCAACTTTGGCAAATAGTTACCCATATGTTTATGCATGGTGGGTTTATGCACATCCTCTTTAATATGTATGCTTTGTGGGCGTTTGGAACTCCTTTAGAGCAAATTTGGGGGCGTAATAAATTCATTTTCTTTTACTTTTCAGCAGGTTTGGGTGCGGCTTTAATTCATACATTGGTTAATTACTATTATTTCAACGACGGTATGCAAACCCTTATAGCTAATGGATTCAGCCAAACTGATGTATTGGATATTATAAGTCAAGGGAAATACGATACCTCATGGCGTGAGCTTATGGGGGAGAGTAGTATGCAAAACTTTTTAGCAGCATATATGACCCCAGCAGTGGGGGCTTCCGGAGCAATTTACGGCGTTTTGGTCGCTTTTGGAATGATGTTTCCCAATGCTGAATTAATGCTGATATTCCTGCCAATTCCCATTAAAGCGAAATATTTCATTCCTATTATAATAGCTTTGGATTTATTCTCTGGAGTTACCGGATACTCCATATTTGGACAAGGTATCGCACATTTTGCGCACGTTGGAGGAGCTTTATTTGGTTTTATTATGATGTGGTACTGGAAGCGAAATCAATTTAACAACAACCGCTGGAACTAATTAGCGAATGGCTTATTGCTCTTGGTAGTAAACACCTCGATGTGGTTTCAATGCATCCCTAACAGGTTTCATATATTCTTGATCAACTACAAGAAATGCTATGGAATGTTCGTTTGGTGTCATTTCTTCCACGCCAGATTTTAGGTAAGGTAAATTTTGGTTTGTCATGAATTCCTTTAAGTGAATTTCATAATGTTCTGCAGTTTTGTAAGCTGTCGGACTCCTAAAATCCCATATTAACTTCAGTAATGGCATCGTTGTTTTTTTCGGTAAAGATAGTTTCATTTTTTAAATACCGATACTTTTTCACTTTCATCCAGAAGGTATTAAAAACATTTTAACGGGTAATACCTGTCAACTATCTTATAGCGTTGTTAAAATCCTTGATTACTATAGCCTAATTGTTATTTTTGTCCGAATTGGAGCGCAATGGCTTTAAGAACCATTTTATAATGTTTAAGAATTTTTATCTCATATTTTTATCTCTTTTGGTGGTATCGTGCGATTATTTTAAATCAGAACCAATAGAAGATCCCGTAGCTAGGGTAGGCGAAAACTACCTGTTAAAATCCGATTTAAAGAAAAACATCAACAGTGATAAAATCTCACAAGAAGATAGTTTAATTGTCACTAATAATTTTATTCAAAGTTGGGCGCAACAGCAATTGTTATTGGAGAAGGCAAAATTAAATCTTTCCGATGAAAAACAGGTGCAGTTTGAAGACTTGGTAAAGCAGTATCGAGCCGATTTGTACATAAATGCCTATAAAGAAGGATTGGTGGATAAATCTATGGATACCTTGGTAACGCAACAGGAACTAAAGGATTTTTACGAGCAACATAAGGTAAACTTTAAATTGAACGAAGATTTAGTGCGTTTACGCTATATTAATTTGGCCAACGATTTTTCTGAGACAGATAAGGTAAAAGAAGCTTTTAGGCGGTATAATGAAAAAGATCAAGAGTTCTTAAGGACTTCAGCCTTAAAATTCAAAGCGTATTCCTTTAACGATTCCATTTGGATAAAATCGTCTTCCGTGATTCAAAAAATTCCAGGAATTACTTTGGATAATAAGGATGATTATTTAAAAAAATCACATTTTTTTGAGCTTTCCGATTCTTTAGGAGTATATTTGGTGGCTGTAAATGAAGTGCTTAATAGAACCGAAATAGCTCCTTTGAAATACGTCGAGCCTACGGTAAAAAAGATAATTCTAAACAAAAGAAAGTTGGAGTTCATAAAAAATCTGGAAAAAGATCTTTTAGATGAAGCCACACGAAAGAAAGAGTTTGAAGTATATAACAAACAAAAGAATATTGAAAAAAAGAATGGAAATGAATAAAGTATTATATGTTGCGGGTTGTATGTTGATGTTGGCAGCCACGCCAATTTTTGCTCAAGAAACGACCATAGATACAACTTCTGTGGCTACCACTTCTATTGTTGCTACAGACGATATGGCGAGCAACGATACTACCAATGTTGGGGAAGCAGCAGCTGTTAAGCAGGATAGCATTCCCGCAGATACCACTCGTGAAAAAATAGATGGTGTTGCTTCGGTGGTTGGAGATTATGTAATCCTAGAGTCAGATATTGATAAGAGTTTTTTAGATATGAAATCCCAAGGGGTTTCTACAGCCAATATCTCCCGTTGCCAAGTGCTTGGGAAACTTATGGAAGACAAATTATACGCTCACCAGGCTATACAAGATAGTATCGTGGTTTCCGATGGGGAGATAAACAGTACTGTAGATAGGCAAATTGAATTTTTACTTTCTCAGCCCCAGATAGGCTCGATGGAAAAATTAATTGCTTTCTACGGAAAAGAAGATGAACAAAGTTTTCGTGAAGAATTATTTAATGTAGTAAAATCCCAGCAGCTATCGCAACGAATGCAAGCGAAAGTAGTGGAAGGCATAGAAATAACTCCAGAAGAGGTGCGCCAGTGGTACACCAATATACCAGAAGACGAGCGTCCTGTTTTTGGTGATGAGGTGGAAATAGCACAGATCGTTAAAATACCAGAACCTTCAAAAGAAGAGGTCGAGAAAACCATCAATAAATTAGAGGAATACAAAAGGGATGTAGAAGAAAATGGTTCCAGTTTTGCAATTAAGCAAACCTTGTATTCTGAAGATCCTGGTAAGTCACAGAATGGTGGGGTTTATAAGATTACTAAAAAATCAGGGTTTGTTCAGGAATTTAAAGATGCAGCCTTCAGTTTAAAGCAAGGGGAAATATCAGAACCTTTTAAGTCTGAATATGGATACCATATTTTGTATGTTGAAAAAATTCGGGGTCAAGAGCGCGATGTACGTCATATTTTACTGCGTCCAGAGATTTCCGACAAGGCTATTCAAGAAACCAAGGAAGAACTGGATAGTATCCGCTCTAAAATAATGGAAGGAAAATTTACCTTTTCTGAAGCCGCACGTAATTTTTCAGATGAAAAAGAAACCCGTTTCGATGGTGGCGTTTTAAGAAACCCACAAACCTTCGATACCAAGTTCGAACTTACCAAAATGGACCCTATGCTTTACAGCCAGATAAGTCCGTTGGATGGGGATGAAATTTCGCAGCCTTTAATGGAAGAAACCCGTACCGGAATTCAGTATAAACTTTTAAAGGTTATAAAAAGATATAAATCCCATAAAGCAGATTACTCCCAAGACTATGTAAAAATTAAAGAATTGGCTTTAAAAGAGAAACAATTTAAGGAAATAGGAGAGTGGATGGAAGAAAAGATTGAGGACACTTATATAAATGTTGCTCCAGATAGTAAAGATTGTGATTTTGCCAATAACTGGACAAAAAAATAATACACCTCTATGTCTGACGTCACCGCTGTAGAAAATTTAGGAAAAAAACATCTTGCTTTAAAAAAAGAAATTGCCAAAGTAATCATTGGGCAGGAACAGGTAATAGACGAAATTTTATTGGCTATTTATTCTGGTGGTCATGCTTTATTAATTGGTGTTCCGGGCCTGGCAAAGACCTTAATGGTAAATACCATAGCAACGGCATTGGGGTTGGACTTTAAAAGAATACAGTTTACGCCAGATTTAATGCCTAGTGATATTTTAGGAAGTGAGATTTTGGATAAAAACCGGGAGTTTAAATTTTTAAAAGGTCCTGTTTTTTCTAATATTATTCTAGCGGATGAGATTAACCGAACACCACCAAAAACACAATCGGCCTTACTGGAGGCAATGCAAGAGAGAGCGGTAACGGTAGCTGGGGAGCATTATAAACTTAATTTACCCTATTTTGTGCTCGCCACCCAGAACCCAATTGAACAGGAGGGTACCTACCCACTTCCCGAAGCGCAATTGGATAGGTTTATGTTTGCCATAAATTTGGATTACCCTTCTTTTGAAGAAGAAGTTGCTGTTGTAAAAGCAACCACTACCGACGATAACGTAACTATCAATTCTTTATTTACCGCAGAAGAAATCGTTGAAATTCAGCATTTAATACGGCGTGTTCCCGTGGCAGATAATGTGGTGGAATATGCAGTAAAGTTGGTGGGTAAAACACGACCAGGAAGTAATTTGGCTACAGATACCGTTAATCAATACGTAGATTGGGGTGCAGGGCCACGAGCTTCTCAAAACCTTATTTTAGCCGCAAAATCCCATGCTATTGTCCATGGGAAATTCTCTCCAGATATGGAAGATGTGCAAGCGGTGGCCAATGGAATTTTAAGACACAGGGTTCTTAAAAATTACAAGGCGGATGCAGAAGGTGTTTCCATTGAAAATATTATTACTTCTCTATTTTAATTCGTTTATTCTTTTTCTATTTCAGATCGAATGCAGTTAATGTAAGGTTGAGTGTAGTTGAAACTTATTTACATCAACAGTTTTTGGGAAATTCAATAAGTTAATAACTATTACCTGCAAGAAACCATTGGCTTGAATTAAGTGCTGTAAAACCAATTAAAAAAGAAAGTAATCTTCATTTTAAATCCCCTTCTTTTTAACAAAATAGTACGACTTTGATAATCAAAGTACACCGGAGTTTAAAATTCTGTTTTTAATACACTTCAAAATTAGGGATATCTTAAAAATGATTATTTAATTTTATTCAAAAGAGCCTGAAAATAATTTTTTACTGAATTATTTTTAAAATTTAGAACCCTACTGAATGTTTTCTTAAAAACTTTAATAACTCTAGGGTTTTTCGTATTTTCGCAGGACTTTCAAATTTAATAATATACAAAATAATATGGCTTTTGATATTGATATGATTAAGAAGGTGTATGCTACTATGGCAGAGCGAGTAGACAAAGCTCGTGAGCTTACTGGTAAGCCGCTCACCTTATCGGAAAAAATACTTTATTCTCACCTTTGGGACGGTAATCCAACCAAAGCATTTACAAGAGGTAAAGATTATGTTGATTTTGCACCAGATAGAATTGCTTGCCAAGATGCAACAGCGCAAATGGCACTTTTACAATTCATGCAGGCTGGAAAGCCTAAAGTTGCAGTACCAACCACCGTACATTGCGATCACTTAATACAGGCAAAGCAAGGAGCCGCAAAAGATTTACAACGTGCTAATGAGACAAGTAATGAAGTATTCGATTTTCTTGGATCAGTATCAAATAAATATGGAATAGGTTTCTGGAAACCAGGAGCTGGTATTATTCACCAAGTGGTATTGGAAAATTATGCATTCCCTGGTGGAATGATGATAGGGACAGATTCCCACACCGTTAACGCTGGTGGACTTGGAATGGTTGCTATTGGTGTTGGTGGAGCAGATGCAGTGGATGTAATGGCTGGAATGGCTTGGGAACTAAAATTTCCAAAACTTATAGGTGTTAAATTAACTGGAAGCTTAAATGGCTGGACTTCTGCGAAAGACGTAATTCTTAAAGTAGCTGGAATTCTAACGGTTAAAGGAGGTACAGGTGCTATTATCGAGTATTTTGGAGAAGGTGCCAAAAACTTATCCTGTACTGGTAAAGGTACCATTTGTAACATGGGTGCTGAAGTTGGAGCGACAACTTCTACTTTTGGGTATGACGATTCTATGGAGCGTTACCTGCGCTCTACCGATAGGGCAGATGTTGCAGATGCTGCGAACGAAATTCGTGAATATTTAACGGGAGATGACGAAGTATACGCTAATCCAGAACAGTATTTCGATGAAGTAATCGAAATTAACCTAGATGAATTAAGACCTCATTTAAATGGTCCTTTTACTCCAGATTTGGCTACTCCGGTAGGGGAGCTAGGTGTAAAGGCTAAGGAAAATGGATGGCCAATTAAAGTGGATTGGGGACTTATAGGTTCTTGCACCAACTCTTCGTATGAAGATTTAACAAGAGCAGCCTCCATCGCAAAACAAGCTGTAGATAAAAAGATTAAACCTAAATCTGACTTCGGGATAAACCCAGGTTCAGAACAAATTAGATATACAGCAGATCGTGACGGAATTCTAAAGATTTTTGAAGATCTGGATGCTACAATTTTCACCAATGCATGTGGTCCATGTATCGGTCAGTGGGATAGAAGCGATGTGAAAGGAGATGAAAAGAACACTATTGTTCACTCTTTCAACAGAAACTTCTCAAAACGTGCCGATGGAAACCCAAATACCCACGCCTTTGTTGGTTCTCCAGAAATGGTGGCGGCGATTGCGATTTCAGGACGTTTGGATTTTGATCCGATGAAGGATACTTTGCTGAATGAAGATGGTGAAGAAGTTAAATTAGACGAGCCAAGAGGTATAGAATTGCCACCAGAAGGTTTTGCTGTGGAAGATGCTGGTTACGTAGAACCGCGTGAAGATGGTAGTAGCGTAGAGGTAAAGGTGAGTCCTACTTCTGAAAGATTACAGTTATTAACACCATTTGAGCCTATCGGAAGCGAGATAAAAGGTGCAAAACTTTTGATAAAGGCATTTGGAAAATGTACAACAGACCATATTTCTATGGCTGGACCTTGGTTACGTTACCGTGGTCACTTAGATAATATTTCCAACAATATGCTTATTGGTGCCGTAAACGCATTTGGTAAGAAAACCAATTTTGTTAAAAATCAATTGACAGGCGAGTACGGTGGAGTTCCAGATGTAGCAAGAGATTACAAAGCCAAAGGGATTTACTCTGTAGTAGTGGGAGACCATAATTATGGAGAAGGTTCTTCGCGTGAGCACGCTGCTATGGAGCCAAGACATTTAGGTGTTGCGGCGGTAATTGTAAAATCTTTTGCGCGTATCCACGAAACAAACCTTAAAAAACAAGGGATGTTGGGATTAACGTTCGCCAATGAAAACGACTACGATTTAATTCAGGAAGACGATACTTTCAACTTCTTAGATTTAAACGAATTTGCACCAGATAAGCCGTTAACGGTAGAAGTGGTTCATGCAGACGGTTCTAAAGATGTAATCAAGTTGAATCATTCTTACAACGATTCTCAAATTGCATGGTACAATGAAGGATCGGCATTAAACCTTATTAAAAAACAAAACGCGTAAAGCGTTAAATTAATAGATGTAAAGCTCTCGAGAAATCGGGAGCTTTTTTTGTTTAAAACTTAAAACAGTTAATAATGTAAAAAGTCAGGCTTTGTCACTTTTCAATTCGCTTTAATACACTTCCTTTAAAATCCCTTCAGCATAAAAAATGAAATACATCTGTAAGTATTTCAAATAGTTAGCGACATAGAATAAACCTAACAACTTAAAACCATTCCAACCATGGCTTGTACTTGGTCTTTAATAGACGTAAACCTCTTCAATTTATTGTGTCCGCATAAATTTGATGGATACAAGCAGAAACACTCTTTTCAGCAATATTCTAAAGACGAATATATTTATTTTGAAAAAGATCATAGCAATAAAATCTTTCTTATAGAAACGGGAAAAGTAAAAATTGGATATTACACCGAGGATGGGCGGGAAATCGTAAAGAGTATCCACGGAAAAGGGGATGTTTTTGGGGAAAAAGCCATTATTGGCGAAGAGTCCAGAAACGAATTTGCCCTTGCCTTGAGTGACGCTTCCATTTGTATTTTAACGGTAGAGACCATCCACGATTTGATGCAGGAAAACAAAAGTTTCAGTTTGAAAATTCATAAATTTATAGGGTTACGCTTTAAAAAAATAGAACGCCGGCTCTCCATTTTACTTTTTAAGGATGCCAAGACCCGGTTGCTGGAATTTCTAAAGGAACTTTCCTTGGAGTACGGTTACGATTGTAAAAAATCTGGAAATCTTATTATAAAACATCCTTACACTCAAAAAGATATGGCCAGTCTTTTGGGTACTTCAAGGCCGACATTAAATTGCTTGTTCAACGAGCTCAAAGAGCAAAACATCCTTAATTACTATCGAAAAGAAATAATTTTTTATAAAAATCAGCAAGTGTTAGCTAGCTAACACTAATTGAAATTGTTGTTCTCTAACTTTAGGTACATCAACAATTAAAAATAAAAAGTTATGATTAAAAAAGTATTATTCGCACTTGTTGCTATGGGATTTTTTCTGGTATCCTGCAGCGATGACGACGACGGAACAGAAATGATGGTTCCCAATGCCGGGATGATTTCCGGAGGACCTTTTGCCTTCTGTGTAGATGGCACCCCAGATATGGTCAGTGGTATAAGTTTAGACGATACAGAAGCTGTTGGAAGTAACAGCTCATGGATAATAACCGATGCAGAAGCTAACATTTTAGGCCTGCCTCCAACAATGGAAGCTCTGGAAGGAGTTAATTTTGACGATGCTGGTGAGGGTGTTTGCCTTATTTGGTACATTAGATACGAAGATGGTTTAAGCGGATTGGAAGTGGGGATGAACGCCACTGAACTCGAAGGGGTATTCGACCTTTCTAACTCACTTGAAGTTGTTAGGACAGAAACCATGGGTGGAGAAATTTCTGGAGGTCCTTTTGAATTTTATATCAATGGAATGCCAGATATGTTATCGGGTATAACTTTAGACGATACAGATGCCAAGGGATCTTTGAGTACATGGGTAATAACCGACGATCAAGGTAATATTTTAGGCTTGCCTCCAACAATGGAAGCCTTGGAAGGGGTGGATTTTGATGGTGCTGGAGTTGGTACTTGCCTTATTTGGTACTTGCGTTATGAAGAAGGCATAGAAGGGCTGGAAACTGGTATGAATGCTAGCGATTTGGAAGGGTGTTTTGCTCTATCCAATTCGATAACTGTAGATAGGATTGAAGGTGCCAATGCCGGAACCATTGCCGGAGGACCGTTTACTTTTTGTGTGGATGGAACTGCTGATATGGTATCTGGTATAACTTTAGACGATTCTGATGCTACCGGATCCAATAGCACCTGGGTAGTTACTGATGACATGGGTAAAATACTTGGTCTTCCACCAACAATGGAAGCTTTGGAAGGTGTAGATTTCGACGGAGCTGGAGCAGGTGTTTGCCTAATCTGGTATGCACGTTGGGAAGGAGAGATTGAAGGGGCGGAAGTAGGTAACAATGCTTCCGATATTACAGGGAACTTTGCTTTATCCAATTCCATAGAAGTTACAAGAAACCAACCAATGGCTGGTACCATTTCTGGTGGACCATTCAATTTTACGATCGACGGAACTCCAGACATGGTTAGTGGTATAACTTTAGACGATAGTAATGCCTCTGGAACCAATAGTACTTGGGTAATTACCGATGATGCTGGGAATATTTTAGGACTTCCCCCAACTCTAGAAGCCGTGGAAGGTGTAGATTTTGATGGAGCTGGAGTAGGTGTGTGCCTTATTTGGTATTTGCGTTTTGAAGATGAATTAGTGGGCGCAGAAATGGGAATGAATGCAAACGATCTCGAAGGGTGTTTTGCTCTTTCCAACTCTATAACCGTTAACAGAACCGCTCCTTAATTAAAAAGCATAATTAACGCTTTAGGAGCTTAGAACTCATAGGAAAAGTGTATTTTCGTTAAAGAAGGTACGCTTTTTTTATAAAATATAAAGTCTTGAAATTAAACAAAAGTCAGCTTGTTAACCTTGCGTTTATAGGTGTTATTGCTTTGTTGTTATTTACTCCAATTGGCACCCAAATTAAAGTTTTTGTGAATAGGGTATTTGCTACTAGTCCAACCATAGAAAAAGGAAACAGCAGTGATTCCATTGAAAGTTACCATTGGCAGTTACAAAATTTAGATGGAAGTATTTATAGCTTTGAAGATGCAAAGGAAAAAGTTGTACTAGTAAATTTCTGGGCCACGTGGTGTCCGCCTTGTATTGCTGAAATGCCTTCTTTGCAAAGACTATATAATGACTATAAAAACGATGTTGTTTTTTTATTCGTTACCAATGAAAATAAAGAAGTAGTTGAGAAATTCTTTAGGAAGCACGATTATAAATTGCCCGTTTTTAATACGATATCCTCTGTACCCAAGCGTTTGGATTATTCATCTATTCCTGCCACATACTTAATAGCTAAAAATGGTAGCCTTATAATTGATGAAAAAGGAGCAGCCGATTGGAACAGTAAAGCTGTAAGGCAAAAAATTGATCAGCTTTTAGAGCAATAGTTTTAAAGCTCTTCCAAAGCATGTTTCATTTCAGTAAAAACCTTTATATTTTTCAAATCTGAAGACAACTCAATATCTTTAACCTGTTGTCCTAAAATCCATAAAAGATGTGTGCCATTTAAATCAACATGCTGGTTAAACTCTTGTAAATATGAGGGTACTTGCCCTTTTGGCGGGGTTGTTGTAAAATATGATACAAAAACCATGTTATCGTCTAATTGTGTTAAGTTTTCCAATCCATTGAGGGGGAGTGTTTGTCCTAAATAAATAGACTTATAGCCACGGAGCATTATTTCGTAGTTTAAATAAAGCAGTCCTATTTCGTGTA
The DNA here is from genome assembly GCF_013391805.1 of Galbibacter sp. BG1. GTDB lineage: Bacteria > Bacteroidota > Bacteroidia > Flavobacteriales > Flavobacteriaceae > Galbibacter. The sequence goes on along the minus strand of NZ_CP058364.1, from coordinate 200,216 downwards.
TTTCATTATCTGGAAGGAATAACACAAAGGTTTTGGAGGTATTGGTAGGCGGCGTTTGTTGTAACCTTTCGGTATTTATAATTATCTTTTGTTTTATTAAATGGGAAACAAAATGTTCATGCGCTGGCGCAATGGTATCTGTTTGCCATAATAGGCCGATATCATTAAGAAGCGGTACAAAAACATTAAAAAATACCTCTCTAAAAGATTTTTCAGCCAGTAGGTTGTTGTAAGTATTGTAAAACAAGTTCTGATCGAAATTCATCATAGCCATTTTCATCTCGCTAATAGAATGACTATTGCTACTCATTTTCGATGTAATTTCCCTAACGATAAAAGGGATTTCCTCTTCTGGTATCTTTGCGATTTTAGAAATTTTGTAACCGCTATTATATAAAGCGGTAATGTTTAATAACTTCTGTAAGTTTTTTACACAATAATACCTAATGTTGGTTTCAGTTCGACTGGGGGATAATAAGCCATACCTTTTTTCCCAAATTCTAATGGTATGAGCTTTAATACCAGATAAGTTCTCAAGGTCTTTTATACTGAAATGTTCTTTTACAATGTTCATCTTTTAGGAAAAATCTTTAAACAAAAATAACGATTTAAATACTTTGCCAGCTATTAACTTCGTTAAAAGACTTAAAAAAGGGATTAATTTGGAAGCAAAAAATATGGTTAAAACTTTTAAAAAAGTGTTCTAACTTTTAAAATCTCTCAAAAAATTAAAGATATTTGCGAATATGAAAAATTAAGGTTTTTAAAGAACCTGTTTTTTGCGATTTTTTTAATTTATTCTATGGAGAGAATTCTTATTACTGGTGCTGGCGGACAGTTGGGGTCTGAGTTAACGAGTGCGCTTGCGGATAAATATGGAGCAGAAGCGATTGTAGCAACAGATATAAATGAAAATGTTAGCGATAAATTTCGTTATTGTACGTTTGAGGTTTTAGATGTGCTCGATGCCTCCCGAATGGAAAGTCTTATCGAAAGGTATAAAATTACCCAAGTTTACCATTTGGCTGCCATTTTATCTGCTGTTGGAGAGAAAAATCCGCTTTTTACGTGGAAATTAAATATGGACAGTCTTTTAAATGTATTGGAACTAGGAAAAGCTGGGAAAATCAATACAATTTATTGGCCTTCATCCATTGCGGTTTTTGGTAAAAACACGCCGGCAGATAATACCCCCCAAGACTGTGTGATGGACCCAGCGACTGTTTACGGTATATCTAAACTCGCTGGAGAGCGCTGGTGCTCTTATTATTTTGAGAAATACGGGGTCGATGTTCGCAGTTTGAGATATCCTGGTTTAATCGGTTATAAATCTGCCGCTGGTGGTGGTACTACAGATTATGCAGTAGATATTTTTAGAGCGGCTATAGAAGGAGAAGAATTTGAGTGTTTCCTAGATAAAGATATGTACTTGCCAATGATGTATATGTCAGACGCCATCAAAGCGACCTTAGATTTAATGGAGGCTCCGAAAGAAGATATTAGTATTCGATCTTCTTATAATGTAGCGGCCATTAGTTTTTCACCAAAAGATATCTACCAAGAGCTTTTAAAGTATTATCCAGATTTTAAAATTTCCTATAATCCCGATTTCCGTCAAGAAATTGCCGCATCATGGCCAGATAGCATAGACGATACACGTGCTCGATTGGACTGGGATTGGCAACATGAATACGATTTGGCAAAAATGGCAAAGGATATATTATCTCACCTAAAACCAAAGAATAAATAACAACTTATAATTGTAAAGTTTAACCACATTTTTGTTCCATTACGCAAGATTAGTTTTTTAAAAATGATTTAGAAATTACCTTTGAAAGAAATTCTAAAAATGATTTATTTCAGAAATAGGTAACTGTTGAAAAAGCAATTAAGAAGAGGAATAAGAATTACAAGGTATTTGGTTTACAAGGAAACTTTAGTAGATATAAAAGAGCATTTCTGGTCGTTTATAGGTGCTTTTGTGGGAATAGGTTTAATGGCATTTTTCCATAGTGAGAGCTTAACGGAATACGAAAACTTGTTTTTAATTGGCTCTTTTGGCGCTTCGAGTGTGCTGGTGTATGGCTCCATTCAAAGTCCGTTGGCGCAACCAAGAAACCTTATTGGTGGACACGTAGTTTCTGCTTTGATTGGCGTAACGGTCTTTCAATTACTTCCAGATATAATTTGGATAACGGCACCTCTGGCCGTAGCCCTATCCATTGTATTAATGCAAATCACCAAAACCCTGCACCCTCCGGGAGGGGCAACCGCTTTAATAGCGGTTATAGGTTCAGAAAAGGTTCAGAACTTAGGTTATTTGTATGTAGTTTTTCCTGTTTTTACGGGCTGTCTCATTCTTTTATTGGTGGCGCTTATCTTCAACAACATAACTTCAACTAGAACATATCCAACCAATACAAATTTTACGAGGATTTTCAAGTTCAAAAAGAAGATAGGCGCAAGAAAGTGGTTTAAAAAAACAGGCTTAGCTCCTTAGATATTCAATTTTATAAAGGAACATTTCCGCCATTTTATCGGCTCTCCATTTGGCTTCATCTGCTTTTTCACCTTGAAAATTAGCATCAATAGTTTCATAAAATAAAGATTTCCATTTATCAAAATGTTCCTTCGTAACGGGCAGTTTTGCATGGGGAGGAAACGGACTCCCATAATAGGTGTGGTTTTGCAGTAAAACCGTCTCCCAAAAAGTGTACATCTTTTCGAGATGCATTCGCCATCGGTCTTGGATTACTTTATTGAAAATAGGAGCAAGCAGACTGTCTTCCCTTACCTTCCCGTAGAAAGTATCTACGAGCGCTTTAATATCCTCTAAATTAGAAATATCTTTTTTTGTCATACTACAAAAATAAGGATATTGATTATTAATAGTAGAGTCTTTTCACCAATCTATATTTACTTAAATTCATTCTAAATATATCTCATTCACAAATAGTTATATTATTTATTTGTAATTTAATGCTTAGGAAAAACGGCATTGCTATATAATCTTAATGGTGTATGAGGAATGTCACATTTTCTTTTATTCTTCCCCCTTACTTTTAATGTGAAATACTCATTAATAAATTGTAAACCCATCGATATGATTAATGGAGTATGACATCTGCCTGCGGCAAGGCAGGTCTGACCAAATAGAACAGATGAATATTAACAGATGAAATATCAATATTGTAGATATGCCTATAAAAAGTTATATCGTTTTGCCTTACGACGGGGAAAAGGAAACCTTGGTAAAATCTTTAAAATCGATTGCTGGCTGCGAAGTGGCCGAAGCAACCAACGAAGAAATCATTCTTTTGGTTACGGATACTCAAAATGAAGAGGAAGAGGAGCTGCTAAAAGAAAAAATCAATGGTGTGAAATCTTTAAAGTTCATGTCAATGGTCTCAGGTTATTCTCCAGAAAATATAACTTCTTCGACTTCTTAATCCATGGATTAATGTTTAGGCATTCACACTAAAAAAAAGAAAAAATATAATTAGTATCGCATGAAAGTAGCAACCAACCGTAGGGAATTTTTAAAGAAAATGGCGCTTTTATCGGCAATGACTACGGCAGCCACCATGTTTCCAGGAATTCTTTTTGCTGAAGATCAATTAGCTGGATTGAAGGGGCTGGACAATTTAGAGTGGAAAAAATCACCGTGTCGATTTTGTGGCGTTGGCTGTGGTGTTCTCATTGGCACTCAAAACGGAAAAGCGGTAGCGGTGAAAGGCGACCCAGCCTCTCCCGTAAACAAAGGTCTATGTTGCGTAAAAGGATATCATTCTATTATGGCACTCTACGGAAAAGACCGACTTACGAAGCCTTTGGTTAAAAAGAATGGCACGTTTGTAGAAACTTCCATGAAAGAAGCACTCGATCTTATTGCTTCAAAAATGTCCAGTACCATAAAAGATCACGGAAAAGATTCAGTAGCTATATACGGTTCTGGTCAATGGACTATTCCCGATGGTTATACAGCTTCTAAGTTTTTTAAAGGATGTATCGGCACCAATAATGTGGAGGCTAATGCCAGATTGTGTATGTCTAGTGCGGTAACTGGATTTATGTCGTCCTTCGGAATAGATGAACCCATGGGGTGTTACGATGATATTGATTATGCTGACGTTTTTGTGCTTTGGGGAAACAACATGTCTGAAATGCACCCAGTGCTATTTTCCCGAATTTTGGATCAACGTCAAAAACGAGGTGTCAAGATAATAGACTTTGCAACACGAACTACCCGAACGAGCATGGCAGCGGATAAATCCATTATTTTCAATCCGCAAACAGATTTGGCAGTGGCCAATGCGATTTGTTATGAACTTATCAATAAAGGTCGCGTAAACGAATCGTTTGTGTCTAAACATTGCGTGTTTAAAAAAGGCGAAACCGAAATGGGCTATGGTCTAGAAGATAATTATGTTTTTAATGATAAGCCAGCCCTAATCGATTTTGAAGACTTTAAAAACTTTTTAGAAGATTATACTCCTGAAAAAGTTTCAAAATATTCAGGTGTAAGTGTAAAAGATATAAAATACATGGCTGCGTATTACGGAAACCCTAATACTAAAGTTATGTCACTTTGGTGTATGGGGCCAAACCAGCATACCCGTGGTACTTGGATGAACAATTTGATATACAACATCCATTTACTTACCGGAAAGATTTCAACGCCTGGTAACAGTCCGTTTTCCTTAACAGGACAGCCCAGCGCCTGTGGAACCGTTCGGGAAGTAGGAACCCTTACGCATAAGTTACCTCATGGTGTAGTGATGAATGAAGAGCACCGAAAGTTTGCGGCGGATATATGGGGAGTTCCTGCTGAAAATATCTCACCAAAACCTACCTATCATACAGTAGAAATGTTTCGGGCATTAGACAGAGGCGATATCCGTTTTATGTGGATACAAGTAACCAATCCCATGGTAACCATGCCTAAACTAAAACGGTATAGAGACGCTACGGAAAAGAAAGATCGATTTATTGTAGTTTCTGATGTCTACCCAACGCCAACCACAGAAATTGCCGATGTAATTCTGCCTTCGGCCATGTGGATTGAAAGGGAAGGAATGTATGGTAACTCCGAAAGACGAACACAACATTTCGAAAAGATGCTGACTCCGCCAGGGGATGCCATGAGCGATACATGGCAACTAGTTGAGGTGGCAAGAAGGATGGGGTTTGAGAAGCAGTTTAACTACAAAGAAGAATCTCATATTGAAGAGATTTATAATGAATACAGAAAACATCACGCTGGAAAAAAGCATAACATGGCGCCTTACGAAGTGCTGAAAGAGAATCCAGGTATGCAATGGCCTTATGTAGATGGCAAATCAACCAAATGGCGCTTTAATGAAAAATATGATCCAGCATGTAAGGAGGGTAGTGAATTTGATTTCTACGGAAATCCAGATGGAAAAGCAGTTATTTGGCAACGACCTTATGAAGCACCGCCCGAAATGCCAGATGAGGAATATCCATACTGGTTGTGCACAGGAAGGGTAGTGGAACATTGGCATACAGGATCCATGACACGACGCATTCCCGTATTGCATCAAGCGATGCCGCATGCCTATGTAGAATTAAACCCAGAAGATGCCAAACGTTTAAATATAGCCACTGGAGATTTGGTTAAGTTAACCACCAGAAGAGGTGAAATTACGGTTCCTGCAGCTATAAATCTAAGGGGGGTTCCTGAACCCATGCAAGTGTTCGTTCCGTTTTTTGATGAACACATGCTTATAAACGAGCTTACTTTGGATGCTTTTTGTCCTATCTCGAAGCAACCCGACTATAAAAAATGTGCCGTTAAAGTTGAAAAAGCTTAGCAGATGAAACGAGCTTTAAGAAATTTTAAAAATTACTTTGAAAAAGAAGATGTTTAAAATTTTTAATGCGAGAACGGAGTGCCTGCCTGCGGTAGGCAGGGTTACACACGTTCTCAATTTTATAATGAGATTATTAATAGATGATTAATAAAATTTAAACGTGTGAAACGAATTTGGATAATCATATTTTTTTCGGTGTTATTTGTTGCTTTTGTAATTGTCTGGAACAAAAGTTACTGGTCTGGTTTGGAGGAATCTTACGTTCCGGTTGAAAAGGAAAAGCCGCATCCGTATTTGCCGATAGATCGAGGCGTTTTTAGTGGTTCTGAAAGGGGATTACGATATGAAGAAATGCCCTACGATGAGGCGCATCAACGGTCTTTGGAAACGTATTATGATAACCGTGCCTACGATGGTGCGCCGCCATCTATACCACATCCTGTAAAAGAGGAGCGAAGTATGGGAAGCGTAACGTGTTTACAGTGCCATAAATCGGGTGGGTTTGTATCTAAATTTGATGCGTATGCGCCCATAACACCGCACCCTGAAATGATAAATTGCAGGCAATGCCACGTTACCAAAAAAACCGAGGCACTGTTTGTTAAAACTGAATTTATAAAGAAAGAACACGCATCAGTAGGGAATAATAATGCATTGCCCGGAAGTCCGCCAGTAGTTCCTCATCACATACAAATGCGGGAAAATTGTTTGTCTTGCCATGCAGGGCCAGCGGCTCCGGCAGAAATTAGGGTTACGCATCCGCAGCGGGAGAATTGTATGCAATGCCATGTTTTAAAAATGCAAGAGGTAACCGATAGGGAAATGAACACTACTAAATTTAATTTGCCATGAGAGCCTTTATCAAAATAATGACGGTGCTTCTTTTGTGCTCTGTATTTTTCATCTCTTGCATAAAGCATAAAGAATCTGATTATCATTCAGTAATAGAAAAAATAGAAGCAGAAAGTAAACACTACAAAGGAACGAGTATTTCTTCCGAAGAATATATAGCTGAAAAAGATTTAATTGAAGTAACAGAGGGGGATAAAACTTTCCTTATTCCAGAGCGAAAAAAGCATTTAACAATGTATGAATGTACGGAGTGCCATGCAAAACCATTGGCTGAAATGCGAGATCCAGACGTGTTATTACCTCGTTCGCATTGGGATATTGAAATTGTGCATGGCGACGCGAAAACTATGAATTGCCTTACCTGCCATAGCGGTGCAAATATGAATAATTTACACAGCTTAACTGGTGAAGCCATTAGTTTCAACAAGAGTTATCAAGTGTGCGCGCAATGTCATACGAGTCAGTTTAAGGACTGGAAAGGCGGGGCACACGGCAAAAATATAAGCGGTTGGGCGCCACCAAGGGCAATAAATAGTTGCGTGAATTGCCACAACCCGCATCAGCCGAAATTTAATAAAAGGTGGCCCGATGTTTTTAATGTACATAAAGAATTACAGCGGAAATAAACGGAAAGCATACAGATAGAAAAAAGAAGAACTTAAAAATAGCAATCATCATCCAAACCAAATAATACATCGATAGTTATGAACACTGAAAAAAAATGGTTTTCACTCAATTTAGGAAGGAAGAAAGAAAACGCCTCTACTTGCGGATGCGGTAAAAGTGGTGGTTGTGGGTCGCACGAAGCAGCACCGACTCCAGAAAAAGATGGTTTCGATCAGGTGTTCGATGTTCCCATGAGCAGACGTAGCGCCTTTAAAAAGCTAACCGCCAGTTTAATGATTGGTGCGGGTGCTGTGCATTCTTCCTGTAGTGTTACTGCCGGTGATGAAACTAAAGAAAAGGCACAAATAGACTGGGAAGAGCAGTTTAAGGGCAACTATAAATTGATGAACGATGAAGAAAAGAAAGCTACCGTTGATAGGTTGGTACGGTCTTATGAGTTGCGAAAGGGGGATAAAATAAATATGTCCTCAAAAGATGCCGAACCTGATGTTTTGTTTGGTTATGCTTTTAATATTTCTAAATGTCAGGGTTATATGAATTGCGTAAGTGCCTGTGTGGAGGAAAACAATCAAGATAGAAATTCTGAAATGCAGTACATACGGATTCATGAGTTAAAAGACGGACAAGGATTGAAGTTTGATGAAGCAGATGATAATTACTACCACGAAGTTCCTGCGGAAGGGCATTTTTATTTGGGGACGCAGTGTTTTCATTGCGACAATCCGCCGTGTATAGAAGTTTGCCCCGTTCAGGCGACGTGGCGCGAGGACGATGGACTCGTAGTTGTGGATTACGACTGGTGCGTTGGGTGTAGATATTGCATGGCGGCCTGCCCATACGATGGAAGAAGGTTTAATTGGAGTACCCCCGAAGTTCCAGAAGAGGAAGTGAATAAAAACCAACATTACCTAGGTAACCGTTTGCGTAAGAAAGGGGTTATGGAGAAATGTACATTTTGTGTGCAGCGCTCTCGGGCTGGTAAAAACCCTGCATGTGTAGATGCGTGTCCAACGGGAGCACGGGTTTTTGGGAATTTATTAGATCCCAATAGTACTATTCGTTGGGTGATAGAGAATAAAAAGGTGTTTCGTTTAAAAGAAGATTTAGGTACAGAGCCTAAATTCTGGTATTACATGGATTAATTTATAAATAAGGGAAATGGCAACTTTTAAAGTATTTAGAAGCTTGGTGAAAGATAGTTTCAATATAATAACCCAAGGGTCGTTGCGGTATCATTTATGGATGGGAGCACTTACTTTGGTTATGTTAATTGGAATGTATTGCTATTCCATTCAACTAGAGGAAGGGCTTAGCGTTACAGGGATGCACGACCGTGTGAGTTGGGGCTTGTACATTTCCAATTTTACTTTTTTAGTTGGGGTAGCTGCTGCTGCCGTAATGTTGGTAATGCCAACTTATGTGCTTAAAGACATGGACTTTAAACAGGCGGTGCTCATTGGGGAAGGTTTAGCCGTAGCCGCTTTAATTATGTGTTTGGCCTTCGTGGTGGCAGATATGGGTGGCCCATCGGTGTTGTGGCACATGATTCCCGGTATTGGAGTTTTTAACTTTCCTAATTCTATGCTCACATGGGATGTAATTGTGCTTAATGGGTATTTGTTTATAAACATCACCGTTCCGCTTTACATTCTCTTTCGACACTATCAAGGGAAAGAAGCTAAGAAAAATGTATATGTTCCAGGCGCTTTGTTGTCTGTTTTTTGGGCGGTGGGGATTCACTTGGTTACGGCATTTTTGTATCAAGGTTTACAGGCGCGTCCATTTTGGAATAACGCCCTTTTAGGTCCGCGGTTTTTGGCTTCGGCATTTGCTGCCGGCCCCGCGCTTATTATCATCATTTTGGCGATAATAAGGTCTTCAACAGACTTTAAAATTCCCGATAAAACCATCAGGAAAATTAGTATTATCGTTACTGTGGCGGCACAAATAAACCTGATTATGTTGGGGTCTGAACTTTTTAAAGAATTTTATGCGCCTACACACCATAGCGAAAGTGCATATTATTTGTTTTTCGGACTACATGGGAAAAATGCTTTGGTACCGTGGATTTGGACTTCCATCTGCTTAAATCTTATTGCTACCACCATTTTAACGATTCATATCTTCCGAAGAAATAATATACTGCTGTACTTTGCATGTTTTATACTTTTTATTGCTATTTGGGTGGACAAAGGCTTTGGACTGATTATCCCAGGGTTTATTCCCGGTCCTTATGGAAAAATAGCCGAATACACCCCAACTGGAATAGAAATTGCCGTTACTCTGGGTATTTGGGCCTTAGGAGCGTTTATTTTTACCATTTTGGCCAAGACGGCCATTGCTATAGAAACTGGTAGATTGCGGTATAAGGAAACCGCTATAGTTAAAAAAGATCATTATAGAAAAACGGTTTTAGATACCGATCAGGCGTAGGAAGGAGTGCATAATTTGTTCTATAATGCTTCTACGGAAGATGTAAGACCGCTTAGCTTTAAGAAAAAATAAAAACCGAATATCTTTAAAATTGCTTCTTCAATAAATACAGATTTCTTTTTGAAAGATAATTTAAGCATTAACTTTGAAAGGCACCAAAATTGTAATCAACCACAACTATGAAATTATTTAAAATCTTCCCTTTTTTTCTGTTTTTTTTAAGTTTACTTAATCCTTTTCAAATTATAGCTCAGTCCAAACCAAATGTAGTTCTTGTCATAACAGACGATCAGGGATATGGAGATTTAGCTTCCCATGGCAACCCTTATTTGCCCACAGGTAGTATCGATAGGTTTAAGGAAGAGAGTACTAGTTTTAACCGTTTTTATGTTTCCCCAGTTTGTGCGCCTACAAGGGCCAGTTTACTTTCGGGAAAATGGGCGATAGGGACCGGCGTATGGGGAGTAACTCACCGTAACGAAGTTATGCCAAGTGAAGTCTATACCTTGGCAGAAATGTTTAAAGACCACGGGTATAAAACGGGAGCATTTGGGAAATGGCATAACGGTGCACAATATCCAGAAAATCCTTTAGGACAGGGATTTGAGACATTTCTCGGCTTTACTGCTGGACATCACAATAATTACTTCAATACCACCCTAATAAATGAACACCAAGAAAAAATTGAAACAGAAGGGTATATTACCGATGTAGTTACCGATCGGGCTGTGGAATTCATTCAAAATTGTAGCAATAGCAAACCTTTTTTCTGTTACGTTCCCATAAACACCCCTCATAGTCCTTTTCAAATAGCAGATACTTATTTTAAGAAATATAAAAGCATGGGCCTATCGGATAAAGATGCGGCAGTATACGGAATGTGTGAAAATATAGATGAAAATTTTGCTAAACTATTGCGAGCGATAGACAAAAAGGGAATTAAAGACAATACGATAGTGATTTTCATGACGGATAACGGGCCGAATGGCGAACGCTACAATGCAAATATGAAAGGCATAAAAGCTAGCAATGATGAAGGTGGGGTTAGGGTGCCATTTTTTATTAGATACCCCGGTAAAATTAAACCCAATCAGGTTATTGAAAAAATTGCTGCCCATATCGACGTTATGCCCACATTGGCTTCTTATTGTGGCATAAAGATCGATACTAATGCCATAGATGGGGTAGATTTACAACCGCTAATAAATAACCCTAAGGCTGACATTCCAGATAGATATATATTTTCACATTGGTCAGGTTTAACATGGTCTCCATCCGGCGGAAGCGTTAGAAATAATGAATATCGATTGGTAGTTCGGGAAAATGACACCAATCTTTACAATATGGTTAAAGATCCTTTTCAAAAGAATGATATAAAGGATAGTGAACAAGAAATCAGCAAACAGCTACACTCAATTTATAACGATTGGGTGACGGAGCAGTGGAAAATGGGTAATAAAACGGTACCTATAAAAATTGGGTATAAGGAAGCTCCCACAACTCTTATCGAAGCACATGAGTTAAACATCAATAGCGGACTTTCATTTCATGGAAAATATGGTTGGGCGAATGATTGGATTGAAAATTGGGATGAAAAAAAGGATACGGTCAGCCTATCTTTAACGGTTAAAAATGAGGGAACTTTTAATTTTGAAATTGAATATCAAACCGAAGACAGTAAAATAGGCAGCACCCTTACTTTGACGACTCAAGACAAAAGGTTGGAGGCCAATATTAACGAACCATTTGTTGGAACCATTGTTAAAGGACCAGATAGGGTTGCGAGAAAGGAAGTGGACGAGCAGAGTTGGGGCAGAATGCAACTTGGAGAGCTTTATTTAAAGGAGGGCACAACAGAAATTAAATTATTTGCAGAAGATATTAAAAATAAAAAAGTACTCGATTTAAAGTCTTTGATAATAACTTTTAAAGAAGAAAATTAAATTTTATTTTCCGTTGGTCTTTATTTAATATTAAGAAAAATTATTCAATAATAATATCGAACTTCTTTAAAAGGGCAAGTGCTCCTTCTGTGGAGAATTTTGCTTTTTCTAAAGTGTTGAGGTTGGGATCTATAGAAAGGTTTGTTGCTGATGAGAAATCAGTTTTTTTAAGGTTTGTATTATAAAAAATGGTTTTTTGAAGGTTGGATCCCATAAAAGAAGCATTTTCTAGGTTTGCTTCAGAAAAATCTACTTGCTCTAAAATGCAATTTTTAAAAACAGTTTCTTTTATTTTCAGTTGATTGAAAGTAGCAAAGTTTAAAATACAGTTTTCAAAGTTAAAAGATAAAAGAAAGGGATTACATTCGTCAAAATGCAATCCCATTAATTTACATCCGTAGAAAGTAACATCTTTAAAAGAAGTATTTTTAATATTGGCCATACTAAAATCACAATCTTCAAAGGTGCATTCCAAGAACTGAATATTGCTTACATTGGTGTCTTTAAAAGTACAGTTTATAAAAGTACAATGATCGTATTCTGCTTTTGGAAACTTAGAAGTTTCGTAATTCTCTCCTTTAAATTCTTTGTCAGCAACATAAGGAACATCCATAACCTCTAAAACTCATTTATAGCATTGGTTACGATTGTACGATACCCAAGGTATATAATTGTTCCATGGTTGGTGTTTCGCTACCACCAGCTGGCTCTAGGGTAATTCCAAATGCTTGGGATTCGTTCGGATTTTGAAGCTCAAATACCTTATTATCATCGCTTACAAAATCGTCCAGTAAACCAATACTTGTTGGGGTAAGAGGGTCTAAAGTTAAAGACCATACCTGGTACACTTTGCCCGGTGGTGGTTCTGGAAGCCCCAAAGCATCAATATAAACTACATTGTTGTCTTTTTTCCAGTATACCTTAGCGTAAGACTCTGGGGCTACCTGCTGGCCACCCAGATTAATAGTGGTAATATCCTGTGCGCGAAGTAAGGTTACCAATTCTTCAGCCTTTTGTAAGTCTCTGCTGGTTTTGGCTATTTTGTTTTCTAAAACAGCGTTTTTAGCATCTGTTATTTGAAGTTCGTACTCAATATCGTTTTTCTGTTCGTATAAATAGAAGAGTCCAACGGCAAGAATAACAGCTGCTGCCCAACCTGTATAAGCCGCCCAGTTGGTTTTCTTACGTGTTATTGGTATCACTTTAGGTTCTTCATTTAGAACCTTGGTTTTAATTTTATCGTAAAGTTTCTGCGCATCTTTAGGGGCAACCGCTGCCGTAAGTTTTACAATAGCTGTTTCTATTTCTTCAACTTCACTTTTAAGTTCAAGATGTTCCCTAATAGCTTCAGATACTTCATTATTTTCCTTTTCTGTAAGCACTCCCGCTACATAAAGCTCTAAAATTCCTGATTCTATGTATTCTCTAATATCCATTATCTAAGTAGCATTTCCCTTAAGTTTGAAATACAATTTCTATTTCTTGTTTTTACGGTACCAATAGGGATGTTAAGTTCTTCTGAGGCCTCTTTTTGTGTAAAACCTTTAAAATATAAAAGTTCTATTAACGACTTACACGTTTCCTTTAATTTGGTAACATATTTCGAAATTCCAATCGCATCAACTTGGTCGTTTAAGTTATCGTGATGTTTTAAAATATCTACGAAATTTTCTGAGCTTAGGTTTTGTTTACTTTTATTAAATCCTTTAGATCTAGTTTTATCAATGGCCGCATTACGCGCTATATTTAACATCCAAGTGAAAATTCTCCCCTTGGCTGGTGTATAGGTATTGGCCTTATCCCATATTTTTATAAAGACATCTTGAAGAATTTCTTCAGCAATTTCTTCACTTTTAACAATGTTGTAAATAACACCTAGTAAACTTTGGGAATAATTTTGGTAAAGTGTATCGAAAGCTTTTGGGTCTTTTTCTACGATACGTTTCATAAGTAGCTCTTGCTCCATGGTAAAAGAGAATTTATACTTTAAAGAAACAAATTTGTTTTTAGATTGACAAAAAAAAGACTGCAATAAAGCAGTCTTTAACAATATTGTATATGTAAAAAAGTTGAAATTACATTACAACCTCGCCACAACTTACACGGGCACCTGCATCTCCACTCGGCTGAGATGTAAAGTCGTCTCCGCCTTGGTGTACAATAACCGCTCTGTTGAGAATATCCTTATTGGCATCTCCACAACCAATACACCACTCGTCGGTTTCAAAGGTAACGGCTCCATTTCCATTCTCATCTGCTTCAAAGTTTCCAATGTCTCCTTTGTGATATCCATCCGGACTTCCCCATTTTCCATGTTTTTCATTGGTAGGGTTCCAGTGTCCATTGGCAGAAGTTCCATCATGGGCACTGCAATCTGCTTTTTCATGCAAATGTATAGCGTGGGTACCTGGATTCAATCCATCGAAAACTGCTGTCATAGTTACCATGCCATTTTCTTCTTTAAAAACAACATTTCCACTAACGTTGGAATCGCTTTCAGACCCCATGGAGACTTTTACTTTCTTGGCTTCTTGTTTTACTTCTTCTTTTACTTCTGTGGTTGCTTCTTTATCAACGCTTTCTTCTTTCTTTTCTTTTTGCTTACATGCTACCGTAAAAATCAGCATGAGAGCTATAAGACTTAATCCTATTTTTTTCATTTTACTTTTTTTTGGTTAAACTTAATTTAATCCTACACAAGCAGGTTTTGATTCAGTTTTAAAGGGCTAATTTTTATAAAGTTAGCTTAAATTTTGAACTTTTTTTATTTGCTGATGATAATTTTTAAGTCAACATCAGTCCATGTTTTGTCTTCATGCAAAACTTTACAAGCTTCGTGTATGGCCTGAAACGCTTTGTTGGCTGAAAAATCCTCTATCATATCAATGCTTCCAGATAATTCTACCTGATCTTTAGTAGCATTTAGTTCGAATGGAATTTCTTTTTCGATACCATTCATTTCCAGTTGAACCATCGCTTTTTCAGAGTTAAAACTTTTAAACTTCCCAGTAATTTCTGAGGAAGCTAGGTTCTCAAAAAAGAATTTCTCCAATTTTGCATCTCTTGCTGGGTCTTTTGTATAAATACTTTTGGTATTGATTTTAAAGTTAGCTCCCGTAAGCAAATCAACCATATTTTCTTTTTCATCATGGAAGTCAGAAAGTTGTATGTCTGTAAAAGTACCGTTGACTCCTATTTTTTGTTCTGTTTTAAATGCGGTAAATCGCAGCGAATCTTTAAGCTTTAACGGTTGTTTTTTTTCGGTTTCGGTTACTTCTTCTTTTTTTACTTCGGAAGTTTTTTCCTTTTGTTTACAGCCTAAAGCAATAAACAACACAAGGGCAGTTAGGATAAACCCAGTTTTTTTCATATTAAAAATTCATATTTATATTTACAGATCTAAGGTAAGAAGAAGTAGAGCCCTACCAAAATTAATAGGTTTAATTAACGAAGTTTTCACGAATATTTGTAAGTGAAATTTTACTTAATAGGTTTTTTACTCTTCATTTCATTGCACTTTAATAAACAATGGCCAATTGCTTTTTTTCCATACGAATAGTTATGTTCTTGGTTTCAGCGATATATTCGCCGTCTATTTGAAATGGAATCGGGTTTGTAGTTTCAATCTCTGCATAGTCGGTAGAAATTACTTCTACAAAATCGTCATCTAATGGGATTTTATTGAGAACAGTTTGTAGTATCTTATTAATTTGTAGGGTTTTAAAGATGAGGATTTCAAACTTTCCGTCATTTAATTTTCCAAGTGGATTAATAACAGCACCATTCCCATATTTTCGGGCGTTGGCAATGGCAATCATCATGGCGCTACCTTCCTTTAAATTATCATTGGCCTTAACTTTAAATCGGAAGGGATCTTTAAAGTCGATAAGGGTTGGAATGGATTGAAGGGCATAACCAAGTTTTCCCCGAACACTGCTTTCATCATATTTTTTAACAAGAGCGGCATTAATCCCTAAATCACTTATATGAATGGCGGTTTCCCCATTAATATTAAGTACATCAATATTTTTTGGGTCTTTATTTAAAGCCGTATGAACCGCCTTTTTAATATCCAAAGGAATCTCTAAGTCTACGGCCATACCATTGGCGCTTCCAGCTGGTATTACGCCAAGGGGAATGTCTTTGTTTTCAAGTGCATCAACGCAAAGTTTAATAGTCCCATCGCCCCCCACAACAATTATCCGATGCGGATTGATTTTTTCAATTTTTTCCTTGATGGATTCTAAATCGTTTTTTCCAGTAGTCTTATAGGTAGAAACTTCTAAATCATTGCTCTTGGCTTTCTTCTCGATTCTCTCAATGATCTTATTTTTATTTTTATCTCCTGAAATTGGATTTACAATCAATAAAATTTGTTTGGGATGCTCCATGTAAAAAGTATTTTAACTAAATTAATCAAAATAAATAAACATAGATATTAAGGAAAGTATAATTGTATGAAATTCGATCTCAAGCTGTATAGGGGATACGCAAACGAGAAGCAAGTCATTTTATTTGGACATGTATTTAGATCTTTGGCTCCAGACTATTTATTGACGGATAAGAAAGGGTATAAACATGCCAAAGGGATTTATGAAATGTTTACCATAAAGACATTGGAAAATGCTACCGTAAAAATCTCTTTTCAAGATGAAATTGTTACCACAAAAACAACTAAAGACGGTTATTTTAGGGTTTGTATCCCTTGTGAAAATATAAAGGCGGGTTGGCATGAATTTTCTGCTGAAGCAAATTATGAAGATTACCAAACCAAACAGTTGAGTGAATTTCTAAAACCTTACCCCGGAAAAATTGGGGTAATAACAGATATAGACGATACTTTTTTAATCTCCCATACCAATAATATCTTAAAAAAGCTGTATGTGCTTCTTACCAAGAATGTGAAAAAACGTAAGATATTTGAAGATGTGGCCTATCATTATAAACTGTTGAGCGAAGCGGGACGATCTGGGGAGATGGAAAAAAACACTTTTTTTTATGTTTCCAGTAGTGAGTGGAACCTTTATAGTTTTATCTTGAATTTCACCCGGTTGCACGGCTTACCAAAATCGGTTTTTAAATTAAAGAAAATTAAAACAGGCTTGGGCGATTTTCTCTTTTCAGGACGTGGCAGTCACGACCATAAATTTCAAAAAATAAAGGATATTTTAGAATTTTATCCCGAAATGCGCTTTGTATTAATGGGGGACGACTCCCAAAAAGACCCGTATCTGTATCAGAAAATAGTTAAATATTTTCCACGCAATGTAGCCGCCATTTACATACGGCAAACAGGAAAAAAACAAAAAAGTAAGACGGTAGAAGCCCTGGAAAACCTAAAAGACTTTAATATGCCAACTTGCTATTTTAAAGATAGTGCCATTGCCATTTCACATTCCAAAAAAATTGGATTGCTTTAGACCTTATTGCTGTCGATATAAAAATCTTCGTCTACCTTAAAAGTCTCTATCTTTTTATCGGCAGAAATTTCTTTCCATTTCGTTGTTGGGAAAATCCATTCTTCTTTATCATTTAAATAAACCTGTATTGGCATATCGAAATTTTCGACCACATCGGTATATCTAAATTTCAGCATTTTATTTTCAATTTTATATTCAAGATTTGGGATCATAACCGTTCTTAAATATTGATTGAAGAAGGCATCCAAGTTTTTACCGGTTTTTTCTGAAAGGTAATTTTCAATTTGCTCGGTAGTAACCGTTTGATGGTAAAAATCTTTATTTAAACCTCTTAAAATAGCCCTCCATTTTTCATCATCCTCTACAAGTTGCCGAAGCGTGTGAAGCATATTAGCGCCTTTGTAATACATATCTCCAGAACCTTCATTGTTTACATCGTATTTACCTATGATTGGGATGTCGTTTTGAATGTTTTTCCTAGTCCCAATTACATATTCGGCTGCGGCCTCCTTTCCGTAGTAATAATCAATAAAAAGATTCTCGGAATAGGCTGTAAAACTTTCGTGTATCCACATATCTGCAATATCCTTGTAGGTGATATTATTCGCAAACCATTCGTGTCCGCTTTCATGAACAATAATAAAATCGGATTTCAAGCCCCAACCAGTGCCAGATAAATCCCTTCCTAGATATCCATTTTTGTATTGATTGCCATAAGTAACCGAGCTTTGGTGCTCCATACCCAAATAGGGAACTTCCACAAGCTTGTAGCCATCTTCGTAGAAAGGGTAGGGGCCAAACCAGTGTTCAAAAGCTTCCATCATCTTGGGAGCCTGTTTAAATTGTTCTTTTGCTTTTTCTAGATTATAACTTAAAACATAATAATCCATGTCCAAAATTCCCTTTTCACCCTTGTATTTCTCACCAAAATGAACGTAATCACCAATATTTACATTTACTCCATAATTATTAATAGGGTTGTTGACCTTCCAATGAAATGTATTTGTATTTTCCTCCATATCAACCCCAACAAGACGGCCGTTGGAAACATCCATTAATCCTTTGGGAGTGGTAACACTTATTTTCATACTATCCACTTCATCATACATATGGTCTTTATTGGGCCACCAAATGCTCGCTCCCAAACCTTGACAAGAGGTAGCTATAAAAGGTTTCCCATTTTTATCTTTTTTCCAAGAAAACCCTCCATCCCAAGGTGCGCGAACCGCCTCCTTAGGATTTCCTGAATAATAAACGAGAATCTCGTTATAATCTCCTTTCTTTTGAGGTTCTTTCAATTGAACAAAGTGAGCATTTACTTCGGAAGTAAATTCCAATTCTTTATTATTTTGGGTGACTTTTTCAATTTTCAACGGCGGCTGCAAGTCTATCTGAAGGGTTTGATTGGATTTTAAGACCTTGTACCGAATAACATTTTTACCTGAAATATATTTTTCATCTGGGTCTACGGTAACTGATAAATGGTAATAATTTAAATCCCACCAAGCCCTTTCTGGAGTAATGCTACCGCGCAAAGTATCTTGTTTGGTAAACGTTTCAGTATTGTTGAATAGGCCAGTTTCTTGCGCATGAATGCTTGTAGCTAAAAACAAACTTAGCACCGCGATGAAAGTTTTCTTCATAAAAAATGATTTTCACAAAGCTAATAAAATTGATTATAAATAGAGATGCCAGATGCGGGAAGATGGAGGTTAAAAAAATAGGTTTTAGGCAATCTTTAATTTTATTTCAACAATTTTAAAAGTCGTTCCCACGCCTTATCGTGTGCCACTTTATTTGCAGAATCTGCATCGGGAGCTGCTCCGCTTCTCATAAAAGCATGTCCGGCGCCATCGTAAATTTCAGTTTCATAGACTTTATTGAATTTTTCCATAGCTTCTTTGGTAGCGGGAATGGTAGCATTTACTCGGTTGTCATTTCCACCATAAAAACCATAAACTGGTGCTGTGATTTTTTTCAACATGGTTTTATCTTCTGGAGCGGTACCGTAAAAAACAAAGGCTTTTTGTACCTCAGTATTGTTGGTAGCATACCGGAAACTCTGCGAACCTCCCCAGCAAAAACCGGCAACGGAAACCTTGCCGGTACTCGAAGGGTCATTTTTTATATAATTAAAAACGGTATTTAGGTCTTTAGTTACTTGATCTGCATCTAAAGCATAAATGGCTTCCCTGGCTTTATCACTATTTTCAAAATCGGTTGTTTTTTCAATGCCTTCCACGGTATTGGAAATAAGGTCGGGCGCGATAACCAAATATCCCTTTTCGGCCAATTTATCGGCAAAAGACCGTGCCCAATCGTTTAATCCTCGGTTTTCGTGGATAACAATAACCGCATCGGTAGAAACATTGCTTTCAGGGTAGACGACGAAAGCCTTAAACGTTCCGTTTTCCCTTTTTAAATCTACCCATTCGTGATGACGTTGCGATTCCGCCAATTCTTCACTTATTTCTGAAACCGCTTCCGCAACTTGATCTTTTTCTTTTTTTGTTTCTGTCTTACAGCTAAAAAGCGCTAAAAAAGCGAACAATAACAGGATACTATTTCTCATTATGATTTAATTTGTGAATCAACCTAAAGATATTGAAAATTAAACAAATAGCAGCTGGGTTTTAGTCCCTTATAATCGCATTTGGAAAAACAACCACGCTTTCGTGTCCGTTTTCACCAACAGCGGCAACACCAAAAAAGAAATTATCAATTACAATACCTTCGAGTGTAAATGAGGTAACGTCTTCAACATAACGCGAATGATCCCAAGTAGGGGAGGTGGTATCGCGCCAATAGATTTTATATCCTTTAGCACCGGCTACTTTGCTCCATTCTAGTTTTGCAGAAGCTTCCACAATCCCACCGATAGCTACTTTTTCTGGAGCGGGCGGGGCCCAGGCAATAGACGCTAGATTAATGGCGTTCACCGCAGTAAGCTTTGCGGCATAATCGAAATCTACATATTCGAGTCGGTCGCCGTATTTAATCCCATCTTCGGTGCGTATATCTTGGTGCTGTTGGGTATAATTTTCATGCGCTTCCATAATTCTAATTCCGGCAAAACCAGCATCGTTAAACGGTCTGTGGTGCCCGCCACGTCCAAAACGATCTAACCTGTAAATAAGCATGGGGTTCATCTCCGGCATATAAGTTTCTACATTTTTATGAACATATCGTGCCAATTGACGGGAAATCCCATCTACTTCACCACCATAAAATCGGCGCAATGTTCTTTCCCGTTCTGTTTCCGTAGGTGGGACAGGTTCTGAAAAAATCCTGAAATCGGTATTGCTAATAATCCCGTCAACACCCTTAATATTACCAATCATATCATTGTTAAAAATACCAATAACTTGCCAGCCTTTCTCTTTGGCATATTCGGCCAATCCCTTACCCCCAAATAAACCTTGCTCTTCACCCGATAAGCCTACGTAGATAATACTGTTGTCGAATTTATATTGAGAAAGCACACGAGCAGCTTCTATAGTTCCTGCCATACCACTAGCATTGTCGTTGGCTCCGGGAGCATCGGAAGTGTAGTTGTTGGCATCGGAAACCCTGGAATCGATATCACCGCTCATAATAATGTAGCGGTTTGGATACTTTATACCTTTTTGAACCGCAACTACATTGTTAATCCAGACATCTTTTGTAATGCGCTCATTGGCTCCTTTTTCCACAAAGTTCTTCTGATAAAAAACATCCAGGCATTTATTGCAATCTTTGGAAATATTTTCAAACTCACTTTTTATCCATTTTCTTGCCGCTCCAATTCCTCGTGTTTTAGAAACTGTATCGCTTAAGGTATGTCGCGTTCCAAAACTTACGAGTTTGGTAATATCCGCTTCTATTCTTTCTGAAGAAATGTTTTCTATAATATCGTAAATACGTGCGTCGGTTTGGGAAAATGAAATTGTGGCTGTAAGCAACAGCGTAAGCGATATAATTTTTTTCATAAGATTTATTAGCGTTTAAACCTTAAAGATAAAAAAACGGATCGTTATGCGAGGTATATTTAGGTCGCTAATTGAAGTTTAACCATTAGGCTTACTGATGATTTCGATAAACGTACCATCGTAATCTTTAATGAGTACAAATTGCCTGCCGTCGCCTAAAGAGATGGGTGTTTCTCCGAGAAGCTTAATTTTGTATTTTTTGATTCTATCGAGAAACGGGGCAATATCGTCAACATGAATGGTAATGTATTGAACGCCAAGGTCCTGCTGAATATAGTCTGGATACCAATCTTTGTGTTTCCCAAACGTCATAAGTTTTAGTTGGGTAGATTGCTCGCCCTCTTCCATTTGTAACACCTTTACATCGGTTGAAAGGCCGCTGGTTAAACCAGATTTTTTACCAAAATCCTTATCAATGGTGAAGGCATTTACTTCTTTCATACCCAATACATCTTTATAGAGGGCTAATGATTTTTCCATGTTCGTTACCACAATCCCTATGTCTACGATAGCATTCTTAGGTGGTTTTGGCGGTTCGGGAATATCTTCTCCTACCACCACGGCGATTGTTTTCCCATTCGGACTCACGGCCAGGCGCGAAATATCTTTAAGGTTAAAATATTCAAGGGATGTCACCGGTATCCATTTTTGTTCCTTTTTTGGATCGTATTTGTAAAGAATTTCATTTTGTCCCATTAGAAGCACCCCGTTGGGTGTCCAAACTAAATCTTCTGAACCTTCCAAGGTATTTGCTATAAAAGCACTCTCTCCAGATATCGGGTCGAACGAATAAATTTCCCAAGGTTCGTTACTCTTGTCGATATAACTTATTAGTTTGGTATTTGGAATGTTTTTAACGGAACGTCCAATGTTTTCTTTGAAAGTAAAACTGGTACCTTCTTTGAGGTTGTTCACTCTTAATTCTGAAGGTTCCGCAACAATAAAGGAGACTATGGTATTCTTATCGTACCATGTATAATATCCTATTTTTTGATCTTTAATTAGCTCGTTGTAACCTCCATTGTTTTTATTGTAGTTGTATAAACTTTGAATACTGTCATTATCCAGGCGTATGGCGGAGTAAGTTGACTTTGATGGTGCTTCCGGGGAATACTCACTACCGGGAGTATTGGTTATCCATTCTTGGATTCCTTTTTTTAAATCTGCTGCTTTTATATCGGTCTGTCCATCTCTGGTGGAAACGTATAAAAGCGTATGGTTGTCCACAAAATAGGGTTGATTGTCGTAAACTTCTGGATTGTTGGAAATATTAACGGGATTGGTAAGCCTATAGCTGGAATCCATATCAAAAATATAAACCTCGGTAGGCGACTGGGCATAAGATACCACAGTAATAAGTAGCGCACACATTTGGGTCAGTTTCATACAAAAATACAACAACCAACTAGAAGCAATGAAGCCTTATTGGTTGTTTAGATTGGTTTATCTATCTAATTTATAAAAAGTTATGTTGTAATTAAGGGAATTTCTACAAGCTACAAGAAATAATCGATGTAATCCTTTTATGGATAGCATATAAACTAAAAACCCGTGACGTTTTTTCAACGTCACGGGTTGTATAAAGATGTTTTATTATACTAGTTTTGAGTAAACTTGTTTAAAATGGTTCGTACTTCCTGAGTGTCTTTTACATAGTACTTAGCTTTCGTTTTTTTAAAGCCAACTTTCACGGTATAAGAATCGTCGGGAACTTCCTCAAACATATATTCATCGGTCCAGTCGTCTCCTATGGTAAAAATAAAATCGTAATCTTTAGCCGATAAGAGTCTAGAAGCGGCACGTCCCTTGTTAACGCTGCTACTCTTAATTTCGATGACTTTATTTCCTTTAAGAACAGTAAGATCGTTATTGGAAATTAAACTGGTAAGTACCGTATTCAGTTCGATGGTTCTTATTTGTGCCAATTCTGGATCGGCCTTTCTGTAATGCCAAGCAAGGGAATATTTCTTCTCTTCGATGAAGGTTCCCGGCGTTCGGTCTACGAAAGTTTCCAAAATCGGTCGGATGTTTTCCATCCATTCGGTTTTGATGCGCTCTAGGGCTTCCCAGTTCTTATCGTGTTTTTTAAGCCATACCCCATGATCTGTTATAAGGGAATAATCTTTCAGACCAAACCATTTTTCAAAGGTTTCTTTATCCCTGCCGCTAATTATAACCATATCTGTATTTGGTAAGTCGTTAACCTTATCCAGAAGTTTTAAAAGATCGGCGTCTGGGCTGGCATTTTGCGGGTTGTCTTGAAAACCGGAAAGTGTACCGTCGTAATCCAAGAGAATAAGTTTGCTATTAGCTTTTTTGAAATCGGTAAACATTTGGTTTTGTAGTGTTTCGTCTAATCTTTCCGAAACGATAACCTGACCTAAATTTTTGGTGGCGTCGAGGGATTTCATAAATTCCGTAGCCCATTTTTCAACGCTATAACGCTCCAAACGTCTCTGGAGAATTGTGTTTCTAGATATTTGTTCTTCTTTTGGCATTTCCAATGCCTGCTTTATGGCATCGGCAATTTCTTCAAAATTGTTAGGATTTATCAGTAGTGCTTCATTCATTTCTTTGGAAGCCCCTGCCATTTCACTTAAAATAAGCACCCCGTCTTTATTGGTGCGGGTAGCAACATATTCTTTGGCCACTAAATTCATTCCGTCCCTAACTGGTGTAATTAGGGCAACATCCGAAGAGGTATAGAGATCTATTAAATTATCGAAGGGCATGGATCGATAGAAGTACCAAATGGGGGTCCAACTAACGGTTGCAAACTGTCCATTAATTCTTCCCACCAATTCATCGGTTTCTTTTTTAAGTAACTGATATTGGGGGACGTTGGATCGTGAAGGTACCGAAAGCATGATCAACCTCACTTTCTCTTTAAACTGCGGATATTTATTTAAAAAATACTCGAATGCGCGAATTCGGTTTGGGATTCCTTTGGTGTAATCGAGCCGGTCTATGGATAAAATAAGCTTAGTATCTTCAGAAGCTTGAATATGGTCGTCTAATCGCTGTTGTAATTCCGATCGATCCTTCGATTGCAGTTCGGTATGCTGGACCGCAGCATCATGAAATTTTTTATAATCGATTCCCATTGGAAAAGAGTCCACCTTTACAATTCTATCGTGGTACACAATTTCGTTGAATTTTACATCCAACCTTAATATTCTTTTTATAGAGCTTAAAAAATGACGCTCGTAATCATAGGTGTGGAACCCTAAAAGGTCTGCCCCTAACATTCCCGTAAGCAATTCTTCCCGCCAGGGGAAAGTCCTAAAAATTTCATAGGAGGGGAAGGGGATGTGCAAAAAGAAACCTATGGAAGTATCTGGCTTTTTTTCTTTTATAAGTTGCGGTAATAATAGCAGTTGATAATCGTGTACCCAAACTTTATCGCCGTCTTCCAAATGATCGATTACTACATCGGCAAATTTCTGGTTCACACTCTTGTAAGATTCCCAAAAGTCCTTTTCAAACTCGGTATATTCCATGAAATAATGGAACAACGGCCAAAGTGTTCGGTTGCTAAAACCGTAATAGAAATTATCAATATCGTTTTGGGAGAGGTTAACCGCCGCACAGTTTTCCTTGGCCACGGCTTTATCTACTTTTGCCTCTAGTTCGCTATTCAGTTCCTCGTCTGTAAGTCCAGACCATCCAATCCAAATTCCACCGCCGTCTTTGTGCACCGATTTCATTCCAGTTGCCAAACCACCTACGCTGGGAGTAATCTCTAGCTCATCGTTATTAAGTTTTACTTGAAGCGGTAATCGGTTGGAAACAATAATTGTCTTACTCATAGTTTTTTGGTTGCTGTTTTTCTTTTTTTTAAGTTGATTTTTATTTATGATTATTTTTACGATAATAGGATAAAAACAAGTAGGATTTTATCATAATCGAAATGTATTTATTTATTAAGTTTCATTTAAGATGAGAATATTGGTTTACAAATAAGATTTTCGTTAATTTAAGGAATAATTAGGTCTTAAACGTTATAAAAAATATAATTAATATAAGGATGTGGATAAATTATTCCAATATTCTTATAATGGATATTGAAAGCTTTTTTAGGCCGTGTTACCAGAATAGCAGAACACTTTTTAGGGATAAAAAGGGAAAAGAAGATTGTACTAATCTAAAGAAATAGCTGTTTTGCTTTTAGAAGCTCCAATAAAATAATTATCAAAATAAATAATATATATGAATAATTTAGAATATGGAATCATTGGAAATTGCAGAAGCGCTGCTTTAATTTCTAAAACGGGATCGATAGACTGGTGTTGTTTACCCGAATTTGATTCTTCTTCTGTATTCGCTAAAATTTTAGATGAAGAGATTGGTGGGAATTTTGGTTTTAAGGTAGACGATTCGTATACCATTACCCAAGAATACTATAAAAATACAAGTGTGCTGAAAACTCATTTTTCAAACGGAAATGATGCCTTTACCGTTTGGGATTTTATGCCAAGGTATTATGAGGAAGATGGTGGCTATAACTCTCCTCCGGATATTATCAGGTACATTGAGTATATCAAGGGAACCCCAAAATTTCGAGTGGATTATAAACCCAAATTGGAATATGCTTTGGGCGTTACAAACATCTATGTTAAAGAAGACTTTATAGTAAGCTTAACTGATAAGGAAAAGTTCGATACCTTATTTTTATACACGAGTTTTGATAAAAACAAAGTTGCTGAAGGTGAAGAAATTGAAATAGAAAGCGATGGTTACTTTTTGGTGGGGTATAATGAAAAAATATTTGTACCAACAGTAAACAAGGCATTTTTAGAACTTTCGCGAACTAAGGTTTACTGGTTGAACTGGTCGGAACGAACCCCAACTTATAAAAAATACAATAAGGAAATTTTAAGAAGTGCTTTAACCTTAAAAATGCTTAGTTATGATAAATCGGGTGCTGTATTGGCAGCAGCTACCACTTCGCTTCCAGAAACTATTGGGGAGGTAAGAAATTGGGATTACCGTTTCTGCTGGATCCGCGATGCTTCTATGGTAATTAAGGTGGTTTCCGAATTGGGCCACAAAAACATGGCCAAACGTTTTCTTCAGTTTATTATCGACCTAATACCGGATAAAGATGAAAAATTGCAGATTATGTACGGTATTAACAAGGAGAAAACACTTACCGAAAAAACCTTAGACCATTTAAGCGGATATAAGGGATCTAAGCCGGTAAGAATAGGGAATGCCGCTTATGAGCAGCGTCAAAATGATATCTATGGAATACTCATGGACGTTATTTATGAACAGTTTATGAAGTTTAATACCCAATTGGAAAATTGTGAGGATTTATGGACAATTACCAAAGGAATTGTATGGGTGGTAAATAAACACTGGCGTGAAACTGATAAGGGTATTTGGGAATTCCGTACGGAAGAGAAACATTTTACCTTTTCAAAAGTTCTATGCTGGGTAGCGGTAGATAAAGCCTTAAGGGTAGCTAAAATGCTGAATAAAACCAGGAAAATTGAAAAATGGACAGCTTTGGAAACCGAAATTCGGGAAGATATCCATAAAAACGCTTGGAATGAGGAGGTGCAGGCATTTACCCAATTCTACGGTTCTAAAGATATGGATGCTTCTGTACTTTTAATGGAACCTTATGGATTTATAGATGCAAAAGATGAACGTTACATAAATACTGTTAAGGCTATTGGTGAAGAACTTAGCAATGACGGACTTCTTTACAGGTACAAAAATCAGGATGATTTTGGCTTACCTTCTTCTTCTTTTACCATTTGTACTTTTTGGTATATCAACGCATTGAATAAAATTGGGGAACACGATAAGGCAGTGGAACTTTTTGAAAAATTACTCTCTTACAGTAATCATCTAGGGTTGTTTAGTGAAGATATTGACTTTAAAACAAAAAGATTATTAGGGAATTTTCCGCAGGCATATTCCCATCTAGCGCTAATAGAAACGGCTATAAATTTATCCAATTACATTACCGAGGAGGAACAAATTCGAGGGAATGTAAGGCAGGATTAAAAATTTAGAAATCTTTTTACAATATAAAAAGCCAGGCTATTGAAAACGTTAAAATAGCCTGGCTTTTGCTTTTAACAGGATTTTCTAAATAAGATTTTCCAGTTTTGCATACTGCAATAACATAATTGTTTTGGCATCTTTTATGGTACCCTCCGAGATGAGTTTCAAGGCTTTTTCAAAGGAAATCTCAAAAACCTCTATTTCTTCATTTTCACTTTCCAGTCCGCCGCCTTCGTGAACTTTCATTCTATCATTATATTCCGCTACAAAAAGATAGAGTCGTTCTGTTACAGCTCCGGGAGACGTGTAAGTTTCCATTACTTTTGTTACTTCCTGTATTTTGTAACCAGTCTCTTCGTCCGTTTCCCTAATAATGGAAGTTTCTGCATCCTCATTTTCGATAATACCGGCTGGTACTTCAATCATCATTCCATTGGAATTGTCGTTTAAATAAGTGGGCATTCTAAATTGCCGGGTAAGAATAACTGTTTTTTTTAGTTTGTTGTATAAAAGAATTGCCGCTCCATTACCTCGATCGTATACTTCGCGATGTACCGATTTCCATTCTCCTTTCTTGTTTTTAAAACTGAAGTCAATTCTCTTAAGGACATACCAATTATCGGAAAGAACGGTTTCTTTTTGGATGTTGATGCTTATGTCCATAAACGATAATTTTTTTAGTTTTCGTTCACTTCAATCCAATAGCCGTTAGGGTCTTTTAAATAAATTTGACGCACGCCATCCGGACGGGTATTAGTAGTGTTTGGTTCGCCAGGCCAATTTTCAAAGTTCACCTTATTATTCCTTAGATGTGCTATAAATCCGTCTAAATCTTTAGTGCTCAAAGCAAAATGAACACCTTTTACATCAGGGACACTATGTGTTTTATCCTCGATTACGTGTAAGGATGTCTTTCCTCCCAAAGAAAACCAACGGATGTGTTTTTTTTGAGTCTTGTTTTCAATTTCCTTTAAACCGATAATGTTTAAGTAAAAGTTCGAACTTTCCGTTAAATCCTGTACCAATATGGCATGGTGATCAAATTCTAAATTAAATTCCTGTGCATTCATCTTACCTGAAATAGAAAAAGTTATTAGCAGTATAAAAAACAAAATGGATATACTTTTTCTCATTTTATTCCTTGTTTTTTTCGATGTTGTATAATTCCCTTCCCAATGCGGCCAGAAATGGGATGCCTTCTTCTTTGTATTCGTACAAACCATCGTTGTAAATTTTGTTTTTATTTACATGAATGGTAGTAGTAACCAAGAATTCAACATTGTTCTTAGTGTCTTTTATATACGCGCAATCGGTTAAATAGCCATAGGCATAACCCACTTTGTTGTAGATTTTTATATGGTCTGGGATGGTGTCTTTGCTATCGCCATACATATAAAACTTCCCGTAGCTATCGTAATATTCCTCGGGATCGTAGCCATGTTCTTTTGGAAGGGAAGACATGGATGTTAGAAGGAAACTACGATCATCTTCACTTGAGTGAAATTGCTCTTTTTCAGAAAAATTCTCTGGGAATATAACCCTCTTCATAATATGATGCAGGGTCGTTACCGGAAGATAGTTTTTTAATGAAAAATCCATCGGTTGGCTAATTAAAGAATCACCTTGTGTGTATCCTTTTCCTTTATAAAGGCTTTTAATACGAAGCGTATCGATGGGTGAATTAACACTACCAGGAATTTCTGTAAGCGTATCGTTTACCCTAAAGAGCAGCGGTTTGTTTTCAAGATCATTGGCGTTGGGTATGGAAAGACGGTGACTTATTCTCACAGCTTCCAAGCCTTTCTCATGTAATATTTTGTTGATATAATCTTTACCTAAATATTCATAAAGGCGGTTGTAAGCATCATTATCGCTTACCGCAAATATTTTATTGATTTCTTTTTCGAAAGTAGTTTCTACACTATCCCCTTCTATGTAAAAAGGAGTTTTTCTGTTAAAGCGCGCATCTTTATTTAACTTTTCGAGGGCGAGAACCGCAATGGGAAATTTTACACTACTTGCTGGATAGAAATATACAGAGTCATCAACTTGGTAGCTGTAATCCTTAAAAGTTACTTTGCTATCTCCACGGTTGATCTCGGTAAAGATAATCTGCAATTCGTAGTCCTCTGGATTTTCCATCACTTTAGCAATAAGTGTGTCTTTGCTGCTAAGGGCCTTTTCAAGCGGATTTAAAATGGCTTCTGCTGAAGCTTCTTCATTTTCTTTTTTCTCTTCGGAAGCACAACCGATCAGTAAACTGATAAAAGAGACTATTAAAATTTTTGGAAGGTTGTTTATCATAGGTAGTTGGAGGTTAAATATTAGCTTTTTTCAGCATCGTATGCTTTCCAGTCTTTGTCTTTGTAGATGTCGTCCCCAAAATATTTGGCAATTTTTAAAAATCCTTGGGGTTTTTGATACCCGGGTACGAGGGAGAGGATTTCTTGTTTTTCATTTAAAAATATAACGGTTGGGAAACTCATTTTACCTTGCAATAGCGCCGCTGCCAATTCATGGTAACCGTTTCTTCCTTGCGTTACATATTTAAAGGTTTTGTTTTTATAAACCACATCCTCTTTACTTTCGGCATCCATCTTAACCATATAAAAATTTGCTTTCATGTATTCGGCTACCTCTGGGTTGTTAAAGGTGTCTTTGTCCATTTTTTTACACCACCCGCACCAATCGGTATAGACATCCACAAAAATCTTTTTCGGATTTTTATCGGTTTGAGTTTTCTCTACGGCTTCTGTCCAGGACATCCATTCTATTTCTTGTGCCATCGCTCCCGAAGAAAGAAAGAAGATTGTAAGTAAGATGAGGAGGTTTTTCATTTCTATTTTCCCTTTTTTTTTTGAATTTTAAAGGCTAAATATAGTGAAATATCAGCTTAGAAAACGAAAACGGGAAGCGGGAATATTTAAAGACATAAAAAAACCCGAAAGAATCGGGTTTGATATATTGTTTATTAGATTAGGCTTGATCCACCATTTCTTTTTTGTTAAATTCTGGAATGTTAGGCTCCACTAAATTTGCTATAATATCGTCTAAAGTTTCCGATTTGCGTATTAAATGAGCTTTACCATTGTACCATAAAACTTCTGCTGGCCTGTATCTCGAATTGTAATTACTAGCCATGGAGAAACAGTAAGCCCCAGCGTTTTTAAAGCATAAGATATCCCCTTCAGAAATTTCGGTAATACGGCGGTTGCTGCCAAAAGTATCGGTTTCGCAGATATACCCAACGATAGAGTAGAAGCGTTCTTTACCTTTAGGATTGGAAATATTTATAATTCTATGGTAAGAATTATAAAGCATCGGTCTAATTAAATGATTGAACCCCGAATCGATCCCTGCAAATACAGTAGAAGTAGTTTGCTTTACCACATTTACTTTGGCAAGAAAAAAACCGGCTTCACTCACTAAAAACTTACCAGGTTCGAAAGCCAAGGTTAAATCGCGGCCAAACTCCTTGCAAAAGTTATTGAAACGTTTGGTGAGTTTTTTACCCAATTCTTCCACATTGGTTTCGATATCCCCTTCTTTGTATGGCACTTTAAAGCCACTACCAAAATCTATAAACTCTAGATCTTCAAAATGCTTGGCTGTATCGAATAATATTTCTGAAGCATACAGGAAGACTTCAATATCTAAAATATCGCTCCCTGTATGCATGTGGATACCGTTTACGCGCATCCCAGTATTTTCTACAATTCTTAAAATATGCGGTATTTGGTGAATACTTATCCCAAATTTAGAGTCGATATGTCCAACGGAAATATTGGAATTCCCTCCCGCCATAACATGCGGATTAATTCTAATGCAAACTGGAATATCTTGGTTTCTTGTACCAAATTGCTCCAGTATTGATAGGTTGTCTATGTTTATCTGTACGCCCAATTTAGCAACCTCTTCTATTTCTTCCAAGGAAACACCATTGGGGGTGAAGATAATGTCTTCTGGCTTAAAACCAGCCATAAGTCCCAATTGTACCTCTTGCCAAGAAACGGTATCGAGCCCGCTTCCCATAGAATTCATAAGTTTTAATATAGACACGTTGGATAGCGCCTTTACGGCATAATTCAACTTTAAATGTTTCACATTTTTAAAGGCAGAAGTAAGCCTTTTGTATTGAGAAACAATTTTTTCTGAGTCGTAAACGTATACCGGACTACCAAACTCCTTGGCTACATTTAAAAGGTCGCTATTATTCATAAATCAAAATTTAGACGGCAAAATTATTAAAGAGCCGAAGGATGTAAAAGAAAATTGATTAAAAAAATAAAAATAAAACACGATGTTATATTTGTAACAATCTTGAAAACCGCGATCATACGTGGTTCTCGTTTTATTTTTTGTAAATTTAAAGAAAAGAAAGGATTTATTTACATCAATTTCAGCAAAAATCGAAACCTAAGTTTTTTGCTATCGTATTAAAATTCAATCACTCATGAGTCGTATAATTCCGTTATTTCCTTTACAAACCGTTGTTTTCCCAACGGAGCGGTTGCCACTTCACATTTTTGAAGAACGGTACAAGCAATTGGTTAAAGATTGTGTCCGGCGAAATTTAAACTTTGGGATTCCTACCTATATAAATGGGGAATTAGGTTTTGGAACCGAACTTTCCATCGATAAAATTGTAAAGAAATACGAAAATGGTAGTTTAGACATTATTTGCAGTGGGGTTAGGGCATTTAAGATTGAAAAGTTTTTTAATCCCATTCCCAACAAATTGTACGCTGGGGGAGAGGTGCATTTCATGGAGAATATAGATGATGCGACCATAGAAACTCAACAGGAGGTGTTGGATTTGGTATATCGTATGTATCGAAATATCGATATGCCCATCGAACCCATGGAGCCCAATGAATTTAAAAGTTTTCTTTTTGCCCATAAGCTGGGCTTGAATTTAGAACAGGAATACCAACTGCTTCAATTGCCGAGTGAAAGTGAACGGTTGCTGTTCATAAAAAACCATTTGCAAAAGGTGATTCCAGTTTTAGAACAGATCAATGAGACTAAAAAAAGAATTCAGTTAAATGGACATTTTAGAAATTTCGATCCTTTAAAATTCTAACAATTACAACTTCTATTTTTAAATTCCATCGTCATTCCTTCCTTTACTGCTTCAAACCGTGTCTGTAATTGTATAATTCTGGCATTCACCTTCAAAAAAATATATCCAGATTGGGTTTATTAAACTCCATTTGTTACTTTTGTTCCGCTTTAAATTATACAACGTATCGTTATGAATTTACACGAATATCAAGGAAAAGAAATATTAGCAAGTTTTGGAGTTCGCATTCAGCGAGGTATTGTGGCACAAAATCCACAAGAAGCAGTTGAAGCAGCAAAACAATTAACAGAAGAAACCGGAACCGGGTGGCATGTAATAAAAGCACAGGTGCACGCCGGTGGACGCGGAAAAGGTGGTGGAGTTAAGCTTGCTAAAAACCTTAAAGAAGTAGAAGAAATTTCTGGAAATATAATCGGGATGAACTTGGTTACTCCTCAAACATCCAAAGAGGGGAAAAAAGTACATCAGGTATTGGTAGCAGAAGATGTTTATTATCCTGGAGATAGCGAAACTTCAGAATTTTACATGTCGGTACTTTTAGATAGAAGCAAAGGAAAGAATATGATCATGTATTCTACCGAAGGTGGAATGGATATCGAAGAGGTTGCTGAAAAAACACCTCATTTAATATTTAATGAAGAAGTAGACCCTGCGACAGGATTGTTACCTTTTCAAGCACGAAGAATTGCTTTTAACCTAGGTTTAAGCGGAACGGCTTTTAAAGAAATGACAAAATTTGTTACCGCACTTTATAAAGCTTACGAATCATCTGACTCTTCTTTATTTGAAATCAACCCGGTATTGAAAACATCCG
Source organism: Galbibacter sp. BG1 (assembly GCF_013391805.1). Classification (GTDB taxonomy): domain Bacteria; phylum Bacteroidota; class Bacteroidia; order Flavobacteriales; family Flavobacteriaceae; genus Galbibacter. The sequence continues at coordinate 167,224 of NZ_CP058364.1, read as the reverse complement.
ATGATAAAATCATGGCCGTTGATGCTAAAGTAACTATAGATGATAACGCCCTTTACCGTCATAAAGATTATGCTGAAATGAGAGATCTTAGAGAAGAAGATCCTATTGAAGTTGAGGCTAAAGAAGCGGGCTTGAATTTTGTAAATCTTGACGGAAATGTTGGATGTATGGTAAACGGTGCTGGTTTGGCAATGGCTACCATGGATTTAATTAAGATGGCAGGTGGGGAACCAGCAAACTTCTTGGATGTTGGGGGAACTGCAGATGCAAAGCGTGTGGAAACGGCTTTTAGAATGATTTTAAAGGATCCTAACGTAAAAGCTATCTTGGTAAATATTTTTGGAGGTATTGTACGTTGCGACCGTGTGGCGCAAGGTATTGTAGATGCTTACAAAAATATGGGTGATGCTATTAAAGTTCCAATTATTGTACGTTTACAAGGAACCAATGCAGATATCGCTAAAGAATTGATCGATAATTCAGGATTGGCAGTGCAATCGGCTATTGAGTTTAAAGAAGCTGCAGACAAAGTACAGGAAGTGCTAAAATAAGCTAGAGTACTTTTTAAATAAAATACAAAAGCTGTCTCTTAATTGGGGCAGCTTTTTTTGTTCATATGCACAGATCCGGCAGGACAGAATGCTCTATTATTAAGTTGTTTTTAGATTTCCAATAGTTTGGTTAGTAATGTCTTAATTATTAAAAATAAATTAATTAGAGCAATTATAAATTAACTACCACATTATTTCTTAACTTAAATAAATGAAAGCTCTAAACTAAAAAAATTGAAAAAAGTCCTCATAATCATTCTTTACGTGATTTCTGTAGTTGTGGCGTTATGCTCAATCCTTTCTGCATTTAGAAATTCTGAGATTCGTTATTTAAAAATGCTTGATTTTCCTCGGATTCAATTTTTCGTCATTTCAATAATTAGCTTCCTGGCACTTTTAATGCTACTAAAAAAATGGAAATGGTTTGACTATCTAATTATTTGTGGACTTTTAAGCGGATTGTTTATAAATAGTTTTTTCTTAATCAATTATACAAGCATGGTGCCAGTGGAAGTACAGTGGGCAAGGGATATAAAATCTTCCAATGGGCAATTCAGCATTTTACTTTCCAATGTGAAAATGACAAATAAAAAAGTAAAGGCCTTACTTGGAGTAATTGAAAAAAAAGAACCAGACTTAATTTTAATGATGGAGGTTGATGCGTCATGGAACAAAGAACTGAAGGTTTTGAAAAATGAGTATCCCTATTCTCAACACACCATTAACGAAGTTGCCTATGGGATGGTATTGTTCAGTAAATTTCCGTTGAAAAAAGTGGAAGTGGATTACCTTACGCATAAAGAAGTGCCTTCCTTTGAAAGTACGGTTACCCTTCCCAATGGAAAGTATATTAGTTTCCACACGCTCCATCCTGTGCCCCCTACACATTTTAAGGATTTACCCGACAATGCTGGACAACAAGAAAATGCTCTTAAAAAATTAGGGAAAAGAATTGAAGCAAGAAAGTATCCAACTGTTGTTGCAGGGGATTTAAATGATGTTGTTTGGTCTTACGTAGACGATTTGACTGAAACAAAAAATATACTTTATGATGTAAGGGTTGGTAGGGGTTTCTACAACAGTTTCAATGCAAAGAATTTTTTAACACGCTGGCCGTTGGATCATGTATTTGTGACGGAGGAATTTCAATTAAAAAAACTCGAACGATTACCAAAAATAGGTTCCGATCATTTTCCAATTTATGCGGAGTTGGTATTGAAAAATAGTAACGTAACTAAAAATACGAATTAATATGATGACAATTATCGTAATTCTTATAGTTTCGGGCGCACTTATTATTGGAGCTGTATGGGGTATTTATGGACACATGTCCGATAGTCTTGAAGGCTTTTTGGTAGCCTTAGCTGGTGGAGCACTTTTGGTATCTGCACTCTTGGAATTAATACATCCTGCACTTAAGGAAGATTCAATAGCTATTACCTTATCCATGGTTTTCGCTGGCGCCGTTATATTTACCATTTTAGACTATCTAGTAAAGGAAAAATGGGGTTCTAAAAGTGGAGGTGGTTTACTTGCTGCCATTACTTTAGACGGAATTCCAGAAAATCTTGCTTTAGGAGTTGCACTTATTGGGGCAAGTCCACTTTCTGTAGCTGCCTTATCGGGATCTATTTTATTGTCCAATTTACCTGAAGCCGCAGGTGGTTCCAAAGAAATGACAAGTAATAACATTTCAAAAAAGAAAGTACTTCTACTCTGGGTAGGCACGGCAGTTATACTTTCAATTTCTGCACTATTGGGACACTTTTTATTAGCCGATGTTCCAAAAGAATACTTGAATTACATAAAATGCTTTGCAGGTGGAGCCGTTGCGGCCTCCCTCGCTACAGAAGTTTTTCCAAAAGCATTCAAAAAGGATAAATATTGGACGGGATTAGCAACCGCCATCGGTTTAATTTTAGCCTTGTATTTAAACACCTTGGGCGAATAGAAATATCTTCAAGGCTGCTATTTAATCCACCTACAGATAATTCAAACTAGATATCATACCAAAGTATCCTAGTTATTAAAGTTCCTAGTCATCTAGAAGAAATGTAATTGCTTTAGGATTAAAAAGGGCTTTATTATCTATACTTCATGGCCAAATTAAAAAGGTTATTACAAAGAATTTAAATATTTAAATAACAGTAAGTTGTATGAACCCTAAAATATGATTATATTAAGGTAACTTGAAGAAGCAGAATTAAAATTCAAGTGAAGAAACTCGAAATGATAATTTAAAACAATTAAGAAATGGATACAAAGGATAAAACATCAGAACAAAAAAAACAGAGTACAAGTGAGCAAGCTATAAACCATAAAGAAACCGATGGTAAAAAGATAAATCATCAAGTAGAAAAGCGAAAAGAAAAACATCAGCCTCGGGATAATGCTTAATAGGCTTTCAATTATCTTATTTAAAGTAATTTCTTAGCTGAGAACCAGTTTTTTTCAAGGAAGTACTGGATTTTTGTCAGGTATATCGATTATGCTACACAATAGTCATAAAAGGAATTTTGTTGTTCTCTAAATTTCTTAGGACTACAATCGAACTTCTTCTTAAAAATTTTCGAAAAGTAGCTTCTACTCGTGAGACCTATACTATACACTACTTCAGAAATAGATAAATCTGTGTTTTTTATCAATTCTTCAGCCATATCAAGCCGTACGTCCCTAATATAGTCTTTTACCGTGGTTCCATATAACAATTTAAAACCATGCTGTAATTTTGTTGAGGACATTCCAACCCGGCCACACAAAGATTTAATAGTGTATTCTTTTTCGGGTCCATTTGCAATAAATGCGGCAAGTTCTTGTATTGTACACATTTCTTTTTTGGTTAGGTATTTGGAAAAGCTATAAAAATTAAGATTTTTATCATTTTCGAATTGCTGAATTCCATATGCAAGAACTTTGTTTATTATGGCTTCCAATAACAAGGAACGAACTAGTTGATCTTGGGGAACATTTTTAATTTGAGAAATTTCATTGGCAATTTTTAAATTGTAAGAACCAATGTAAACTAGGTAATCACTCGTTTGCGTGGCATGTATTTTAGCTTCTATACTATTTTTCAAACTATTAAAGGAAGTATTTTGGAAGGTATTGTAAGGATTTATTTTTATAAGCAGTATTTTGTATTTCCTATTCTTTACAAAATGGAATATACTGTTAGAATCATGACTGCTTGTTAGGATAGTAGTCTGGAATTTACCTAATTTTCGTTTTAATCCTTTAGAACTAAAACTGTGAATGAGATCATCTTCCGAGCAGTAAATTAAATATAAAGGGCTACCCCCTGAATTTATATGAGCAATTTCGGCATCTCGGAATATTGTCATATCATATTGCAAAAACGAAATGCCATTTCTAAGATTGACCGATTGAATAAAACCGGAAGCTACTTCATTGTCAAAAACCAATCGAGATTCCTCCGTTCCAATTTTCATAGAACCTCCTAAGACATTCTTATACCGATTGAGTACGCTTCGATTGCCCTTCTTTAAAAGTTGCTGATGTATATTCATATACTACTATTTTTATATTTCCAGTACATTTATGACCTTGTGAAATTGGGATCTCCAAATTTTTTCAGCAAGAAAAGAAAACCTCGCGCTAAACAAATTAAAACTGCTAACGCCTCTTCACTGAATACGATTAGATTTAACAGACTATTGATTCCTTCGTTTAATTTTCTACATTTTTTTAAGGAATCTAACCGATAATCAATTTAACTTGCCAGTCTTTAAAAGAATCTCTACAAAATTTTAATATTTGAATCGGATATTATTTCTAAAATATGAGGTTAAAATTTACCGTATTACTTCTTTCTTTGGTATTCACACAAAGATTTATAATTACTTTAAATTCTTCCTTACACAATATGACGGTTTTCTTACATCATTCGGCAGCATTGAAAACACTCGCAATAATATATTTTATTAAAAAGTTAGAATAACCACCTTAGAGATTGCAATGTTATTTTATATGAAGATGTTTTTTTCTCTTACTTAGAAGTCCTCAATTTTCTGAAGATTTTTTCGAAGGTTCAGTTTTTAAAAACAAATCTTATAGAAAAGAAAAATTTATATGAATTGGATTTGGGGTACCACTATCAATACCTGCAAAATAGAACTGTAAAAAGGGAGTGTTTACTAAATTCATTCTTATCCTGAATAAATTGAAGGAACAGTAGACTGTCTAAAAAAAGTTAATTCCAACCGCGAAAGTAGACACTGAAAATTTTAAATTTTTAAAGGCGAAGTAAAAAATTGTCTTTATCCATTTTAGAATTCTGGTATTGCCAATTCATATTTAGCACCTTCTCTATCACTTCTTTTAAAAGTACGAGACTGTTAGGCTTATTTATATAGACATTGGCACCAAGAATAAATGTTTTTTTGATATCGGATTCTGATGTGGAAGTTGAATAAATAGCTACTGAAAGATTTTTAAATCTGCTATTGTAACGAATTTCACGTAGGCTCTCCATACCATTTTTAACGGGCATGTTAAGATCTAAAAAGACAATATCGGGCATCGGATTGCCAGGCGTATTCAAATAATCCATAAGTTCCTGGCCGTTATTAAATAGAAAAAGTTCGGTTGCCATTTTAACACTTGCAATGGCCTTTTTAAAAAACAAAAGGTCTTCTGCATCATCATCGGCAACGGCCACAAGCATTTTTTTGTTAATCATATTAAGTCACTGACTGTACAAATTTTCTTTCTAAATTACGTTTGGCCACAATTTCCTGAAAAAGGCTAGGACTAAGTCCTGTTATCTTTTTAAACTGGTTTGAGAGGTGTGCTACACTGCTGTAATTTAATTGATAGGCGATTTCGGTTAGTGTAAGACCCTCATTTGTCATTAAGGTTTTTGCATAATCTATTTTCTTTAAAATAATAAAACGTTCGATAGAAGTATGCGTCGTTTCGGAAAATACATTGGCCAAATGGCTGTAAGAATAATTCAATTTATCTGATAGATATTTAGAAAACTTATATCGTTGGGTTTTATTATTGTGGTGAATCATTTCAGTTATTACTTCTTTGATTCGTTCTGACAATTGAATTTTTTCATCACTCAAAATTACAATTCCCACTTTGGCTAAATCCTGCTCTAAGACCCCAATTTCTATAACTTTAGTGCCGTCTTTGATAATAATATCTAAATTAGCTAGAATCTCATAGGGAACTCCCAATGAATCTAGCTGCTGTTTTAGAAGATTTCTAAAAACTAGCTTATCATCAAATTTAACTCTTAGCTTCATAGCTTTTAATGGTTATTCATCCTTCAAAAAAATAGCTCTGCGAAATGTGGAAGTAATAAACAAACCTTTTTTATTTAAAATAATAAAAATACCTGAATTAATATCGATATTACAGAAATAACTTCATTTTCAATAAAATAAACCAGTTTTATTCAAAAAAACATCTATTCACATAATCGATTTTATTTAGAAAGTCTTTCGGTAAAAATCATACTTCATATCTCGTGATTTAACTCTTTGCAACCACATTAATTTAATAGCAAAAATTTTTTAGCGTTAACATATTGGTTTTTACGACACCACTACATCATTTTTGTTTACTAATTTGAAAAGATACGAGAAAAATAGTTTCAAACTTAAAGCAAAACCTCTATAAACTTAAATTTTAAGAGAGAATAGATATGTAACTAAAAATATTCTTTATTAAAAACATAAACTGCTTATGACGCCAGAATCCACTGAAGTTGGTACAAGCAAGAAAAAAACATTAAAAATATCATGGGCGGCGATCCTTGGCGGATGTTTAGCGTCCATCGCCATTATAATATTGCTAAATTTATTGGGAATTGGGATTGGGCTCTCAACTTTAGATTTTTCAGCTCAACATTCCCCATTTTACACATTGGGGATAGGAGCCATAATCTGGTGGGCAATTTCCCATCTATTGGTGCTTTTTGTTGGTGGTTTCCTTGCTGCTCGAATGTCTGGTTTTCATTCTAATATCGACGGAGCCATGCACGGCTTTTTGGCATGGGCACTCTATGTTTTACTTATCTTTTTCTTTTTAATATTAATTGGCGGTGTTAATCATAAGATTACAGAATCCATATTTGGAAGCTTTAATAATGTTCATTCAAAAAATGGATCAGTGGGGATGGAGATGGTTTCCAAAAAATGTCAGGAAGAAACAGATTTGGCCTATTTAAAAATTAAAAGGCAAGCCTATAGGTTAATCAATGCTAATAAACGATCAGATTTAATTTCTGAGGAGACTCCAGCCGATACTCTGGAATTCCCCTTAGATTCTAGAAATAATTTGAAATTGGAAGAAGAAATTGAGAGTTTTTTTAATGATATTTCCTACGAATTGGATGAAAGCGGTGATTTAAGTATTAGAGTAGGGGGAAGTGAAAATTTTTTTGATAGATCTTCTTTAAAAGTTTATTTGAGTAAAAAGACCCACCTTAGTGGCACCGATATTAACGATAAAATAAATAAGTGGGAAAACAATTTAGATTCGGCTACACAAAACGCACAGAACAAATATACAGAAGCCAAAATGAAGGCTATTGAATATGCGAACAAAAGAGCCCGTGCCATTAGCAAATATTATATTATAACTTTTCTCATATTTCTTTTAGGTGCTGCCGTAGCAATATTGGGAGGTGCTATTGGTTCCCCAGAAAATACTGCAATAGATAAAGTGAGAATTAAAAGAATAGAGATCGAACATAAAGAATAACCCAATCATTACGTTTATTAAAAAAAATTTTTATTTGGTTACCATACTTTAGACAGCTCCATCTATTTTTTAATATAATTTTATCCATAATTTTTTAAAGTCAAACTTTATGCTTTTAGGATTAATACTAACTTAAGGTTTTGCCTAATTTTCAATGTTATTTCGGCTAATCCCTTAAATGTGGCTATGGAAAACCCATGGAATACCTCCAAACCACCCCAAATCTTCTATGGATTATTGGTGCAAAAATGAATGTGTTGCGAGAAGTATTAGGTACGAAGTTCTCATGAAGAAGTAACTGAGCATTTTTACGGAATATCACTAATCTAACCAAATGAGCGAAAAATCTTCACCTTTAAGTGAAGATTTTTCCTTTATGCATAAACTTAAAATTTCTCGCAATAATTGTTGAAACTAACATTTACTCTTAGTAATTTTTTTGCAATTTATAATATTCCTTATTTCGGTTGAACTTCGGGAAGAATTACATGAAAAGCTGCCCCATTTCCTTCCGTGGAAACTGTATAAATAATACCGTTGTGATTCTCCACAATTTTTTTTACCAATGAAAGACCTATTCCACTTCCCTTTTGATCCAGAGATCCCATAAGACGTTCAAAAATCAAAAAAATCTTTTCTTGGTATTCGGGGCTAAACCCAATACCCTTATCGCTCACTATAATTTCATAGTAGTTTAGCTCCGTAGAGAGCTTTGGATACTTTTCGATTTCATTTTTTGAAAGTTTATGCGAACTTATTTCAATGTTGGGTGCTACTCCTGTTTTGGTAAATTTGAGTCCATTATCTAAAAGATTCCTTAATAACTGATTCATTTGTAAAGGAACTGCTTCAATTAAGGGAAGTTCCCCAATTTTAATTTTTGCTTGCGTATCTTCGATCAGCAGTTCGAAATCTAAAAGAATCTCTTTCGCAATATTGTTGAGATTCACTTGATCTAAAAGTTCTTCGTGATGAGCAACACGGGAATATTCTAGCAATCCTTTTATAAGATTGGACATTCTTGCGGCTGAAGAAGATATTTTTTCAACAACTTCCCTTTTACCTTCTATTCCAATACGATCATCTTCCAATAGAAGATCCGAAAAAATCAATATTTTCCTTAGTGGTTCTTGTAAGTCGTGGCTAGCTACATGTACATATCGGTCCAGTTGTTCATTGGTTTTTTGAAGTTCCGCAATAATATTTTTATAACTTTCTGTCATTTTTCTCTCGGTGATATCCTCCAGAGATAGTAATATTAATTTTTTTGATTCCTGTGGGTTCTCAATTTTTCGAACATTGAACATAAAAGATTTTTTGTTCCCAGATGAAAAATTGATAATAATCTCTTCATCCAATACCCGATCTTTTTCGGAGAGTATTTTTTGAATTAGGTGCCTTAACTTCGGATTGTCAAATAAACTCTGCTGTACCTGAAAAAAAGATTTTCCTTCGGTCTCCAACTTATCAACCTTAAACTTGTTGTAATAAGCCAAATTAGCATTGCAAACACGGAAGTCTTTATCTAGCACCACAAAAGGTTCACGAAGATTTGCTATAATAGCGTCCAAATAATTTAAGGTATGGGTAAGCTCTGTTTGCTTCTCCATAAGTTCACGGTTAACTACGACCAGTTCTTCGTTGGTGGATTGTAATTCTTCCTTTGAAGTTTCCAGTTCTTCATTCAAACTTTGCATTTCCTCATTACTACTAAGTAACTCTTCGTTGGCGCTTTGCAGTTCTTCGTTGGAAGCCTCTTGATCTTCACTGATGCGATGCATATCTTCACGCACCTGTTCTAATTCTCTCTGTAGTGCCTCATTCCGGTCTGTAAGATGATTTTTTGACGAAGGACTGAAAGCAAGAGACCATCGGTTCCATAAATTGCTCCAAAAAGAATTAATAGGCTCCTTTTTATGAAAGAGTATTAAATAATAAGGAACTCTAATGTCATTAAGTGGTATAACTTCTATATTGACAAAAAACTGATCTGAATTGTTTTTTAAGGAAATCCTTTCTTTACTTACTTTTTTTTGAGATTCTTTAGCCTTGTGCAAGGCATTGCGAAGTTCAAAAGCGAGTTCTTTCCTAGCTATTTTCATCAGTTCGTGAGAAGGTTTCCCAGAAGAAAATTCTAAGAAGGGAGTCATATTCCCATTAATTTGAACAATTTCCATGTGTTCATCCACAATTAAACTTGCAGGTGTATAACCAGAGAGTAAAATGGTATTGGCACTTTGCCTAAAATCAGTTTTTGGAATATTGTCCGTTTGAATGGGTTTAACTGGAGGCACTTTATTTTCTTTTCGTACCCCAGAAACTTGAAATAAACGCTCGGAACCAGATTTACGGGTATATATTTTAGCCTGCTTTGAAAAAGGTACAAAAATATCTGGGAAAGTTCCCGTAGTTTCCGACTTGCCCAAGAGCAGAAAACCATTATCCTTTAAAGCATAATGAAAGGTAGACAGCAATTTCTTTTGCAAAAATGCATCCAAATAAATCAATACATTACGGCAACTTATCAAATCTAATTTGCTAAATGGTGGATCTTTCAGAAAATTGTGCTCAGAAAAAACGATAGTATCCCTTAAGGATTTTATTACTTTATAATTACCATCTATCTTGGTAAAATATCGATCCAACTGCCTTTTAGAAAGCGGTTGAACCTCAGCTGCAGTGTATACACCTGCTCTTGCTTTATTTATAGCCACTTCTGAAATATCTGAAGCAAATATCTGGATCTTGGTATTGTAACTGGAACTTTCGCTATCCTTTTGGTCTAATGCATCTAAAAAAGTAATTGCTAGTGAGTAGGCCTCTTCACCCGTTGCACACGCTGTTACCCAGGCTCGGATCGGCTTATCCGGAAGCCGATTTTCCAATAGCTGTGGTATTACCGTTTCTTTTAATTTATCAAATATTTCGGGATCCCGGAAAAAAGAAGTAACCTTAATAAGGAGATCTTGAAGTAAAGCGGCCTGTTCGGATTTGTTTTCTCGAAGTAATTCTAAATATACAACGTGACTGGGAACTTGGTTTATCGCCATTCTGCGGGCAATTCGTCTCAAAATGGTGGGACGCTTGTAATAACTAAAATCTACGCCGCTTTCCTGCTGTACCAATGATAGAATCCTATGAAGTCCGTCTTCGGTTATTTTTTTTGTGTCAATCCCAAGACTGCCACGAGCACCATTGGTTTCGTAGGCGGTATATACATCTATTAACTTAGGGAAGATTTCTTCAGCTGGTAAAACAAAATCAACTACCCCGGCTTCGATAGCGTTTGTTGGCATTCCATCCCATGCTGCCATGTCAGGATCTTCAGCAAAAGTAATCCCTCCATATTCTTTTATATCCCTTAAACCTAAGGTGCCATCTCTGGCGGTACCAGAAAGTACAACCCCAATGGCTTGGGTGCCGTGAACTCTTGCCAGTGAAGAAAAGAAAACATCAATAGGCATGTGTTGGATTTTGATATCCCTAGGATAAAGCTTTAATTCATGATCTGTTACTTCCAGCATTTTATTTTCAGGAATAACATAAATATGATTAGGCAAAATTTTACAGTCGTTTGTTATCTCTTTTACAGGCAACGTAGTTATTTTGGCAAGAATGTGAGATAAGATACTTTCGTGGGAAGGCGCAAGGTGCTGTACCAATATATAAGCCATCCCAGAATCGTCGGGTATAGTACTCAAAAATTTGGAAAATGAATCAATTCCACCAGCGGATGCACCAATACCTACTATTGGAAATGGCTCGATTGTTTTTTCTGTTGACATGTTTAATTTTTTACCATAAATCTTGAGCGCATTATACCAACAGAACAAGCACTAGACTAAATGAATTATTATACCCTTCGTGATTGGAAAACCGGAAAATAGATAATTACATTTGTTCTCAATTAATAAAAATTTTCCATGAGTTATACGCATTCGAAATTTACTGCTTTTTTCATACATCACACGGTATAATGGAGGGAATAAATAAAAACACTGCAAAAAAATAAGATTATTGATGATAATGGTGGCCACAATAATTGTTTTTTGGTAGTAGTGCAATGATTAGCGAATTCTTACAAACGAAAATTAGTTATAAACCAAGACAAGACATTTCCAAAATTAAGAGCCCAAAAGGACACTTTTCGCGATTTTATAGTTCTACATTTAAAAATGCCTATAACAGATAGAAAAAACTGACTTTGATATTTACAAAAATCGGAAAACCTGTTAGAAATAGAAGTATTTCTCTATACCAACCTCGCATTTTAAATCAAAAAAACAAAGTTTTGCTTCTAAATGCGATCTATTTTTTTTAAGCACCTAAAATAAGCGTTTTTGTAATAATTTCGAACAGTAAGATGCAAAAGAATAAAACCTGACTGCCTTTCGGTTAACGTCAAACTGCCAAAATATTGAGGTCGATAATTTTGTTTTCAATTTAATTCGAAAATAAAAGTCCTTGTAACATTTTTATCTTACAGGGACTTTTAGTGCTTTCAATATCGTAAACGAAATATATTAGTCTTTAACCGGAACCTCTTTTAAAATTTCTTTTAGGAAAGTCCAAAACTTTTGAACCGACGCTATATTCGCTCTTTCATCTGGAGAATGTGCACCTTTAATCGTAGGTCCGAAGCTAATCATATCCATTTCTGGATAATTTTGTCCTAAAATACCGCATTCCAATCCGGCATGGCAAGCCACCACTTCTGGTTTTTCTTTGAAAAGCGTTTGATATTTTTTATTTAAAACCTTTAAAATGGCACTTTCAGGATTTGGCTTCCAGCCTGGGTATTCTCCGCTTAAAGAAACCTCACAACCGCAAAGTTCGAATGCAGCCCGAAGTCCGTTTGCCAAATCTATTTTAGAAGATTCTACCGATGATCTTGTCAAGCACAATACTTTAATTTTTCCTTCCTTAATTTTAACACGTGCAATATTATTGGATGTTTGCACGAGGTCTTCCATATCTGGGCTCATGGCATACACGCCATTATGTGCTGCATACAATGCCCTTGTAATTCCTTCTTGAACCCCAATATTCATAACCTTTGAGGGAATATCTATAACTTCTGCAGTAATGGATAAAGAAGGCTCATTGGTTCGATACTCTTTTTTAATTACGGTAGCCAATTGATTAAATTCGAGTGCAAATGCATCATGATGAATTTCATCTACCACAATAATGGCTTCACTCTCCCTCGGGATGGCATTTCGTAACCCTCCGCCATCAATCATCGCAATTCTGAGTCCGAAATTTTCGAAACCATCGAACAGCAATCGGTTCATGATTTTATTGGCATTTCCAAAACCACGGTGGATATCCATACCACTGTGTCCACCTTGCAGTCCTTTTACCAAAATTCTATAGGCTGTAACATTATTAGGGGTTTCTTCCTCTTCATATTTTCTAGTGGCGGTAATATCGACACCTCCAGCACAGCCAATATCAATTTCATCGTCTTCCTCGGTATCTAAATTCAGTAAGATATCACCTTTAAGAACACCACCTTTTAGGCCTTGAGCTCCGGTCATTCCTGTTTCCTCATCGATGGTAAAGAGTGCTTCAATGGCAGGATGGGAAATATCTTTACTTTCCAAAATTGCCATAATCGCAGCTACTCCCAAGCCATTATCGGCTCCAAGTGTAGTTCCTTTCGCTTTCACCCATCCATCTTCGGTAACATACATATTGATACCCTCGGTACTGAAATCGAATTTCGTATCGTTATTTTTTTGATGAACCATATCTAAATGCGACTGTAGCACCACCGTTTTTCTATTTTCCATTCCAGGGGTTGCCGGTTTGCGCACAATTACATTTCCTACTTCATCTTTAAATGTTTCAAGATTAAGATTTTTCCCAAAATCCACCATAAAGGCTATTACACGCTCTTCTTTTTTGGAGGGTCTGGGTACCGCATTTAAATCGGCAAATTTTTCCCAAACCTCACTAGGTTGCAGGGCTCTTACTTCTTTACTCATATTGATTGCTTAGATTTTCACAAAAATAAGAATTGCATTTTTAAAAAGCTTTACCAACGCCATAATTCTGTAGAAAATAATTATCCTGACAAAAAAATAACTTCCGTTATCAACCAAATTATTTCTATTTTTGACCATATGTCCGACCGCCTAAAAACATTTTTAGCACTTTCCATTATCCCCCAGTACATTTTAGTTAAATGGTTGGCTGGATATCCAGAATTTATAGAAACCTATTACAGTAATTTTGTCTATCAATTTATTTCTAAAGGCTTTCGGTATGCATTTGGGTGGGTCCCTTTTTCTATTGGGGATATTCTTTACACGCTTTTGGTTATTTTTATCATCCGGTTTTTAATAACCAAGGGACGCTTGTTTTTTTACGGTACTAGAATTTTTTTAAGGGAAGTATTTTTAGTGGTTTCTTTTGTCTATTTCGTTTTTCATTTATTTTGGGGGTTTAATTATTATCGGCTTCCCATTCATAAAAAATTGAATTTATCCAGTGAATACACTTCCGAAGAATTATACGATTTCACAGAGCGGTTGATTGAAAAAAGCAACGAAATCCACTCCCAACTTACCAATAACGATACGGTAATGGTGAAAATACCTTATTCCAAACCTGAAATCTATAAAAAAACGATGTCTGGTTATGAGACACTGGGTAAGATAATCCCAGAGTTTAGTTACAGTCCGAAAAGTATAAAAACCTCCTTATATAGCACGGCACTTACGTACATGGGTTACAGCGGCTACCTGAATCCGTTTACCAATGAAGCCCAGGTGAACGGACTTCAAATAGATTTTAAATATCCAACGGTGAGTTGTCATGAAGAGGCGCATCAAATAGGTTATTCCGCAGAGAATGAGGCTAATTTCGTGGCTTTCCTTGCCGCTACCTCCAATGATGACCTTTATTTTAAATATTCCGGTTATATCTATGTATTGCGTTATTGTTTAGGTGAAGTAAAAAGAAGGGACATCAAAAAGTTTGAGGAATATAACGAAATTGTACACCTCGGAATTATAAAAAACTATGTGGAAGTGGCCAATTTTTGGCGTCGACACAAAACAAAAGCAGAACCTGTTTTTAAAAATTCGTTTAATACCTTCCTCAAAGCAAATAATCAAAAAAAAGGACTTAAAAGTTACAGTTACGTAGTGGCGCTCCTCGTAAATTATTATAAAGATAAAAAACTGTAGGATTCTCTATTGTAATGTTGATTTTGTAACAAAATGTCTTAAATTTAGCTTCAACGAATTCTTAATCAAAAACTACAGATGAAATTAAAGCTATGCTTTTTGGCACTGTTCGTATGTTCTTTGTCGTTACAGGCACAAGAATATTTTCCAAAAAACGACGGTGTTAAAACAAAAAATTCCAATTACACGGCATTCACCAATGCAAAAATTTATGTGACCCCTTCAAACATTATCGAAAACAGTACATTGCTTATTCAAAATGGTAAGGTAAAAGCCGTGGGTAGTTCAGTAACCATCCCGAAAAATGCTATAACTATAGATTTGGATGGAAAAAATGTATATCCTTCTTTTATCGATATATTCTCAAGTTTTGGGATTTCAGAGCCGAACAAGCCTAAAGATAGTGAGCGTCCACAATACGACGCTTCACGCGAAGGATATTACTGGAACGACCATATTATGCCTGAGCAAAGGGCTATTGAAAAATTCTCTTTTGATAAGAAGAAGGCCAAAGAACTTTTGGAAGTCGGCTTTGGAGTTGTGAATACGCATGTAAATGATGGGATTGTACGCGGAACCAGCATGCTCGTTACCTTGAATGAAAACGGTAATGATAATGAAAGGATTATTGCAGAAGACGTAGCGCAATTTTTATCCTTTGAAAAGAGCAAGTCTTCCCGTCAAGCCTATCCCACATCCCTAATGGGTGCTATAGCTTTATTACGGCAAATGTACTACGATGCCAATTGGTATGCTGGTGGTAATGCGGAAAGCAAAGATTTGTCTTTGGAAGCATTGAACGACAATAAAAAATTACCCCAAATTTTTGCTGCAGATGATAAACTAAACGATTTAAGAGCTGCTAAGCTGGCTAACGAATTTCAACTGAATTACTTAATTAAAGGCGGTGGGAATGAGTTTGAGCGCATCGGGGAAATAAAGGAAACCGAGGCAACTTATATTTTACCGTTAAATTTTCCAGAAGCCTATGATGTTTCAGATCCGTATATGGCCGGGAAAATAGCCTTGGAAGAAATGCTACTTTGGAATCAAGCGCCCACGAATCCAAAAGTTTTAGCTGAAAACGAGGTAAGATTTGCCTTTACCGCAGCCGATAATAAAAAATTAAGTGATTTTAAAACCAACCTTTTAAAAGCTATTAAGTATGGGTTGGACAAAACGAAAGCACTGGAAGCGCTTACTACACTTCCCGCAAATTTACTGAAGGCCAATGAAACCATAGGCTCTTTGGAAAAGGGACGTTATGCCAACTTTTTAATTACTTCTGGAGATGTTTTTGACAAAGAAACCATTTTATACGAAAACTGGGTTCAAGGGAATAAACATGTTGTTAACGATATGAATATAGTTGATTTAAGAGGTGATTACTCCTTAAAAATCAATGGAGAAAATTATGACTTAGCACTCACAGGAGAACCTGATAAATTAAAACCTGAACTGAAAAAAGGAACTACTAAAATAGCTTCCAGCGTAGATTATACCAACGGTTGGTTTCATCTATTTTTTAACCCGGAAGGGGAGAAGGATGAGTTCGTAAGGTTATCCTCAAAAATTTCCACTTCAGAAAAATTAATTGGAAATGCAGTTTTACCCAATGGGAATGAAGGTACTTGGACGGCCACTAGAAATTCATCGGCATTTAAAAAAGAGGATAAAGAAGAAGATACAGATTCCATTTACAAGGTGCTACCGGTTACTTATCCCAATAAGGCTTTTGGGATGGCGAGTTTGCCCGTACCAAGAGATATACTTTTTAAAAATGCTACTGTTTGGACCAGTGAAGATGTAGGGGTTTTGGAAAACACCGATGTTTTGGTTAAAAACGGGAAAATCGCAAAAATCGGTACTGATTTATCAAGCTCTGGAGCCGAGGTTATCGATGCTACAGGAAAACATCTGACGGCTGGAATAATAGATGAGCATTCGCATATTGCTGCAGCCTCTATTAACGAAGCGGGGCATAATAGTTCTGCTGAAGTAACGATTGAAGATGTTGTTAATTCGGAAGATTCAGATATTTATAGGAATCTTTCTGGGGGTGTTACAACGATTCAAATATTACACGGTTCTGCCAATCCAATAGGAGGGCGATCGGCAATTATAAAACTAAAATGGGGAGAAGATCCGGAGGATTTGCTAATGGAAGACCGTGCTAAATTTATAAAATTTGCGCTTGGGGAAAATGTAAAGCAATCAAATTGGGGAGATGCACAAACGGTACGATTTCCACAAACCAGAATGGGGGTAGAACAGGTTTTTACAGATTATTTCCAAAGAGCTCAAGAATATGATAAAAAGTGGAAAGCATACAATTCATTTTCTTCTTCCAAAAAGAAAAATACTAAAGCTCCTAGATACGATGTAGAGCTGGAGACCTTGGCAGAAATTTTAAACAAAGAGCGTTTTATTTCATGCCATTCCTATGTGCAAAGTGAAATTAACATGTTGATGAAGGTCGCAGATAAATTTAACTTCAACATTAATACTTTTACCCATATTTTGGAGGGCTATAAAGTGGCCGATAAAATGAAAGAACACGGGGTAGGTGGCTCCACATTCTCCGATTGGTGGGCCTATAAATATGAAGTAAACGATGCCATTCCTTACAACGCGGCCATTATGCATAACCAAGGTGTAACGGTTGCTATTAATTCCGATGACGGGGAAATGTCCAGAAGATTAAATCAAGAAGCCGCAAAAACAGTCAAATACGGAGGGATGAGTGAAGAAGAAGCTTGGAAGTTTGTTACCATAAACCCTGCAAAATTGCTTCATATAGATGAGCATGTGGGAAGTATAAAAGAGGGGAAGGATGCCGATTTAGTGCTTTGGAACAATCACCCCATGTCTATTTATGCTATTGCAGAAAAAACAATAATTGAAGGAGCGGTTTACTACGACTATGAAGAAATGAAAAAGAAGGAAAAGGAAATTCAGAAAAAGAAAAATGAGCTTACCAATATGATGATCCGTGAAAAAAATAAAGGTGTAAAGACAAAAACACCAACTGTTAAGGAGGAAGAAGAGTTTCATTGCGATACTTTAATCTACCAGTTATAAATTGTAACAAGTTGAAAAGATAGGAGTTTATAAAAAAGATTTATTTACGAGTATTTTAATAAACTTCTATAGTGTCTGTCTTGTCGAGCGTAGTCGAGACATCCGGTAAAATGAAAAATTATTATGTATATATGTTAGAATGTTCAGATAACTCCATTTACACGGGGCTTACAAATAATCTTGAAAGAAGAATAAATGAGCATAATCAAGGTTTAGACAAAACTTCTTATACCTTTAAAAGAAGACCAGTAAATTTAATTTTTTATCAATCTTTTATTCAGTTTCAACAGGCCGAGAGGTTTGAAAAGAAATTAAAAAAATGGAGAAGAAATAAAAAAAGAGCATTAGCCAAAGAAGATTTTAACAGCCTTAAACTATTTTCTGAATGTAAAAATGATACTAATTCAAAAAATAACAAACTTTAAATTTACCCCTCGACTCCGCTCGGGGAGACAGTTTAGTAGCTTAAAAAAACACATAAAAACATAGAGTTTTTAAGAACTATAAAAATTTTAGAAATGAAAAAAATAATAAAACTTGTATTGCTATTGTTGGTCACAGTTTCTTACGCCCAGCAGACTCCGGCCCGAGAACAAATAGAAAGCATTTTAATTTCTGGAGTCACAGCACATATTGGAGATGGCACCGTAATTGAAGATGCAGCTGTAGGTTTTCAAGAAGGAAAAATCACTTTTGTTGGAAAAATAACCGAAGTTGACAGTAGCGACTATCAACAAATTATCGATGCAAAAGGAAAGCACGTTTACCCTGGTTTTATAGCTTTAAATTCCACTCTTGGTCTTGTAGAAATAGACGCTGTAAGAGCAACCGATGATGAGGACGAAATTGGGTCTCTTTTACCTCATATTAGGAGTTTAATTGCCTACAACGCAGAGTCCAAAATAGTAGAATCGATGCGGCCCAATGGAGTGTTAATGGGACAAATAACCCCGAGAGGGGGACGTATTTCAGGGACTTCATCTATAGTGCAGTTCGATGCTTGGAACTGGGAAGATGCTGCAGTAAAGACAGATGATGCCATACATTTAAACTGGCCAAATAGTTTAAAAAGAGGACGTCCCTGGAGAGGTGAAGATCCCGGACTTAAACCGAATGAAGACTATACCAAAGAGGTGGAGGAAGTGACACAATTTTTAACAGAAGCAAAGGCCTATGCCGCAGGGGATAAAGAACCAAGAAATTTGCCTTATGAAGCTTCCGAAGGGCTTTTTAATGGTTCCAAAAAACTATTTGTTCATGTCGACGGAAAAAGGGAAATAACCGATGTCGTAAACTTTGCAGATAAACTTGGAATCAGTAAAATAGTGATTGTTGGTGGCGATCAAGCAGATGAGGTGAGTCAATTATTGGCTGCTAATAACATTCCAGTGGTTATACAGCGTCCACATCGTTTGCCAACAAGTGAAGACGAAAACGTTAAGCATCCTTTTGTGCTTGCTGCAGCGCTGGATAAAGCAGGAATCCTTTGTAGTATTGACCCCAGTGGAAGAATGGAGCGTATGAATACCCGTAACCTGCCTTTTTATGCTGGATCTTTTGCCGCTTATGGTTTGCCCAAAGAAACGGCGGTGCAATATATTACAAAAAATGCTGCAGAAATAGCAGGGGTTAGCGATCTGGTAGGTACTTTGGAAGTTGGTAAACACGCTACGCTCTTTATTTCTGAAGGTGATGCACTAGACATGCGTACCAATATTCTAAGCAAAGCATTTATCCAAGGGAGGGATGTGAGTTTAGAAACGCACCAAACAGAATTATGGCAGCGTTACTCAAAAAAATATGAAGGAAAATAAGAATGTTTTTTATAAAACTTTTATCCCCAAAGAATATGTTTTTCTTTGGGGATTTTTTAAATGTGTTGTTGTCATTTTATAGTATTTTTGAAAAAAAATTGGTTTGAAAGAAATTAGCAGTGTTCAAAATCCGCTTGTAAAACAAATCCTTCATTTAAAAGATAAATCAAGGGAACGAAGGAAATCTGGTTTATTTATTCTAGAAGGAATTCGGGAAACGCAGCTAGCTTTAAAGGGGAGTTATGAATTGGATACACTTCTTTTTAATGATGAGATTATTTTGGAAAAGGAGGTAGAGCAACTTTTAGGAAATAATAAAACACAGATAATAAAAATCTCTAAAGAAGTTTACCAAAAAATTGCTTACCGACAAACCACTGAAGGCGTTATAGCCATTGCAAAAAGCAAAAACCATTCCTTAGAAAAATTACAGTTTAAGAATAAGAATCCGCTGATTCTAGTTGCAGAAGCACCAGAAAAACCAGGAAATATCGGAGCTTTATTACGCACAGCCGATGCTGCCAATTTAGATGCCGTAATTATTGCGAACCCTAAAAGCGATATGTACAACCCAAATATATTGCGCTCCAGCGTGGGTTGTGTATTTACCAATGCCATTGCCACAGGAACCACTTCTGAAATTATAGATTTTTTACAAAAAAAAGATATTTCAATCAACTGCGCGGCCTTATCGGCCTCCGTAAATTACAGCACTGTTAATTACAGCAAAGCAACTGCCATCGTTGTGGGTACAGAGGCCACTGGGCTTAGTGATGAATGGCTGGAAGCTTCCAATAACAATATTATAATTCCTATGAAAGGGGAGATAGATTCCATGAATGTTTCTGTTTCTGCCGCTATTATTATTTTTGAAGCGCTAAGGCAAAGAGGTTTCTAAAAACTTTAGGTTCAAATACTATTTTCCTTCCGTTTTATATGATGTCCATTACGTAACTTTGTGTATATTGAACACATAAAACTTATGAAGATCGATCAGGATATAAAAGTGGCCGTAGATGCTGTAGTATTTGGATATACTCATGGAGAATTGCATATCCTTTTAATTCAGCAAAAATTTGGTTCCGAAAAGAATAAATGGGCACTTCCTGGAGGATTTGTTAAAAATGATGAATCCCTGGCCGATGCTGTTAACCGGGAGCTCATAGAAGAAACCGGTGTTGCAGCCAATTATCTAGAACAGCTATACACCTTTGGTGCTACCGAACGAGATCCTAGGGCACGCACTATTTCTATAGCATACATGGCTCTCATAAATCCTGATAACATTACACTTAAAGCCTCTACGGATGCGGTAGATGCCAAGTGGTTCGCTATAAAAGAAATTCCTTCTTTGGCCTTCGACCACCAAACAATCCTTGAAAAAGGATGGCAACGTCTAAAGAATAAAATTCATTACCAACCTATTGGCTTTGAACTCCTTTCTACGGAATTCCCTTTTTCCGATTTGGAAAATCTTTATCAAACCATTCTGGATAGAAAAATAGATCGTAGAAACTTTAGGAAGAAAATGATGAGTTTTGGTATTTTAACCAAAACCAACAAAACATTTAAGCCTAGCAGTGGGAGGCCGGCAAAACTCTATAAATTCAATCTCAAAACATATAAAGAGTTAGAAAACAAAGGATTCCACTTTGAAATTAAGTTTGCGTAAAAAAAACACAAATTAATTTTTATTTCTAATTTTTAATTCTATATTTGTGTAAAACATACGCAAACATGATACTGAATCTCGATACTAACTTCAGGCCTTTTGGCAACCAAAACGAAATAAGCTTTAAAGCATTTACATTCTACGGTGGCGAGCCTCATATTAAAATTGAAAGCGCTTTAGATCCCAAAAAGGAGGTTACCATAACACATAGAATCACTTCTTTTAACGATTTGGGTCTTCTTATGGTAGCGGTGAATGCTTTAAGAAATATGGGGGTTAAAAGCATTCGTGCCTTTCTTCCTTATTTTCCTGGGGCAAGGCAAGATCGGTTAATGGTAACGGGGGAACCTTTAACGGTTAAAGTATATGCTGATGTTATCAATAATTTGAAACTTGAAAAGGTAACCATTTTAGATCCGCATTCTGAAGTCACTCCGGCCTTGATTGACAATTGTGAAGCCTTAGATAACTTCAGTTTTATAAAACATATCACAAACTCTTTGAGTGGTGATCTATTGCTTATTTCGCCAGATGGTGGCGCCCTAAAAAAGATTTACAAAGTGGCTGCTTACCTAAAAGATTATCCAGTAGTTGAATGCTCTAAAACGAGGGATGTAAAAACAGGCACATTATCTGGTTTTAAAGTTTATGCTGAAGACCTCAAAAAGCAAAACTGTTTAATTGTAGACGATATTTGCGATGGTGGAGGAACTTTTATTGGCCTGGCTCAAGAATTGAAGAAGAAAAATGCTGGAAATATTTATTTGGCCGTAACACACGGTATTTTCAGCAAAGGTTTCGATGAATTATCTGCTCACTTTGAAGAAATTTATACAACTGACTCCTTTAAATCCTTATCGGAAATGAAGGGAGTTACTCAAATTAAAATTAATCAACTTTTAAAATAATAGAATTATGAACCCATTACTATTTACAGACGGTTATAAAATTGATCACCGAAGACAATATCCAGATGGAACAACCTTGGTTTATTCCAACTGGACACCACGAAAAAGTCGTATTGAAGGTATTGATAAGGTCGTGTTTTTCGGCCTCCAATACTTCATTAAAAAATATATCCTAGAGGACTTCAAAATCAATTTTTTCGATCAACCTAAAGCTGAAGTATGTAAAAAATACACCCGTAGAATTAATAATTATTTAGGCGAAAATTCAGTAGGAATAGCGCACATAGAAGCACTGCATGATTTAGGGTATATTCCCATGTGCATAAAAGCCCTGCCAGAAGGGGTTTCTGTACCCATACGGGTTCCCATGTTTACCATGTACAATACCATCCCAGAGTTCTTTTGGTTGACTAATTATTTTGAAACCCTGTTATCTACAACAGTTTGGTTGCCATGTAATTCTGCTACCATTGCCAAGCAATACCGTTTGGTTTTGGATAAATATGCTGAAGAAACTTCTACTGTTGAAGAATTGGTTGATTGGCAAGGGCACGATTTTTCCATGCGAGGAATGGCCGGTTTGGAAGCTGCCTTGTTGAGTGCTGCCGGACATTTATTGAGTTTTACTGGTACCGATACGGTTCCTGCAATAGATTTTCTTGAAAATTATTACGGTGCAGATGCAGATAAAGAGTTAATTGGGGGCTCTGTAGCGGCTACAGAACACTCTGTAATGTCTATGGGAACAAATAGTGGTGAGCTAGAAACATTTAAAAGGTTGATCACAGAAATTTATCCCAAGGGTATTGTTTCCATTGTTTCCGATACTTGGGATTTATGGAAAGTACTCACTGTTTACTTACCAAAACTTAAAGAAGAGGTGCTAAGAAGGGAAGGGAAAGTTGTAGTACGCCCAGACAGTGGAGATCCTGTGGATATTATTTGTGGAAACCCTAATGGTAAAACCGTTGAAGAAAGAAAAGGGGTTATTGAACTTTTATGGGATATTTTTGGTGGCACCGAAAATAAAAAAGGCTACAAAGAACTGGATCCTCATATCGGTGCTATTTATGGGGACAGCATAACCATAGAAAGAGCAACCCAAATTTGCGAACGATTAAAAAATAAAGGATTTGCATCTACGAATGTGGTTTTGGGAATTGGTTCTTTTACCTACCAATATAATACGAGGGACACTTTTGGGTTTGCCATGAAAGCAACCTATGGGGAAGTTAATGGCGAAGGAAGGGAAATTTATAAAGACCCTATTACAGATGACGGTACCAAGAAATCTGCCAAAGGTTTAATAAAAATTGAGCTAGAAAATGGTGAGTACAAGATGTATGATAGAGTGAGCTGGGATGAAGAGAAAGAAGGAGCTTTAAAGGTTGTTTTTAAAGATGGGGAATTAATAGTAGACCAAAGTTTACAAGAGATTAGAAAACGCATTAAAAACGACACCCAAAAACCAGTTGAAACTGTTTAAATAAAGGCAATATTTAATATTTCCTTTTTTAAGACTTAGATTTGCAAAAACATCCGGTTCTTACTTTTAAAATTAGAACCGGATTTTACAATTGTATTATGAGCCCACAAACCCTTTTTTATATAATAATTGCCATTCTAATCCTTGATTTTATTATCGATAAGATCTTGGATTCCCTAAATGCCAAAAACTTCAACAATCCCATTCCGGCAGAACTGGCAGATGTTTATGATGAAAAGGAATACAAAAAATCCCAAGCCTATAAAAAAGCAAATTATCGGTTTTCTAGCATAAGTTCCTTGTTCTCGTTAACGCTAACTTTGGCGTTTTTCTTTTTGGACGGTTTTCAATGGGTAGACGAAATTGCAAGAAGTATCAGTAACAACTATATAGTAATTGCTTTGCTTTTCTTCGGAATTATAACTTTTGCAAGCGATATTTTAACCACCCCTTTTTCTTACTACCATACTTTTGTGATTGAAGAAAAATTTGGTTTCAACAAAACCACTAAAAAAACATTTTTTCTGGATAAGCTCAAGGGTTGGCTGATGATGTCTGTAATCGGTGGTGGAATCCTTGCCCTTATTATTTTATTTTACCAACTGGCGGGCGCCAATTTTTGGATTTACGCTTGGATAATCGTAGCAGTATTTACCATTTTTATGAATATGTTTTACAGTAAGATTATTGTTCCAATGTTCAATAAACAAACGCCCTTAGAGAACGGCTCTTTAAAAACAAACATTGAAAATTATGCTGCTAAAGTAGGCTTTCAATTGGATAATATTTTTGTGATAGATGGTTCCAAAAGATCTACAAAAGCCAACGCCTATTTTTCTGGATTCGGCAAACAAAAACGAATTACATTGTTCGATACTTTGGTAAACGATTTGGAAGATGAAGAAATTGTAACGGTCCTGGCTCACGAGGTCGGTCATTACAAGAAAAAACATATTATCTTCAACATTTTTGCTTCAGTATTATTAACTGGCGTAACGTTATTTATTCTTTCCTTATTCATTAACATTCCCGAATTGTCTTTGGCCATTGGTGTTAAACAGCCAAGTTTCCACGCGGGTTTAATCGCTTTCGGGATACTTTATAGTCCGATTTCGCAATTAACCGGACTCATAATGAATTATTTTTCGCGTAAGTTTGAATATCAGGCAGACGATTATGCTAAAAACACCTATGCGGCCCAACCTCTAATTAATGCGCTTAAAAAACTTTCAAAAAACAGTTTGAGCAATCTTACCCCGCATCCTGCTTATGTTTTTGTTCATTATTCGCATCCAACATTGCAGCAGCGGTTCGAGAATTTAAAAAGCTAATCGTTAAGCTTAAAATCACATTTATCAATTATTTTTTGTTAGGTTATAAGCATCCAATTTTATTTGGATAGCGCTTCAACGACTTTATTTCAAACCGTGTAGATAAGGCATGGATTTTGTTGTTAAATTGTAATGTTTAGCTTATTTTTAATATATGAAGGTACTTGATGTAGAAAAGGAAAACAAGCAGATAGCCAGGCAATATAAGGAGTTATTGCGCATCAGTTATCAAACCCTTTCAGATGAAGATAAAAAGCTCATCCGGTTGGCTTTCGATACGGCTGTAGATGCGCATAAAGATCAGCGTAGAAAGAGTGGCGAAGCTTACATTTTCCATCCCATTGCGGTTGCCAAGATAGTGGCGCAGCAAATCGGGCTGGATGCTACCGCTATTGCGGCTGCCTTGTTGCACGATGTGGTGGAAGATACTTCCTACACCTTGGAAGATATGGAACGCTTGTTTGGGGAGACCGTAGCACGTATTGTGGACGGACTTACCAAAATTTCCCAAATGACATCAGAGCAAGATATTTCCTTGCAAGCAGAAAACTTCAGGAAAATGCTGCTCACCCTTAACGATGATGTAAGGGTAATTCTTATAAAAATAGCCGATCGCTTACACAATATGCAAACCATGGATTCCATGGCAGACCATAAGCAGGTTAAAATAGCTTCGGAAACCCTTTACATTTACGCTCCCTTAGCACATAGGATTGGGCTCTACAATATAAAGACAGAGCTTGAAGATTTGGGATTAAAATACACCGAACCAGATGTCTACAACGACATTCTTAATAAAATGCAGGAAAGCAAAGAAGACCAAGAAGCATATATTGAGTCTTTTAGCAATGTAATAAAAGAGAGTTTGGATGTTGAAGGGTTGAATTATGTGATTAAAGGTCGCCCTAAATCTATTTTTTCCATCCGAAGGAAAATGAAATCCCAAAACGTAAGCTTTGATGAAGTATACGATAAATTTGCTATCCGCATTATTTATAAAAGCGATCGAGACAATGAAAAATTCCTAGCTTGGAAAATTTATTCCATCGTCACCGATCACTTCAGACCCAATCCAACGCGACTCCGGGATTGGATTTCTTCCCCCAAAACAACTGGGTATGAAGCATTGCACATTACCGTTATCGGGCCCAAAGGCAGATGGGTAGAAGTGCAAATACGCAGTGAGCGGATGCACGAAATTGCAGAGAAGGGATATGCGGCACATTTTAAATACAAGCATGGAGATCAAAAAGAGCAAGGTATAGAGATATGGCTCAACCGCTTGCAGGAAGCACTAGAAAACGCCGATGGAAATGCAGTGGATTTTGTGGAAGAATTTAAGCTAAACCTTTATTCCCAAGAGATTTTTGTATTTACTCCCAAAGGCGAATTGAAATCGCTGCCCAAAGGAGCCTCCCCTTTAGACTTTGCCTTCAGCATACATACCGAGGTTGGTTTAAAAACCAGAGGGGCCAAAGTCAATGGAAAATTAGTTCCCCTTAGCAGGGAATTAAAAAGTGGGGATCAAGTAGAAGTAATCACCTCAGAAAGCTCCAAACCTAATGCAAACTGGTTAGATTACGCCACCACAGCAAGGGCAAGGGCTAAAATAAAATCTTCCCTTAAAGACGAGAAAAAACAAATTGCAGAAGAAGGAAAAGAAATACTCCGAAGAAAACTCAAGCAGCTTAAAATTACGCTGAATGAAAATATAGTGAACGACCTCGTGGTCTATTTCAAACTAAAAACAAGTCTAGACCTTTTTTACAGGGTGGGAATAAGCACTATAGACAACCAAATGCTTAAAGATTTTGCCGCTTCCCGTAGCAACACTTTTATAAATTTCTTTAAAAATAAGATGCGCAAACCAGCATCTGCCGAAGAAATTAATAGGGAAGAAATAACCACCAATTACGATCAACTTGTTTTTGGGAAGGAAGAAGAAAAACTGGACTATAAGTTTTCCAATTGCTGCAGTCCTATCCCCGGGGATGATGTTTTTGGATTTATTACCGTAAATGAAGGGATTAAAGTTCATAAAAAAAATTGTCCGAATGCCATTACACTGCAGTCAAACTACGCATATAGGATTATCTCTGCTAAATGGATTGATTCTACCCAACAGGAATTTACAGCCATCCTAAAACTGGATGGTATCGATAATCTAGGTTTGGTAAGCAACGTCACCAAAGTAATTTCCAATAATATGCACGTAAACATGAAAAGTATCAATTTTGATACGGAGGGTGGTGTTTTTTCAGGAAAAATTACGGTAGAAGTTAAAAACAAGACCATTTTGAAAAAGCTATTGGAGAATTTGAAAAAAATCCACGGTATTGATAAGGTTCGAAGGCTATAAAACCTAGGTTGGTAAATTGTGTAATTTAAATATATCTCGATTTTCGAGATAAGATCGACACGTTATTAGCTAATGCAATAAAATAAAAAAAACCTCAACTAATTTATTTTTAATTAGTTGGGGTTTTTGTTTGTGGAGTCGGGGAGATTCGAACTCCCGTCCAAACAAGCAATCAAAATGCTTTCTACATGCTTAGTCTTCGTTTAATTGTCGACGCGCAACTGACCGAAAACCGCCCACTACGCGCTTAGCTTCTTAAGTTTTGAAACAGTGCCGAAGCTACACCATTTCTATGTTGACTTTTATGGTGTCTCAAAACGGGTCGCCATCAACAAGGGCTACCCAGAGACATCTCGCCTCCCTGCCTTGCAGGGACATGGCCAAAATCTTACTATAACTTCAGATTAGGCAGCAAGAGCGTAGTTATTCTCGCCATTTAAAAAATGTGAAATATGAGATTTAAGAGCTGTATCCCAGCGCTCTGCATGCTTACACTTTCATTAGACTCGCTGTCAAAACCAGTCGACCCCAAAAAAAATTTATTTTAAAGAACTTTCTTGGCATTTCCTTACACCTCCCATGGTCGGCTTAAAGGTCGGGCTATACGCTATATCCCCGACATTTGGCGTCGGGGGATGCCGCTGCTATCCCTAATGCACTTTCCAAACAAACTCTAAACTTGTAAGGGAGTGCGAAAATAGTAAAAATAATAGTTCAAAAGCCATTCCAATCTTAATTTAGAATAATATTAAGAACCAATCTGCCTAAAAGAAGCTATCTTTAAAATAAAAAAATGATCAAAGAAGGAACAAAAGTAAAGTGGAAATGGGGTAACGGTACCGCAGAAGGAAAAGTAGAAAAGACATATACCAGTAAAATAACCAAAACCATAAAAGGGAATGAAATTACACGAGACGGTCAAAAAAACGACAAGGCTTTGTATATTAAGCAAGAGGACGGCGATTATGTGCTAAAATCTGAAAGTGAAGTGGAAAGGGCTGAATAATTTTTGCCTGCTTTTAATAATCGAAGTATTTTCGCTTAAATCAAGTAATTGAAATAACTTGCATAAAAATTAAACGTGTGAAATTCGGAATTATAAAAGAGCGCAAAACACCACCAGATCGTCGGGTAGTTTTGTCACCAGAGGCCTGTCAAATTGTCAAGGATAAGTTTCCTCAAGCCGAAATTGTTGTAGAACCTTCTAATATTCGAGTATTTTCAGATTCAGAATATGAAAAATATGGTTTCCCAATTTCCAACGATATGGCCAATTGTGATGTTTTGCTGGGGGTAAAAGAAGTTCCTATTGCTGCGCTTATTCCGAACAAAAAATATTTCTTTTTTTCACATACCATAAAAAAACAACCCTACAATCGAGATTTACTTCAAGCGGTACTTCAAAAGAATATAGAACTCTACGACCATGAAGTTATAACCAATACAAACGGTCAACGCTTAGTAGCTTTCGGGCGATACGCAGGAATCGTGGGTGCCTATAATGGTTTTAGAGCATACGGTCTTAAATTTAATTTGTACAACTTGCCAAAAGCAGAAAGTCTGCCCAATAGAAAAGCTCTTATCGACGCTCTCCTCAGAATTCGTATTCCAAATATTAAAATTTTGCTTACTGGAAAAGGAAGAGTGGGTAATGGTGCCAAGGAGATGCTAGATGCTATGAAAATCAGGGAAGTTTCTGTAGATGAATATTTGGATAAAGATTTTCTAGAGCCGGTTTATTGTCAAATTGATGTTTTGGACTATAACAAGCGAAAAGACGGTACTTTTCCCGATGTTCAAGACTTCTATAGCAATCCACAGGATTACCAATCTAATTTCATGAGATTTGCCCAAAAAACCGATTTCTTTATTGCAGGGCATTTTTATGGGGATGGGGCACCGTACTTATACACTCGGGAAGATGCCAAAGCCTCTGGTTTTAATATCAAGGTAGTGGCCGATATTAGTTGTGATATCGATGGTCCCGTGGCCTCAACAATTCGTCCATCTACCATAGCAGAGCCTATTTATGGTTACGATCCAGTTTCAGAAAAAGAAGTGGATTATTTAAATACCAATGCCATAGCGGTAATGGCGGTGGATAACCTACCATGTGAATTGCCAGCTGACGCCAGCGGAGGGTTTGGGGAAAGTTTTGTAAACCATGTTATTCCTGCTTTTTTTAATAATGATAAGGACGGTATCTTAGAACGTGCTCGAATGACTCATCAAGGGAAACTTACCGAGAGGTATGCCTATTTACAGGATTATGTCGATGGAAAAGAGTAGCACTATTCTGTCTGTAATCTGTAATTTAAAAAATCTAAATTTAAATTCGGTCAAGAAAATAAAAAAGGGATCTAAAATTTAATAGCTAAATTTTAAATCCCTCATAAATATGTTTTCAGAATGAATATATACAACCTATTCTATAACCATTTTATGATATAATTTTTCTCCATCCACTTGTAATGCACATAAATAAATTCCAGGTGTTAATCCGAAGCTCTGAAATGAAATTTCGTATTCTCCGGCTTCTTGTTTTCCATTGACCAAGGTTTTAATGCTCCTTCCATTCCAATCCAAAACGCTTAAGTTAACTAGCGAAGTTTCTAAAAGATTATAGGATATTTTAGTTTGAGAAGTAAAGGGATTCGGATAGTTTTGTACGCTCACAACTTTTGGATCGTTTCTCGCACTAAGAGTAGATGCTATATCGTTTTGAGTGGAATCATCAAGTTCTTCTTCAGCAAAAATATTACCTGCTTCAAAAAGCACATATCCACCTACTTCCGTGGCGTGTTTCACTTCTTCATCTTTAGATTTTTCTTCTTGGACTTTCAACTGTACAGAAGTAGATGTAAGGTTTTTAAACCTCAAAACAGCCGTGTCTATGCCATTAGTAGTTTGCATCGAAGTTAGAAATACTGGATTTTCCATCGGGAGAAAGAAATTAATGGAATACCAATTTTCTGTAAATTGTCGCGCAGTTCTTATGGCCTCAAAATTTTTATTATCGTCATTTCCAAATCCAGAGGTAATAGCTATATAAGCCACACGTTCTATCTCGTGTTGTTCTTTTATATTTTCCTGTGCCTGTAGCCTAACACTAAATTGAGTATTACTTATTTTATCCATTCTAGTTACCGCAGCTCGGCTATCGTTATTTGAAACTACGGAGGTTAGAACAATGGGTGTTTGTTCGAAACTAGCATTAAAAGGGATGGTAGTTGAGGAAGTGCCGATATCAATAAATCCAGCTTCTACTGTCCTTCCGTCGGCAAGGGTATGTACACCTTCTTCTACAACCAAAAGGGGTAGGGTTTCTTCAACATGTTTGCCGTCTAAGTAATCCCATTCTTCAATTTTATAATCGAAACCATTAGGCTGAATGTTTTTTATACGGGCAAATGCAGGCTGACTCCCGTTATAGGATATGGAGGGAATCACCACCACAGGATTTGAGTAAGAGGCTTCAAAAAAATAACTGGCAAATTCGCCTGTATTTTGTTTCTTCAGAATATTTGAAGCTTGCCCGATTTGATTTTTTGCTTCCTCATTTGGATCTTCTTGGGTGGAAGCGATCTCTATTGCGAGGGCTATGGTATTATTGTTTTCATTGGTTTCTTCTACCGAATTATCGACATCGGCTTTTAAGATAATGTAATAAGTTCCAGAAGAAAGAGAATTGGGTAAGGTTATTTGGTCGTTCTCATCTTCAATTTCATCAACTTCTACATTTCCTATATTATCATTTTCTAGAAACTGATCATCTTCAGAAAGTGTGGTGTTATTAGATATGAAGAAACCTACATTAAATTCTTCGGCGTCTTCGTTACCGTTGTTTCCTAAGGCATATTCTATGGTAATCCGACTTCCGGGGGTTGATTGCAAATCGTTTTCTTCAATAAAAGCTGAAGCAAATATTAAATCAGCACCGTCATAATCATCTCCATCATTATCGGAGTCATCACCATCATCGTCATCGTTATCAGAGTCATCTCCGTCATCAGAATCTTCATTGTCAGAGTCATCATCAGAATCTCCTCCGTCATCATTATCGTCATCTCCATCATCCTCTGCCGGATTTCCTATGGTAATTGCGGCGCTGGCGGTATTGTTATTTTCATCCGATTCATAAACGCTATTGAAAGGATCTGCTACTACAAGAATGTAATAGTAGTCCGAATTAACATTCGAAGGCAGTGGGACTTGTTCCCCTTCGTCATCACTTTCGTAGGGATCAAGATCTGAAACATCTTCAGTTTCTAATAATATGTCGTTGGAATCGAAGGTTTGATCATTAGATAAGTAAAATCCTACCACAGGGTCATCAACCTCGACGTTACCATTGTTCCGTATAGTATATTCAAGAGAAATACGGTCACCTGCGTTTGCATTTCTATCATTGGATTCTAGAAACGCAGTAATGGAAAGGTCGGCCTGCGAAAATCCCATACTGCAAAAGAAAAAAATAATTAACACTGATAGAAGATTTTTAGAAATTACAGATTCTTTAATTTGATAATACGAACGAATTTTTAGGTAATTATTTTTCATAGGCTTTATATATAACATGATTTAAACAGACTCTTTATAATATAATCATGATTAGACTAAAATTAACATCCAGGTAGCAGTTTTAGAGATGTTTAACAAAAGTTGTTAAAGGTCTGTTATCTTTGAAAATGGAGGTGCTTTATATTTTTAAAAGATTCTAAATGCCATTTTTTTTAATTATCTTTTATCGTTCGCTTTTTTAAAGAGTTAGTAATATTACGTAACTTGCGGCGCTAATTTTTACCTTAATCGTAATAGAATTCGATTAATTTTATTTTTTCAAAAAAAGAATTTATCAATGTACAATTCAAAAATAACGGGATTAGGCTATTATGTTCCAGAGAATGTGGTAACCAACGACGATTTATCTAAAATAATGGAGACCAACGATGCTTGGATACAAGAACGTACTGGTATTAAAGAAAGGCGTCATGTAGTAAAGGGAGATGGTGATACAACGACTACTATGGGGGTGAAAGCCGCTAAAGTGGCCATCGAAAGGTCTGGATTGCATAAAGATGATATTGATTTTATCATTTTTGCTACGCTAAGTCCAGATTACTATTTTCCTGGTCCCGGAGTTTTGGTACAAAGAGAATTGGGCATTAAAACAGTTGGAGCATTGGATGTTAGAAATCAATGTTCTGGTTTTATTTATGCTTTATCGGTCGCAGATCAATTCATAAAAACAGGAATGTATAAAAACATTCTAATTATAGGGTCTGAATTACATTCTACCGGATTGGATATGAGTACTCGTGGACGAGGGGTTTCCGTTATTTTTGGCGACGGAGCGGGAGCTGCTGTATTAAGTAGGGAAGAAGATACTTCTAAAGGTGTATTGTCTACCCATTTACACTCAGAAGGTGAGCATGCAGAAGAGTTATCTTTAATTGCGCCAGGAATGGGAAAACGTTGGGTGACCGATATATTGGAAGATGACGATAAGGAGGATACCTCTTATTATCCACATATGAACGGTCAGTTTGTGTTTAAAAATGCGGTTGTTCGTTTTAGTGAAGTAATCAACGAAGGATTGCAAACAAACAATCTTACTCCTGCAGATATTGATTTGTTAGTGCCGCACCAGGCAAATTTGAGAATATCTCAATTCATTCAGCAGAAATTTAAGCTCAGCGATGATCAGGTGTTTAATAATATTATGAAATATGGAAACACCACTGCTGCTTCCATTCCAATTGCGCTAACGGAAGCTTGGGAGCAAGGAAAAGTTAAAGAAGGCGATACTGTTGTTCTAGCGGCTTTTGGTAGTGGTTTTACTTGGGGTAGTGCGATTATAAAATGGTAGGCTCTATTTAAAAAGAAAAACTAAAATATTCTCTTACCCTTCAAGGTTTTGCTTTGAAGGGTTTTTTAATGACTTAGATTGAAGCTTTATTCACCAAAGCACTGCATGAAAATTATTGTAAAAATCTCCAATGTCTATCTTTTAAAAGGGGATCAAAGGAAATAGATAGGGTTTATTTAATGGGGATCCATAGCTCTTCTTCAGAGGCGGGATCACCATTTTTATATTTTGCACCCATCAAAGCAAAATGTGGCCTGTCGTCCAGTTTGTAGTTGGTTTTGGCCAACCACTCACCGTAAATATATTGGTAAGCAGTATAGACTTTAGAAGACTTTCCAACATAATTAAAAACAGCATATTTCCCTTTTGGGATTTTTAAGATTTCCAAATCTTTTTTGTCAGACATTTCATATACTGCAATAGCGGCCCATTTTTTGAATATTTTGGTAGGATTAAAAGTTTTAAAATAATCGTCGGGATATTCTTCTACCGAATAAAAGAATTCGTCTTTTCTGTTGGTTATTTCGCCGAGTTTTGGCATGAAAGAACTCCAAAGGAACTTTGTCTTGTTATCAACTAAAGACATTTCGGTACTTAAACCTAAAAGAATACTTGCAGGAGCTTCTTCAATTCTATAGTGCATGAGATCGTTTTAAAGTTTCAAATACATAATTTATTATAAAAACTTATCTTTGGAAGCATTAAACACCAATTTTTTTAAAATGAAAAAATACTTTTTACTACTTTTTATGTTTACATTTTTAAAATCTTTCTCTCAAGAAAATGCGGTGAAATTCGCCAATTTCGATAAATACGCTGCAGAAAATGAAGCATTACCAGCACCAGAACCAGACGAAAACCGTGTGGTTTTTATGGGGAATTCCATAACCGAAGGGTGGAAAACAATGCATCCTTATTTTTTTGAAAACAATTCTTATGTAGATAGGGGGATAAGCGGACAAACAACGTCGCAAATGTTGTTGCGTTTTAGAAAGGATGTAATAGATTTAAAACCAAAGGCGGTTGTTTTCCTGGCGGGAATAAACGATATAGCAGAAAATACAGGCCCAATAGCAATCGAAGATATTTTTGGAAACATTGCTTCTATGGTAGAGCTTGCCAAAGCAAACGGTATAATTCCTATCGTGTGTTCCACGCTTCCAGCAAATCGCTTTCCGTGGAGGGAGCGTATAAAACCTGCCGATAAGGTGGTTCAACTGAATGAACTTCTTAAAGAATACTGCAAGGAGAATGCTATTACTTACGTAGATTACTACAAAGCCATGGTTAATGACGAAATGGGACTAAGTCCGGCATTGGCTAAAGATGGGGTGCACCCAACCTCAAAAGGGTATAAAATTATGGAGCCCATTATAGAGGATGCCATAAATTCTGTTTTAAAGTAATTGAGGGATATTTGGATTCGGGAATTTAGATATTCTTTTAAGGAATTTTTGAGATTACGAATGTTATTTTGAATAAAAAATAGGGCTTAAAATAAGAAGTAATTGTTTAAATTTGCGGTCTATTTTAAACTAGAAGTCTTTTAAAAAAAGACATAAATACAACACAGTATGATCCTTTTCTTCGGAAACCCAAAAAGTAAGGTATTTGCCGTTCAAACCAACGACAAAATTTCACAAGAAAACACAGCAAAACTCTCATGGTTATTTGGCAATCAGCCACTCATCGAATCGGCGTCTATAGACGCTTTTTTTATTGGTCCGCGGGCAGCCATGATTACGCCTTGGAGTACCAATGCAGTGGAGATAACACAGAATATGTGTGTTCCTGGAATTATTAGGATTGAAGAGTTTTATGCGTCTACTGCAGAGGCTGATGATTTTGATCCCATGTTGAGTCAGAAATACCCAAAACTAGATCAGGATATTTTTACTGTGGATATCCAGCCAGAAGCAATCAAAGAGATTGAAGATATAGCCACTTTCAATCAACAGGAAGGATTGGCATTAAATGAAGAGGAAGTTGCTTACTTAAATCAACTTTCAGAAAAATTGGATAGAAAACTGACAGACTCTGAAGTTTTTGGTTTTTCCCAGGTAAATTCAGAACACTGTCGCCACAAAATCTTCAATGGCACTTTTGTAATCGATGGAGAAGAAAAGCCAATGTCTTTGTTTAAAATGATCAGAAAGACTTCCGAAGAAAATCCTAATGGTATTGTTTCGGCATATAAAGACAACGTAGCCTTCTTAAAAGGCCCTAAAGCGGTACAATTTGCCCCGAAAACAGCTGATAAACCAGATTTTTATTTAGAAAAAGACTTTAATTCAGTCTTATCGCTAAAAGCAGAAACTCATAATTTCCCTACCACTGTGGAGCCATTTAACGGTGCTGCTACGGGTTCCGGGGGAGAGATTCGCGACCGATTGGCAGGAGGTAAAGGTTCTTTACCGTTGGCAGGAACTGCAGTTTACATGACGAGCTATTCCCGATTGGAAGAAAACCGTCCTTGGGAAAAAGCAATGGACGAGCGTAAATGGTTGTACCAAACGCCGATAGATATTTTAATAAAAGCCTCCAATGGAGCTTCTGATTTTGGAAATAAATTCGGTCAGCCGCTTATCGCTGGTTCGGTTCTCACTTTTGAGCATGAGGAAGAAGCTAGAAAACTAGGTTTCGATAAAGTTATTATGTTGGCCGGTGGCATTGGCTACGGAAAGCAAGAACAAGCAATAAAAGATACGCCCAAAGCGAGTGATAAAATTATTGTTTTAGGAGGAGAAAATTATAGAATTGGAATGGGTGGTGCCGCCGTTTCTTCAGCAGATACCGGAGAATTTAGCAGCGGTATCGAGCTCAATGCTGTACAAAGATCCAATCCAGAAATGCAAAAACGTGTTGCCAACGCCGTTAGGGGTATGGTAGAGAGTGAGGAAAACGAAATAGTTTCCATTCATGATCACGGAGCTGGGGGACATTTAAATTGCCTATCGGAATTGGTGGAAGACACCGGTGGAAAAATTGATTTGGATAAACTGCCCGTTGGCGATCCAACACTTTCTGCAAAAGAAATTATTGGCAATGAGAGTCAGGAACGTATGGGCTTGGTCATTGGGAAAGATCATACCGATAAACTTAGGCGAATAGCAGAGCGCGAGCGTTCACCTATGTATGAAGTTGGTGAGGTTACCGGGGATGATGTATTCTGTTTTGAATCGGCTACCAAAGGGGACAAACCAATGGATTTGGCGTTGGAAGATATGTTTGGAAGTTCTCCAAAGACCATAATGACCGATAAAACGGTACAAAGAAATTACAAAAACTCGGCATATAGTTTAGATCAGGTTTATATTTATTTGGAGCAAGTGCTTCAATTGGAAGCAGTAGCCTGTAAAGATTGGTTGACGAATAAAGTGGACCGTTGTGTTGGTGGCCGTGTGGCGAAACAGCAATGTACAGGGCCTTTACAACTACCATTGAACAATTGTGGGGTAATGGCGTTGGATTTCAAAGGAAAAGAAGGAATTGCCACATCAATAGGTCACTCACCGGTATCTGCTTTGGTAGATCCTGTTGCGGGAAGTAGAAATTCCATTGCAGAATCTTTAACAAATATCGTTTGGGCACCGTTGGAAGAAGGTTTAAAATCGGTTTCGCTATCTGCCAATTGGATGTGGCCCTGTAAAAACGAAGGTGAGGATGCCCGTTTGTATGAGGCTGTAAAGGGATGTTCGGAGTTTGCGATTGATCTAGGGATTAATATCCCGACTGGAAAAGATTCCCTTTCGATGAAGCAAAAGTACCCTACGGAAGAGGTTATTTCTCCCGGAACGGTAATAATTTCTGCTGGGGCTCATTGTAGCGATATTACTAAAGTGGTAGAGCCTGTATTGCAAAGAAATGGTGGAAGTATCTACTACATAAATATTTCGGAAGATGACTTTAAGTTGGGTGGTTCTTCTTTAGGTCAGGTTTTAAATAGCATAGGAAATAAAGTTCCAACGGTAAAAAGTGCCGAGAATTTAAAAAATACCTTCAATACCCTTCAGCAGTTAATTAAAGGCAATGAAATCTTAGCTGGGCACGATGTAGCAAGCGGTGGTTTAATTACAACCCTTCTGGAAATGTGTTTTGCCGATTTAAATTTGGGTGCTCAATTAGATCTTTCTTCTTTAGGGGAAGTAGATTCCATAAAAACACTTTTTAATGAAAACGCTGGTATTGTTTTTCAAGCCAAAGAAGATTCAAAAGTGGAGAAAAGTCTAGCGGAAGCGGGAATAAACTTCCATAAAATAGGGAAGCCATTGGAAGGCGACCGACTCCAAATTGTAAATAATGAAGATAGTTTTTCCTTCAGTATTAGTCAGTTTCGGGATGTTTGGTATAAAACTTCTTTCTTGCTAGACCAAAAACAAACAAAGAACAATGTAGCGGAAGCGAGATACAACAATTATAAAAATCAACCGCTTACCTATACATTCCCCGATCATTTTACGGGAAAATTGCCTGAAATTACTGGGAAACGTCCTAAAGCGGCTATCTTACGTGAAAAAGGAAGTAATTCGGAGCGTGAAATGGCCAATGCCATGTATTTGGCTGGTTTCGATGTTAAGGATGTACACATGACCGATCTTATTTCTGGACGCGAAACCCTTGAAGATATTCAGTTTATTGGTGCCGTAGGAGGATTTTCCAATTCAGATGTTCTAGGTTCGGCAAAAGGTTGGGCAGGAGCATTCCTTTACAACGACAAAGCGAAAAAGGCATTAGAGAACTTTTTTAAAAGGGAAGATACGCTTTCTATTGGTATTTGTAACGGGTGTCAACTTTTTGTGGAACTCGGACTTATAAATCCGGATCATGAGGAAAAGCCAAAAATGCTTCATAACGATAGTGGAAAGCACGAAAGTATATTTACTTCCGTGGAAATTCAAGAAAACAAATCGGTGATGCTTTCCTCTTTGGTGGGCAGTAAATTAGGGATATGGGTATCTCACGGAGAGGGGAAATTTAATTTTCCTTACCAAGAAGAAAAGTACAATATCGTTGCGAAATACGGCTACGAAACGTATCCGGCCAATCCAAATGGATCTGATTTCAATACGGCCATGATGGTTTCAGACGATGGGCGCCATTTAGTAACCATGCCTCATTTTGAGCGTTCCATCTTTCAATGGAATTGGCCCTACTATCCAGAAGGACGAAAAGATGAAGTTTCTCCATGGTTGGAAGCGTTTGTAAACGCCAAAAAGTGGTTGGATAAAAAATAAATTTACAGATAAATCGTATAAAATTAAGGAGTTGCCAACAATCAACTCCTTTTTTTGTGACTTCTTTTGAAAATACTCAGCAAATTTCATAATTTGCAATTCTGTAAAATAATAAAATACGCTATGAATAAAGTTACCCGTTTGTTTGACTTTCCATACCATCAATTGGAAAAATATAATTTGGACATTGCCTTTTCTACTAAATATGGAGACGAATGGGTGCATACATCTTCGCAAGAATATGTAGACAAAGCGAATCAATTCAGTAGGGGACTTTTAAGGTTGGGGGTACAGCCTAATGAAAAAATTGCGGTAATTACGCATGTAAACAGAACGGAATGGCATATCGCAGATATTGGTATTCTGCAAACAGGAGCACAGAATGTTCCAATTTATCCAACCATTTCTGAAGAAGATTACGAATACATCTTAAACCATTCTGAAGCCTCTTATGTAATAGTTTCCGATGCTGAAATATTGGAAAAGCTAAACAGCATAAAACAAAATGTTCCTTCCCTTAAGGGAGTGTATTCTTTTGTGGATTTACCAGGCGCCAATAATTGGGAGGAAATTTTAGCCTTGGGAGAAGACAGCAGTAATCAGAATGAAGTAGAAGCGAGGAAAGATGCAGTTACCACTGAAGACTTAGCGACCATTATTTATACTTCTGGTACTACTGGAAGACCTAAGGGAGTAATGCTTTCTCATAAAAATATTGTTTCCAATGTTTTGGCGAGTGAGGAAAGGGTCCCTCTAGAACCACATGATGTGGCATTAAGCTTTTTGCCTATCTGCCATATTTTTGAAAGAATGGTGGTTTATCTTTACCAAAATTGCGGTATAAAAATATATTTTGCAGAATCGATCGAAAAAATGAGCGATAACCTTAAAGAAGTAAAACCTCACGTTATGACGGTGGTGCCTAGACTTCTGGAAAAGGTATACGATAAAATTTATGCAAAGGGAACAGAGTTAAGTGGCATTAAAAAGAAACTTTTCTTCTGGGCCATAGAATTAGGCCATAAGTTCGAGCCTTACAATACCAATGGTGCTTGGTATAATTTTCAGTTAGGGATAGCCAGAAAATTAATCTTTAGCAAATGGCAAGAAGGACTTGGAGGGAACCTGAAAGTAATGGTTTCCGGTAGTGCAGCCTTACAACCAAGGCTTGGAAGGGTTTTTGGAGCTGCCGATATTCCCGTAATGGAAGGATACGGACTCACAGAAACTTCTCCCGTTATTGCAGTGAACGACCAGAAAAACCGCGGTTGGAAGATTGGAACAGTTGGAAGAATGCTACCCGGTGTTGAGGTTAAAATTGCAGAAGATGGGGAAATTCTTTGTAAAGGACCTAATGTTATGATAGGGTACTACAAAGATGAAGAAAAAACCAACGAGGTTATGGAAGGCGGGTATTTTCATACCGGGGATATAGGGGAAGTAGATGATGACGGTTTCTTGAAGATAACAGATCGTAAAAAAGAAATCTTTAAAACTTCTGGGGGTAAATACGTGGCTCCGCAACTCATTGAAAATTTAATGAAGCAATCTCGTTTTATCGAACAAATTATGGTTATTGGTGAAGGGGAAAAGATGCCAGCAGCCATTATACAACCAAACTTTGAGTTTGTTGAAGCGTGGGCAAAAAGACATCAAGTCGATATTAGCGGCGATCGTAAAGCATTAATATCCCATCCTAAAGTTATAGAGCGTATACAAGAAGAGGTAGACCATTATAACGAAAAATTCGGACGCTGGGAAAGAGTTAAACTTTTCGAACTTACCCCAGAAGAGTGGAGTGTGGAAGAAGGGCATTTAACGCCAACGCTTAAATTGAAGCGTCGAATAATTAAAGAAAAATATGCCGATTTATATACTAAGATCTACGGACCCAAGTAATATAATGTTAACATAAATTTTTATCAAACTCCTCAATTTTGGGGAGTTTTTTTATTATCTTAATATATAATTAGTCTTCATTTTAAGCTTTAACAAATTTTACATTAATTTACTATGCGTGCATAATAAAATATTTGTATATTTGAGCTCACCACTACAAGAAAATGAAGGATACAACTATAGATTATGCGTTACGGGCAACATGGCAAGCAGTTGCTAAAATGTATAACGAAGAAGCTGGAAAACAAGATAGCACGATGGCTACAGGTTTTACACTCTTAAGTATAGACCCCGAAAAAGGTTCCCCCTCAACAGCTTTGGGCCCCAAAATGGGCATGGAAGGTACTAGTTTGTCTAGAACCTTAAAAAGTATGGAAGAAAAGGGTTTAATAATAAGAAAGCCCAATCCTAAAGATGGTAGGGGCGTACTTATTTGCCTTACTGAATTTGGAAGGGAAAAAAGGGAATACTCAAAAGACGTGGTACTGAAGTTTAATGAAACTGTTCGCAATCATATTAAAGAAAGTGATTTGGAAGGTTTTTTTAAGGTGATTACTGCGGTAAACGAACTTATTTCAGAAAAGAAAATATATACGGAAGACGTATCAACAAATTAATTCAATAAAGAAAAATGAACAGAAGAATAAAGAAAGTTGCAGTTATTGGTTCCGGAATTATGGGAAGCGGCATAGCCTGCCATTTCGCCAATATCGGAGCTGAAGTTTTGCTACTCGACATTGTACCAAGAGAATTAACAGACAAAGAAAAAGCAAAAGGTCTTACCCTTGAAGATAAAGCGGTAAGGAATAGGTTGGTAAACGAAAACCTTCAAAGTGCTTTAAAGTCGAAACCCTCTCCAATTTACAATAAGAAATTTGCAGACCGTATTTCTACTGGAAATATGGAAGACGATATTTCTAAAATTAAAGATGTTGATTGGATTATTGAAGTGGTTGTAGAGCGTTTGGATATTAAAAAGAGCGTTTTCGAAAAAATTGAAAAGCACCGTAAGCCAGGTACTTTAATTACCTCGAATACTTCTGGTATTCCAATTCATTTTATGAATGAAGGTAGAAGTAAAGATTTCCAAGAGCATTTTGCGGTAACTCACTTTTTCAATCCTCCACGTTATTTAAAACTTTTTGAAGTTGTACCAGGACCCGATTGTAAGCAAGAGGTGGTAGACTTCTTAATGATGTACGGGGAGAAGTTTTTAGGTAAAACTTCCGTATTGGCAAAAGATACGCCTGCTTTTATAGGTAACCGTATTGGTATCTTCGGAATTCAAAGTCTTTTCCATCAAGTGAAAGAACTCGGGATGACGGTTGAAGAAGTAGATAAACTTACAGGTCCTGTAATTGGTCGCCAAAAATCGGCCACTTTTAGAACTGTAGATGTTGTAGGGCTTGATACCTTGGTGCATGTGGCCAATGGAATCTATGAAAACTGTCCTGATGATGAAGCGCATGATTTATTCAAGCTTCCAGACTTTATCCAAACAATGATGGATAATAAATGGTTGGGAAGTAAAAGCGGACAAGGTTTTTATAAAAAGGTAAAAGGAGACGATGGAAAGAGTGAAATTCTTTCATTGGATCTGGATACCATGGAATACACAAAAAAAGACAAAGCGAAATTTGCCACATTAGAGGAAACAAAATCTATTGATAAAGTAGAAGACAGATTTCCAGTTTTGGTGAATGGTAAAGATAAAGCAGGAGAATTCTACCGTAAGAACTTTGCTTCCTTATTTGCATATGTACAACACAGAATTCCTGAAATTTCTGACGAATTGTATAGAATCGATGATGCAATGAAAGCCGGTTTCGGTTGGCAACACGGTCCGTTTGAAATTTGGGACGCTGTTGGCGTTGAAAAGGGAATCGAATTGATGAAAGCGGAAGGCAAGGAACCTGCTAAATGGGTTACTGAAATGCTGGAAAGCGGAAATAAATCTTTTTACACCGTAAAAGATGGGGCGACTTATTATTACGACATTCCATCTAAAAAACAGGTTGAAAAACCAGGTCAGGAAGCGTTTATCATTTTAGACAACATCCGTAAATCCAAGGAAGTTTGGAAAAATAGCGGTGTTGTTATAGAAGATTTAGGTGATGGTATTTTAAATGTGGAGTTCCAATCCAAAATGAATACCATTGGAGGAGATGTCCTTGCCGGACTTAACAAAGCTATAGATTTAGCAGAAAAAGATTTTCAAGGTTTAGTGGTTGGTAACCAAGCGCAGAATTTCTCTGTTGGAGCCAATATTGGAATGATTTTTATGATGGCAGTAGAGCAGGAGTATGATGAATTGAATATGGCCATTAAGATGTTCCAAGATACAATGATGCGTATGCGCTACTCGGCAATCCCTACTATTTCTGCTCCACATGGAATGGCTTTAGGTGGTGGATGCGAACTTTCGTTGCATGCCGATAAAGTGGTTGCAGCTGCAGAGACTTATATGGGTCTTGTAGAATTTGGTGTAGGAGTAATCCCCGGTGGAGGTGGTTCTAAGGAAATGACGTTGAGGGCTTCAGATCTATTTAGAAAAGATGACGTGGAAACCAATGTGCTTCGCGAACATTTCTTAACTATCGGGATGGCGAAGGTTTCAACATCTGCACATGAGGCGTTCGACTTAAATCTTCTTCAGAAAGGAAAAGATATAGTGGTGATTAACAAAGACCGACAAATA
Source organism: Galbibacter sp. BG1 (assembly GCF_013391805.1). GTDB lineage: Bacteria > Bacteroidota > Bacteroidia > Flavobacteriales > Flavobacteriaceae > Galbibacter. The sequence goes on along the minus strand of NZ_CP058364.1, from coordinate 124,391 downwards.
GCGGAAGCCAAAAAACATGCAGTTTTAATGGCCGAGGCCGGTTATACACAGCCGCCAATGAGAAAAGATATAAAAGTACTGGGTAAACAGGCATTGGGGATGTTCTTAGTAGGGACTGATTCGATGAATGCAGGTAATTATATTTCCGATCATGACAAGAAAATTGCGAATAAACTAGCTTATGTAATGGCTGGTGGGGATTTATCGGAAGCTACGCAAGTTTCAGAACAATATTTATTGGATTTGGAACGGGAAGCATTCCTGTCACTTTGTACAGAACGTAAAACGCTAGAGCGTATTCAGCATATGTTAAAAACGGGGAAACCTCTTCGTAATTAAATTACGAACAGTAGAAAGTAAAAAGTATCTAGTACAAAGAAAAATTATAGGTATGCACAGATTTGAAGAACTTAAAATTTGGCAAAAGGCGATGGTTGTAACTGAGAAATGTTACGCTATAACCAGCGAATTTCCTGTTGAAGAAAAATATGGGCTCATTTCTCAAATAAGGAGAAGTGCTGTTGCCATTCCTTCAAATATTTCTGAAGGTGCAGGAAGAAATACCAATGGCGAATTTAGACAGTTCCTAGGAGTTGCTAATGGGTCGTCTTTTGAATTGTTGACTCAATTATATCTGTCGAAAAGATTAAAACTAATTTCAGAAAGAAATGTTCGGCCTATTATTGATGAAGTTGTTGAAGTCACTAAAATGAATTATTCACTTCAAAAAACTCTTCAATAGTCTTAATACTTTGTACTTAACTCTAAATTCTAAATAATAAAAAATGAGAACAGCATATATAGTAAAAGCATATAGAACAGCCGTGGGGAAAGCACCCCGTGGTGTATTCAGATTCAAAAGACCAGACGAATTGGCGGCGGAAACCATTCAATTTATGTTGGATGAAATCCCTCAATTCGACAAAACCAGAATCGATGATGTCATGGTAGGAAATGCCATGCCAGAAGCCGAACAAGGTTTAAACGTTGGACGGTTGATTTCATTAATGGGACTTAAAATAGAAGATGTACCTGGAGTTACCGTAAACCGTTATTGTGCCTCTGGAATAGAAACTATTGGTATGGCAACCGCAAAAATTCAATCGGGAATGGCAGATTGTATTATTGCTGGTGGTGCAGAGAGTATGAGTTACATTCCTATGGGAGGTTATAAACCGGTACCTGATTATAAAGTGGCTAAAAATGGTAATGAAGATTACTATTGGGGAATGGGTTTAACTGCCGAGGCAGTGGCACAGGAATACGAAGTTTCCCGTGAAGATCAAGATGAATTTGCTTATAATTCTCATCAAAAGGCGCTTAAAGCGATTAAAGAAGGAAAATTTGATAAGCAAATTGTACCTATCAAAATTGACGAAACATATGTAGATTCCAATGGTAAGAAAGCTACAAAATCTTATACCGTAGATACGGATGAAGGTCCGCGTGCTGATACTTCCAAAGAAGTATTGGGCAAGCTAAGACCTGTTTTTGCTGAAGGAGGTAGCGTAACGGCTGGTAACTCTTCGCAAATGAGTGACGGTGCAGCATTCACATTGGTGATGAGCGAAGAAATGGTAAAAGAGCTTAATTTGGAGCCTATAGCAAGATTGGTTTCTTATGCAGCGGCCGGTGTTCCACCCAGAATTATGGGTATTGGTCCTATTAAAGCAATTCCAAAAGCATTGGATCAGGCAGGAATGAAATTAGATCAAATCGATTTAATAGAATTAAACGAGGCATTCGCATCACAATCTTTGGCTGTTATAAGAAAATTAGGATTAAATCCAGATATCGTAAATGTAAACGGTGGTGCGATCGCTTTGGGTCATCCATTGGGTTGTACAGGAGCTAAACTTTCGGTTCAATTGTTCGACGAGATGAGAAGAAGGGAAAGCAAATATGGAATTGTAACCATGTGTGTTGGAACAGGACAAGGAGCCGCAGGGGTTTACGAATTTTTAAATTAAAAGACCCTCTAAATTTCCTCAATGGGGAGACTTTTAATGTATTGAAAATTAAAAGATGGAGTGCTATAAAGAACCTGACATTAGTAAAGTTTGATTTTGATATGTTTCAAATTTTATCTAAATGTAGGAATGCCACGCACTTTAAGAATAAACGGTAAGGTCTCAACTGTTCGACCTTGCAGTAATCGAATTAAGTTAAAATAAAAAAATATGGAAGCAATTAAACGAGACATGACAAGAGGCGGACAGTTTCTAGTAAAGGAAACCAAAGCAGAAGACATATTCACTCCGGAAGATTTTTCGGAAGAGCAAAAAATGATGCGCGATTCTGTAAAAGAATTCGTGGATCGTGAAATTTGGCCAAACAAAGAGCGTTTTGAAAAGAAAGACTACGCTTTAACCGAAGAAGTAATGCGCAAAGCAGGAGAACTCGGACTTCTTGGAGTAGCGGTACCAGAAGAATATGACGGACTGGGAATGGGGTTTGTAACCACCATGCTGGTTTGTGATTATATCTCTGGGGCTACCGGGTCTGTAGCGACCGCTTTTGGAGCGCATACAGGTATTGGTACCATGCCAATAACTTTATATGGTACCGAAGAGCAGAAGAAAAAATACGTTCCTAAATTAGCTACCGGCGAGTGGTTTGGTGCTTACTGTTTAACAGAGCCAGGAGCAGGATCGGATGCCAATAGTGGGAAAACAAAAGCTGTTTTGTCGGATGATGGAAAATACTATTCCATCAGCGGACAAAAAATGTGGATTTCCAATGCAGGTTTTGCCAATGTGTTTATTGTTTTTGCAAGGATTGAAGACGATAAGAACATTACCGGATTTATCGTAGAAAACGATACCGAAAACGGAATTTCCTTTGGTGAAGAAGAGAAAAAATTAGGAATTCATTCGTCTTCTACAAGACAAGTTTTCTTTAACGAAACAAAAGTTCCTGTAGAGAACATGCTTTCAGAAAGAGGAAACGGATTCAAAATAGCAATGAACGCCTTAAATGTAGGTCGTATTAAATTGGCAGCAGCATGTTTAGATGCACAGAGACGTGTTATTACAGAAGCTGTTAAATATGCGAACGACCGTGTTCAGTTTAAAACTCCAATTTCTCAGTTTGGAGCTATAAAATCTAAAATTGCAGAAATAGCCACTGCCACGTATGTAGACGAATCTGCTTGTTACAGAGCAGGAAAAGATATAGAAGATAGAATCGCCATCCGTCAAGAAGAAGGGAATTCGCATCAAGAAGCAGAGCTTAAAGGTGTAGAGGAATACGCTATTGAATGTTCTATTCTTAAAGTGGCCGTTTCAGAACATTGCCAGAAAACAACCGATGAAGGGATTCAGATTTTTGGTGGAATGGGATTCTCGGCAGATACTCCTATGGAATCTGCGTGGAGGGATGCCCGTATCTCTAGAATTTATGAAGGTACCAACGAAATTAACCGTATGCTTTCGGTAGGAATGCTTATTAAAAAAGCGATGAAAGGTCAGGTAGACCTTTTAGGTCCTGCTACTGCGGTTAAAGACGAACTTATGGGAATTCCTTCTTTCGATACGCCAGATTATTCAGAATTGTTTGCTGAAGAAAAAGAGATGATCGGTAAATTGAAAAAAGCCTTCTTAATGGTAGCCGGTTCTGGGGTTCAAAAATATGGAGCAGAACTAGAGCAGCACCAACAATTGTTAATGGCAGCTGCAGATATTCTTATAGAAATCTATATGGCAGAATCCGCTATTCTTAGAACTGAAAAAAATGCAAAACGTTTTGGGGAAGAGAGTCAGAAAGAGCAAATCGCCATGGCTAAATTAAACCTATTCCATGCGGTAGAGAAAGTTCAAACCAGAGGTAAAGAAGGTATTTCTTCTTTTGCTGAAGGCGATGAACAACGTATGATGTTAATGGGATTAAAGCGTTTCACTAAATACGCAAACCTTCCTAACGTTATTGAATTAAGAAACACGATTGCCGATAAAGCAATTGCTGAAAATAAATACTGTTACTAGACAGTATAAAACTAGAATCGAAAGGTTTTAGAATTTAGTTGTTTGTTGAAAAACGCTCCGTAGGCATCGGGGCGTTTTTTGATTTTATTGGCTTCTTTTTTATGAAAAATCGAAAAGTAAATTTTTACAATTCAATCAAAACCAATAATACCTTACCTTTATCTATGTGAAAAGTAAAAGAAACCGTATCCGATCTTTAATCAAGCTGTTCCTTTTTGGTATTTTCTTGATTATTATTTTGGTATCAGTGTCCAATTATTCCGTAGAAAGCGCAGTAAAAGGAAAAACTTATTTTAAGCTGGAAGATATCCCGCACAACAAAGTCGGCTTAGTATTAGGTACGGCCAAAAAACTAAATGACGGTGGTGTAAATCCGTATTTTCAATACCGAATTAATGCTGCAGTCTCTTTATTTAAGGCTGGGAAGGTGGAGTTTTTGCTAATAATTGGCGATAACGGGTCTACAGGTTACAATGAACCAAACGATTTTAAGAAAGCACTTATAGCCGAAGGGATTCCTGAAAATAAAATATTTCTGGATTTTGCCGGTTTTCGAACTTTAGACTCCGTAGTGCGGGCAAAAAAGATTTTTGGTCAAGAAAGTATTACTATTATTTCCCAACAATTCCATAATGAACGCGCCATTTATCTGGCTGAAGAATTCGGTGTAAATGCAATTGGATTTAACGCAAAGGATGTAAAAGGGAGTGGTGGACTACAGACAAAATTACGCGAATATTTAGCCAGAACAAAGGTTTTTGTAGATTTGCTATTTCAAGTAGAGCCTAAGTATTTAGGGGATAAAATTGTAATAGAATAAAGATGTCTCAGTTTTACGTACAGCTTCTTTCCAAAAGCGATGTGGAAAAAATAGCTTTCTTAACGCAACAGCTCAATCCAGATAAATCTAAGGAAACGCTAGTGGAAATGCATAAACAGATGTTTTCTTTTAATGGCTACCGTTGTTTTGGTTTCTTTGAAAACTCCGTTCTGGTGGGTATATGTAGTGGCTGGATAACGGTTAAGTTATACTCCGGGAAACAGTTGGAGCTCGATAATGTAATCATCGATAAAACCAAGCAGTCTCAAGGTTTAGGAAAGTTATTTATAGATGAAATAAGTCTATGGGCAAAAAATAATGAATTTAAGACCATGGAGCTTAATACATATGTTGGAAATGGAAGATCGCATAAGTTTTATTTTAATCAAGGTTTTGAGATAATAGGATATCACTTTCAGAAGAAAATATAAAATCTATCCCTACCTTTGCACTATGGCATTATCTAACAACGATATTTTTAAAAAACTACGGGTAGCGCACAAGCTTCGCGACGAAGACATTGTGAAAATCCTGGAATTAGTGGATTTTAGAATAAGTAAAAGTGAATTGGGTGCTTTTTTTAGAAGTGAAGACCATCCAAAATATATGGAATGTGGTGACCAAATACTGCGTAATTTCTTAAACGGACTTATTATACACCTTCGCGGCCCGATGCCCAAGAAGAAATCCAATTAGAATCTCTTAGCATAAAATATTTCAAGAATATTTAGTGCGGTATGCAATAAATATGGGCTCTTATAGTTATTTTTGGGAAGCCTCAAAATAACATCGCTATGAAAAAGTTTATTTATTCTGCTTTATGGGTTTGCTGCACCCTATTATTTTTCTCCTGTTCTAAAGACGAATCTGTAGAAGACACTACAGAAGTTGGAAACAATCCGCTCGAAGACGTGGAACTTTCTGCTGCTACTTCGGTTACAGACAACGATGGGAATACTTACGAAGTAGGATTCAATCAAGTAAGTAATATCAATCAAGACCCTTTTGTGCGTAAAAGATTATCTTCCGGGGAAAGCATTTGGTATGTAGAGCATGAAAAATCGGAAGTAGATGGCCGCGCAACCATGATATTGGTAGACAATAACAATGTGCCATGGGTAGTTTTTTCCCTGGTAGGAGGGAGTTATAGTGAAGACTATCTTACCAAAAGGGCTGTCGAAGGGGGTGCTTTTAACGGCGTTTATCAAGGCGGATATGGAAATGGAGGCGGACCAAAAGTGTCCATTATTGCCAAACTGAACCCCAATACCGGTAAAATTGAAAAAGCAAGTTTTATCACTGCCCGCAAAAATGATGGAAAAACCAACGGATTCAATGTGAAAAAAATCGGTTTCAAAGAAGGTAAGTTGGCGTTCCAAGCGGCATCTGTCGCATGGCCTCCTGGTAAAGGAAAGTCTTATCAAAAGTTTCCAGACATAACTGATGCCGATCGGGTAGACGGGGTTTTTTCTGTTTATTATGAAATGAATCCTACTCTTACCGAAATTACGGAGGCAGTGCTTTTAAAGTAATCTTAGAAATTAAACCGCCTACAATTTAACAAGTTATGCTTTAGCTTCATCAATTTATATGCTACTGTTAGTAGGCTGGGTTTTATTTTTATGCTGAATGAGAAGTACATTTCTTTATCTTCTTTATTCACCCATTTTTTATCCTGATCTCTCACACCTTTCATTTCCTCAACCTGTAACATTTTTATGTAATTTTAGTCTAATAAATGAACCAATTATTAAGATTTATTATGACATCACACGAAATAGATTATCAAATATACGGTGAGGAAATGCAATATGTGGAGATAGAACTAGATCCACAGGAAGCCGTAGTGGCAGAAGCCGGAAGTTTTATGATGATGGATCAAGGACTTCAAATGGATACCATTTTTGGAGACGGTTCCAATCAACAAAAGGGGGTTCTGGGAAAACTTTTTTCCGCAGGGAAGCGTTTGCTAACTGGAGAAAGCTTGTTTATGACGGCTTTTTTAAATACCGATATGGGAAAACGTAAGGTAAGCTTTGCCTCGCCCTATCCCGGAAAAATAATTCCGATTGACCTTACCAAATACCGCGGAAAATTTATTTGCCAGAAAGATGCATTTTTATGTGCTGCCCAAGGTGTTTCCATTGGAATTGAATTTTCCAGAAGACTCGGTAGGGGATTTTTTGGAGGCGAAGGTTTTATTATGCAAAAGCTCGAAGGCGACGGTATGGCATTTGTACATGCTGGAGGAACTTTAGCCAGAAGGGAATTGGCTGCAGGTGAAGTTTTGAGGGTAGATACCGGCTGTATTGTTGGTTTTACCCAAGATATTGATTATGACATTGAATTTGTAGGCGGCATTAAGAATACCGTTTTTGGTGGGGAAGGATTGTTTTTTGCCTCCCTGCGCGGTCCTGGGGTTGTCTATATACAATCGTTGCCTTTCAGTCGTTTGGCCAGCAGGGTTTTTGCAGCCGCCCCTCAACAAGGAGGGAAGGATAAAGGCGAGGGAAGCATTCTTGGCGGCTTAGGTGATTTACTGGATGGTGACAATAGGTTTTAGGGAAATAGGGTCTTGATATTCTTGAAGTTGATTTAAATATTTTGTATTTTCGCATCACTGCATGGATGATTTCTCTCCGTAAGAAGGAATTGTAAAGTATCACAATTTAAATTTCAATTTCAGAATGGCAGTTTTGGAAAGATTAACTTCACAAGATGCAATTGCATTAGAAGACAAGTACGGTGCACACAATTATCACCCACTTCCTGTGGTTTTAAGTCGCGGGGAAGGTGTTTATATGTGGGATGTAGAAGGTAAAAAGTATTATGATTTTTTATCGGCTTATTCTGCTGTAAACCAAGGACATTGCAATCCACGTATTGTAAATGCAATGGTAGAACAGGCAAAAACATTAACCTTAACTTCAAGGGCATTTCACAACGATATGCTTGGTAAGTTTGAGCAATATGCTACCTCTTATTTCGGTTTTGATAAGCTTTTACCCATGAATACAGGGGCGGAAGCCGTAGAAACCGCGATTAAAATTTGTAGAAAATGGGCTTACGAGCGTAAAGGAATAAAAGAACAGGATGCTCAAATAGTTGTTTGCGAAAACAATTTCCATGGGCGTACCACCACCATTATATCTTTTTCGAATGATGAGGGCGCACGGAAAAACTTCGGTCCGTATACACCAGGATTTCTAAAAATACCCTATGATGATACAGAGGCTTTAGAGAAAATCTTAAAAGAGCACGATAATATCGCTGGGTTCTTAGTGGAGCCAATTCAAGGGGAAGCTGGGGTTTATGTACCTTCCGAAGGATATTTAACGAAAGCAAGGGAACTTTGTAAAGAGCATGGAGTTCTATTCATTGCAGATGAAATACAAACGGGTATCGCAAGAACCGGAAAATTGTTGGCGATAGATCATGAAAATGTAAAACCAGATATGCTTATCCTTGGAAAAGCTATTAGTGGTGGGGTTTATCCTGTAAGTGCCGTATTGGCAAACAACGAGGTGATGGACGTTATCCAGCCCGGTCAACACGGAAGTACTTTTGGAGGAAACCCTGTGGCTGCGGCAGTAGCAACAGAAGCTCTGGAGGTTGTAAAAGACGAAAAACTCGCAGAAAACGCTGAAAAACTGGGACAACTTTTCCGTAGTGAACTACAAAAATATATTGATAACAGCAATATTGTGAGTTTGGTACGTGGAAAAGGATTGTTGAACGCTATCGTAATCAACGATAGTGAAGATAGTTCTACAGCATGGGATATTTGTATGGCCTTAAAGGAAAATGGTTTGTTGGCCAAACCAACACATGGAAACATTATCCGTTTTGCACCGCCATTGGTAATGACCGAAGATCAGTTATTGGACTGTGTATCTATAATTACAACGACTTTAAAGGATTTCGAAAAATAATTTTTGAAACTAGATGAAAAAAAATCCCCGCGGAAGCGGGGATTTTTAGTTTATATAAAGGGCTTTTATTGTTCAATACCCCATTGCTCAAATACTTCTTGCTGTTGCTCCATATATGCTGTCCAGCCTCCCAATGAAATTATATAAACAATTGAACTTATTAAAGCAATTACAGATAAAACCAGGCCTACAATGGCAACTGTTTTTGCTGTTTTTAATTGTTTATAATTGGAATATTCTTCAGGGTTCATCATGTACGTTTTTTCATCTTTTTTAGCTAAATAGAAAGCTATACCAGAAAATAACAAACCTCCCAAGCCACTGGTGCAGCAGCAGGCAATAAATGAAATGATTCCTAAAACCAAAGAAATAGTAACGTTAGGTAACTTTTGTTGTTCCATAATTGAAATTGATTAGTGGTGAAAAAATTTTAAAATATAATTTCCTAAAATAAGAAATACATTCGTTAAAAGTAAGAATACTAAAATTCTGTTAGCATTCTTTATTCTTATAAAGTTATTGAAAGCGAGATAAACAAAGAGAATTATTAAGGTGTAAATCGCCGGATACATTTTAAACGCACCTATAAAATCCCCTTGAAACAATAAAGCCACCGACCGCTGCAAACCACAACCAAAACATTCGAAACCGAAAAGTTTTTTGTTGAGGCAAGGAAGCATATAATCTTCCGCTTTAAGGAGAATGAAGTGGGTCATAAGGTATATGCGCTCTTTTATATTTGTAAACTTATTAAAAAGTTCTTAAACTGTCTTGTTTCAATGTATTATTTTTGTAGTCAATTTAAAAGCAGATTTGGGATGAAGTTGTTTTCGTTATTGTGTATTGTGCTGGGCGCTATTCTCGTTTTTATGTTCAACGACCAGTCAGAATACGATAAATATTTAAAAATTGGAGGTTTTGTTTTGTTGATGTACGGTTTATATCAATCAACTCAATTATGGGTTAAAGAAAATCCTAAAAACGACAAAAAAGACGATAGCAAAAGCTTAGAAGATCATTTGAGGGATGAGTAAATTAAAACTTCACATAGGAGATACTGTAGAAGTCCTGGACGACGCCATCAAGGGTAAAGTGATAAAACTCCTCGGTAATGGTTATTTAGTTGCTACGGAAGATGGATTCGAAATGGAATTTTATGAAAACGAATTGGTAAAAGTTTCTAAAGAAACCGATTTGGAAGTTACCAATTTTGAAGTGGCCCAAGCGGTAAAAGAAAAGCAAAAGGGTATTAAAACCAAGCGTAAATCTCCAAAAATGGAGAAAGTGGTGCCAGCTATGGAAGTAGATTTACACATTCATAAACTTACAGAATCTACACGGGGAATGACCAATTTCGACATGCTAAACCTTCAAGTGGATACCGCTAAACATAAACTGGAATTTGCTATTAAAAATAGAATCCAAAAAGTGGTTTTTATCCACGGGGTAGGGGAAGGTGTGTTAAAAACGGAGTTGGAATACCTATTTGGTCGCTATTCCAATGCTACTTATTACGATGCTGATTATAGAACCTACGGACTTGGAGCTACGGAAGTCTATATTTATCAGAATGGTGTACAGGATTCATGATTACTTACTTTTCTTCCTGTTGAATTGGATTTTCAATGGTTCCAAATAAATAAGTATCGACATCAAATTTAATTTCCTCGTTTTCGTTTTCCAATTTAAAACCGTCTACAATTTCAATAACGCTCGTGTAAATAGATTGGTACACATTTTTACGTCTGGTAGATTTTTTATCGGTGGTGGTAGCGGCTGTAGCTGTTAAATAGTTAGGAACTTTTTTCCCATCGATGGTTACAGTATCGTTGGTAGGATTACCATCCCCATTTAAGTCTTCATCTATAGTTAAAACCCCATCATTGTCATCATCATTATCTAAATAATTGGGAAGTTCATCACCATCGGTATTGGTGTAAACAATATTTGTAGGGTCACTATTATCTATTTCATCTTTGGTAAGAACTCTGTCATCATCATCGTCATTATCGATGTAATCTGGAATACCATCACCATCACTATCCCTCGAAGCGGCTTTATTAACCGTTCCGTCATCGTTGTACACAACGCCTTCCTCTGCGGTGGGGACACCATCCAAATCGTCATCTTCAACTGTTGTGGTTATTCTAATGGTTCCACTGGGCGCATACCACTCTTCAGTAACTAATGGAGCGGTTGGGGGCACACTTTGGCAGAAATATGAGGCAGTCACCTCATTATCAAAAATTCTATAAAGCACTTTATTGGTATTGTTGTTTATAGTGAATTCTAAAGTATCAACTTTATTAAAATTTACACTATTGGGCTCTAGTTGAATAATAAGCGCTTCATTTTTAGCTTCAGAAATTTTAAACAGTGTTACGGTACCATCCAAACAAGGTTCTTGAACATCGGTATCGTCAAAGTCTAGTTGATCTATCACAAAATCCCCATCATCGCAAGCCATAAGCAGCATTAAAAAACCAAAAAAGAATATTCTTTGCATCCCTAGAATTTTAAATCTTAAACAAATGTAAAACATACTAAGTTATAACGAAATTTATTGTGAATAATTTTAATTAAAAGTACTTTTGCGGCATGCAAAAAGTGTATTTAGATAGTGCTGCTACAACGCAGGTAAGAGAAGGGGTCATCGCTAAGATGCAAGATGCTTTAGCTAATTTTTATGGAAATCCGTCGTCTACCCATAGCTTTGGGCGATCGGCTAAAACACAGATAGAAAAGGCACGAAAAACAATTGCAAAACAACTGAATGCGAGTCCGTCGGAAATTATATTTACTTCTGGAGGTACCGAAGCAGATAATATGATTTTGAGGTGTGCTGTTAGGGATTTAGGAGTCGAGCATATAATTACTTCTAAAATAGAACACCATGCGGTACTCCATACAGTAGAACAACTGCAGAAGGAATACGGAATAGAGGTTTCATACGTAGAATTAAACGACTGCGGAACAGCTAGTTTAGATAGCCTTGAAGCATTGCTGAAGGAAAACAAAGGGAAAACCTTGGTAAGCTTGATGCATGTAAACAATGAGATTGGCAATATGATCGATATGGAGGCATTTACAGAGGTTTGTAAGAAGTATGATGCTCTTTTTCATTCGGACACCGTGCAATCCATAGGCCATTGGGAGTGGGATTTACAAAAGACCAAGGTAGACTTTCTGACTGCTGCTGCGCACAAATTTCATGGACCAAAAGGGATCGGTTTTGCCTTTATTCGCAAAAATATCCCTATTAAGCAAATGATCTGTGGGGGAGAACAAGAACGTGGATTTAGGGCAGGAACAGAGCCATTTCATAATATAGTTGGTCTAGAGGAAGCCTTTGTGCAGGCCTATGAAAATTTAGAACAGGAGCGTGCATATGTAACTGAGTTGAAGGAATACTTCATGCAACAATTGGAAGCCGCTATGCCAGGTGTGAAATTTAATGGAAATTGTGCGGAACTCGATAAAAGCACCTATACTTTGGTAAATGCGTGCCTACCGCTTTCGGCGGAAAAAGCAGCTTTGTTGTTGTTTCAATTGGATATTAAAGGTATTGCATGTTCCCGTGGTAGCGCCTGCCAAAGTGGGAGCGCGGCCGGCTCTCATGTGCTTAATGAGATTTTAAGTGAAGAGGATTCGCAGAAACCATCTGTTCGGTTCTCTTTTTCACATTATAACACTAAAGAAGAGTTGGATTATGTAGTGGATTGCTTAAAGGAATTTGCAGAAAGCTAGGCTTTAAGATTAAATGCATATGAAAATAACAAAGGGACTGTACTTTATTGAGCAGTCCCTTTTTATATTAAACTTTTAAACTGTATTTCGTCAAGACGTCTCTACTAGCGACAGGAGGTAGCGTGGTAGTCTCCTGATGATTTAGATCAAGTGCGAGGAGATGGCCACGTCGTTTTTCAACTCCTCGCCAAGACTTTTCAATTAAAATTCACTTAGCTTTTTTGTTCTTTGTTGAAGTATACGAGGTAATAATACATTTGTTTTTCTTCATCCCATCCTTTTTCAACAAATTTTTCAGCTGACTCCGGATTGATAAAATCCATTTTTATTTGAATATTGGTATCTAAATTGATGACGTTTTTAATCTTTTTACGCGCATCAGAAACTGCTTTGTTGGCAATAGGGAAAGAAGATACGTCTTCAATACTGTATTTAGGCCCTTTTTCTGTTTTGTAATTTTTAAATTCTGGAATAAGCTCTGGGTTTTCCATTACAGCATTCAAAAAATTGGTTTCCTCAAAATCGTCGTTGCTAGCAAAGTGATTTACAGCACGGTTCATAAACATTACCTCTTCTTTTTTGTCTTCCGCAGGTAAAACCACATCTTTGGCAAAATCTTGACAGAATTTCAAGTATTTTTTGGTGAAGTAAGTATCGTCCGTAAGGGCGTCTACACTCAAGAAATTTTCCAACCAATATTTGGTGTCGTAACGGTTACTGTCTACCGAAAGGATTTTAAAACCTTCTTCTTTATTGGTGTTAAGTATGAGGCATCCTTTGTCTAATTTGTTTATGTTGATTCCTTGACGAATAAGAATTTCGAGATTGGTGCCTTTTTCTTCAAACTCTAAAAAATCATGCTTCAACTCCGATTTAAAAATACCGATAGCATTAATTTTTTCATTATCCAGATTAACATCAGAAAGGTAAGTAACGTAAACCTCTCCACTTTTAATGTGTGGGTGGTTCGATTGATCGTATAGATAAGTGGCAATGCTCTTGGAAATTTTATGTACGCTAGTGGGGTCTTCAAAAATTTCTGAAGCCATGGTGTACAACTCGTTGTATTCCAAATCTACCTCATGATCAAAACGGTAATAATTTTCTTCCTTTTCCCGAAATGGTTTAAAGAAATACTCCTTTAAAAGTCCGGTAATCTCATCATTTAAACGGTATGGTTCTTCCGAGAAAAAAGTGCCTTCTTCTTTACTTTTGTTACCAATTCTGTGGATGGAAAGGCTCTCTATTTGTGTAGGATATAAATTGATCATTTTAAGATTGAAAGTTAAAGGTTAAAAGTTAAAAGTAATGTTAGACTACTCCTTACTTTGTATTTCAAAAATTGTACTTCGTTAATTCCAGTGCTCGTCGAAATCGAAATCGTCATAGCTATCTACATCGAAATCGTCGCTCTCATCTTCGTCTCCCGATAGATCTTCCGCTTCAAATTTTTTCACTGGTGGCGCATCCGGTAACTGTCCGTGCACATAAAGTAAATTGGGATAAGTGTTGCCGTCTTCTTTTTCGGCAATATCGGCCAATTCCACAAAGAACGTCCACATGCTAAAAAAGTCATACACGTAAATTAGATTTCTATTATCTTCATCTAAAAGGTCTTCTACATAAGTTTCCGCCATAAGTTTTACATCGCTGCCGGTTTCGCTCATATCGAACAGGGCAATTTCTTCCCCTTGGTTCCATTCTTCGTCACTTACATAAAAAGACGCCATTTCGGTACCGTCGAAGCCAAAAGCTTGAGATACGGCGTTGTGAAAGTCTTCCAAAGAGCTATTGCCTTCTACTTCAATATCCCTAAATACGTCTTCTTCTGCGTCTAGTATTACTCTAAATTTATAGATCATTTCAATTTATTTTCCGAGGGGTGCAAGTTACAAAGATTTCAACGGAATTTCGCTACAGATATTTTTTTCTGAACCGTTTTTTTAAGTCAAAACCTAACCAGGGCTGAGGCCTTTTTCTTGTTTGCTTAGGCTGAGTTATTTGGCTGCCAAATGCAGATTCACTTCAAATTTATAGGTGACTGACAAAACTTTTATCAATAAGTTTCGATTGAAGCGCTTCCAGTAATACGTAAAATTGAACTCCAAAAAGTATAGAAGCAAAAACTAAATGCAATGCTTGTGTGCTAAAAGGAAAGTGAAAATAATACATCGCAATCCCCGTAATAATTTCCAAAACAATAAAAGCCAGGATCCAATTCACCTTAGTGTATCCCAACGATAATTTTTTATTGCGAAAAACTATAAATAAATTCACCAAAAACACCAAAATGGAAAGGCTGCGGTGTAGGTAGAAATCTATTTCGGGATTCGATAGCCATTTATTTTTAGCAAATTCCCCAAAAATATTTTTTTGTTCGTCTATAAATTGGCGAACCTGTGTCCCGAAAACAATTTGTATAAGGGTAAGTATTAAAGCAGCTATTAAAACATTGGAAAACAGTTTGTTTTTTTTTCGGATCACCTTTTTGTCACGGGTTTGAAATAGAATAATTAAAAGAAAAGCTACTATAACCAACGCCATGACCATGTGCAAGGTAATTCGCACCGGCGCCAGTACAGAATAAACCACTGTTGCTCCCAACCAGGCTTGAAAACCCATACCGAGTACGGTTAGCCATGCGAGTATGGGAATCCAAATATTTTCTTTACGGAATTTAAAGGAAGTGAAGGCCAATAATAAGGTAGCAAGACCCGCCAATGCTCCAAATAACCTATTTATATATTCCACCCAAGTGTGTGTTGGATTAAAAATCGCGTAGTCGTGCTTGGTATAATCGTTCCAATGGGAATTATCATAGCTTTTCCCCGTGGTAAAGTTTTCTTTAGCTACTTTTAAAGACTCATTAACTATTATAACCTGCCCTTTTTTAAACTCCCTATTTGGCTGCCATTCCAATTGGGAAACCTCGGTTGGAGGAATATAGTAACCAAAACATTTGGGCCAGTCGGGGCATCCCATACCGCTTCCTGTCATTCGTACCACTGCACCGGCTAAAATAACCAAGTAGACCAAAATCAAGGTTACTTTTGCGAGTTTTCTAAAGTTCTTTTTCACTTATTCAAGTTCGATTATATTTTTTAAACATCCAGCCTCCAGTCTACTTTTCATTTACCGGTGTTAACCCGAGTTTCTTACCTCTTTTAAGCATAAACTCGAAAGCGGCATCATGTTCATTTGGTATTTCCCCTTCCAGAATGGCTTCTTTAATAGCTTCTTTTATGACTCCAATTTCCCTTGAAGGCTTGAGATTGAAAACTTCCATTATTTCTGCGCCATCTACTGGCGGTTGAAAATTACGCACCTGATCCCTTTCCTCTACTTCTGTTATTTTCTGTCTTACAATCTTAAAATTATTGCTATATTTTTTATAACGTTTTGGGTTCTTGGTTGTAATGTCGGCCTCGCATAAGGTCATTAAATCTTCCACATGCTCCCCAGCATCGAAAATAAGCCTTCTTACTGCAGAGTCTGTCACAATTTCTTGTGCCAAAACAATAGGGCGGGAGCTCATTAATACGAGTTTCTGAACCAATTTCATTTTATCATTAAGGGGCATATGAAGCCTTTTGAACAGTTTATAAACCATTTTGGAGCCTACAAATTCGTGTCCGTGAAAGGTCCATCCAATTTTATCATCAAACCTTTTGGTAGGTGCTTTTCCTATATCGTGCAATAACGCAGCCCAGCGCAACCAAAGATCATCGGTGTTTTTGGAGATGTTATCGACTACTTCTAAGGTATGCCAAAAGTTATCTTTGTGTTTTTGCCCTTCCTTTTCCTCAATCCCTTGTAAATTGGTAAGTTCTGGCATTATAATTTCAAGAAGTCCCGTTTTAAAAAGCAAACTAAAACCAATGGATGGTTTTTTACTCAGCAGTATTTTATTTAGCTCATCTACAATTCGTTCATTGGAAATGATTTTGATACGATTTTTGTTCTTTTTGATTGCTTCGAGGGATTTCTCTTCAATTCTAAAGTTCAATTGTGAAGCAAAACGAATGGCACGCATCATCCTCAACGGATCATCGGAATAGGTGATGTCTGGATCGAGAGGGGTACGAATTATCTTTTTCTCAAGATCTGAAACTCCATTAAAGGGGTCGAGCAATTCCCCGTAGTTTTTCTCATTCAGGGAAATTGCCAATGCATTGATGGTAAAATCCCTTCGGTTTTGGTCGTCTTCCAAGGTCCCATTTTCCACCACAGGTTTTCTGCTGTCAAAATGATAACTTTCCTTTCTGGCACCCACAAATTCCACTTCAAGGTCTTCATAACGAAGCATAGCCGTGCCAAAATTTTTAAAAACGGACACTTTTGTTTTTTTAGGCAACACCTCTGCAACCTTTTTTGCAAGTTCGATCCCGCTTCCCAAGGCTACCACATCAATATCTTTTGGGGTTCCTCTTTTCAATAAATAATCGCGCACAAAACCGCCTATTACATAGCTTTTAACCTGTAGATCCTTCGAAGCTTTGGCGATGACCTCGAAAATCGGATTTTGAATTGCTTTATGATAGTTTTTTTTAGACATTTAAAATCTTACTATGCAGTGTTCAGTGTTCAGTGTTCAGTGTTCAGTGTTCAGTGTTCAGTGTTCAGTGCTTTTTACACCAAACTTTTTAGGGTTCAAAAGCATATAATTTAAAAGTTTACCAACTTCTTCGCTTTGGCAGGTGAGTTCCTCGAAACTTTTTTTAGTGAGATATTTACATTCAAATGCAAATTGTAACCAAACTTGCGTTTCGGAGTTTTCGGCGTCGCAATCGGTTAACTTGCTATAGAAATGTTTAGGGTACGCTCTTTTTCTATAAGCTTCTGCAATATTTGCCGAAACACTTCTGGAACTTCTTCTAATTTGGTCTGTTAGCGAATAGGTTTCTTCCTTGGGGAATTTTTTAGAAATTTCAAAAATTTGCATCGATAGAGAAAACGCTTTTTGATACACAATTAAATCTTTAAAATTCATTCGCTTAATTTTTAATATGATTTTTGCCTACTGCCTACTGCCTACTGCCTACTGATAACTGTAAATTACTTTCTAATAACCTTCACCACAGCATCGTTTCCAATTTTTATGATGGAAGAAGGTTTTGAATTTGTTTTTTCGCGATGCAAATTTACCACATAATCGACACCTTTTAAAATTTCATCGGATATTTGTGAAAAGTGCTGTGGCGTTGGTAACCCACTGATATTGGCAGAAGTTGAAACAATTGGTCTTTTAAATTGACGAATAAGTTTTTGGCAAAATTCATCAGAAGCTACCCGAATTGCCAAGGTATCATCTGCTGCGACCAGATTTTTAGCCACATTTATAGGGCGATCGTATATTATGGTCGTAGGTTTACTGGCTAATTCGATGATGTCGTAAGCGGCATCTGGGATCTCATACACATACTTTTGAAGCATCCTAAGATCTGATACTAAGCAAATAAGTGCTTTGCTGTCGTCTCTTTTTTTAAGTTCATAAACTTTTTTTATGGCCTCAGGATTGGTAGCATCGCAACCAATTCCCCACACTGTATCGGTTGGGTAAAGTATGAGTCCGCCGCTATTAAGTGTTTCAATTGTATTTTGTATCTCTTCGTGCATGGTTAATATTGTAAATTAAAATAATTGACTAATTGTTGCCATTGGACTTTATTGTAATCCTTTTTAATATTTTCATTCTTTAATGATACCGATTGAGTTCCTGCAATAGGTATTAAGCGTGGTGGATTTTTAGTCTGTCTTGCATTGGTATTTTGTAAAATTGCCATTGCTTTAAACCATAAATCATCTGCCTTTGGGCATAATTTTAAAAATAAGTCTTCACTAAATACCCTTTTATCCAAAGAATTGGGCGGATATAAAATTCCAGCGGCTCCAATAGGTAATATTGTTTTAGGATTTGGATTGCTTGTAGAAATCCATTCCTTATAAGGTAAAAGTTCACCATGCGAATCATACTTAATTTGTCTTGTTTGATTTCCAACAATATCCTTTTGGTTAATTAAATGTTCGTTATAAAGTTTTTCCAACCATTCTTCATCGTAAATAAAATCATCATCACAGGTTACAATAACGTTTTCCGGATATAACTTTAGGGTGTGTATTAATTTTTTGTGGGAGCAATGGAGATGAGTATACCTTATTTCAAAAATATTCCCCTCAAGAATTTTTAGTGATTTAGGAATCTTATTTTTTAAATCTTCGTGCAACCAAAGAATAATTTTTTCAGGTGAAACAGATTGATTTAAGATACTTCGTATGGTAATGTGTACTTTTTTCAATCTATAAGGAATAGAAGTCAAAGAAACTATAACGGGAACGGTTTTATTTTTTCCCTCCTTCAAAGCTGTGGTCTGCTTATTTTTTAAGGCTAAAGTTTTAAATATGGAAAGCGGTAGTTCTTTTAACTTCATTTGTTTCAGATTAATGAATTTTGAATTTTCAAATTTACTACAATTTGACATGGATTTATATTCTGTAAAGAACAAAAAGTTTAATTTTGAGGTTTTAATATCCACAAATAACCATAAATCGATAGTGCATAAAAAGTGTGTTTTAGTTTGCCCTTCCAAAGTCTGGGGAGGAATTGAAAAAAATGTTTTATTAAGAGCCAAGGAGTTAAGAAGAAGAGGGTATGAAGTTTATGTTATTTTATTGAATGGTCAATTTGAAGAAAAATTTAAAAACGATCCTGAAATTAAAGTAATTAATATCTCCTCCCGCGGTGGCGATTTGAACATTTTTGTCCTTTTGAATTATGTGAAAATATTTCGAGAAATTAAGCCTTACACCGTATTCGCTGCGCTAAAAAAAGATTGGTTTTTAGTAAGTCTGGCCGCACGATTGGCCAAAGTTCCTAAAACAATTTTGTACTTGGGGATTTTAAGGGAAATTAAAGACAATTTAAAATATAAGTTTATATTTAAAAATCTGAAAAACAAAGTTTTAGTAAATAGTAATTCACTAAAAAATCACCTTCTTAAAAACACTAATTTATTCAACGATTCTAATGTGGTTTGTGTTTACAATGGTTTTAGTGTTCCTGGTGAAAGTGATTATAAAATAGATTTTAAGTCGAAATTAAATTTAAAAAAAGATACAGTAATTTTAGGATGCGCAGGAAGATTTAGCTACATTAAAGGGTTTGACTATCTGCCACAAATACTATCTTACCTGCCAGAAAATTATCATGTGATCCATATTGGAAAAGGGGAATTAGAAAAAGAAATAAAAACCTTGATTATGGAAAGTGATTATAGGGATAGAATTCATTTTTTAGGTTTTTTTGAAGATGTTAAGTTATTTTTTAATTCAATAGATATATTTTTGTTACCATCAAGATCAGAAGGAATGGCTAATGTGCTTAACGAAGCAATGAGTTTTGGGAAACCCGTTGTTTCTACTAAAGTTCCTGGTAGCGAAGAATTATTGAATAATGGTGAATATGGCATATTAACTGAAATTGGCGATGCCAAAGCAATGGCAGAGGGGATAATTGCTATTTCAGATCAGACGGTGGTCTTCGAACCGAATAAACTTAAAGCTAGGATTGAAGAAAATTTTTCTATTGAAAAGATGATAGATAATACGGAACACTTATTTTTCGAGTTGAATTGAAATTTTTGAATTAGAACGAATGAACACTGTAACAATATCTGTAATTATAAGTACTTATAACGCCAATGAATGGCTTAAAAAAGTGCTTTGGGGATATCAAAATCAATATTTCAAGGATTTCGAAATAGTTATAGCAGATGACGGCTCGGGACCGAAAACAAAAGCACTTTTGGAAGAAATGCGAACTAAAGTGTTTTACCCTATTAAACATGTGTGGCAGGAAGATGATGGGTTTCAAAAATCTAAAATTTTAAATAAGGCTATAGTGGAGTGCACAGCTCCTTACATCGTAATGAGTGATGGTGATTGCATACCTAGACCCGATTTTTTGGAAGTGCATAATGAACTGAAAGAAGAAGGATATTATCTTTCTGGGGGGTATTTTAAGCTTCCTATGGAAACTTCTAAAAAAATTGATAAGAATGATATTTTAAGTGAGCGTTGCTTCAGTGTTAAATGGTTGAAGGAAAATGGAGTGTCCAGTTCTTTTAAGTTAAATAAGCTCACCAAAAGAAAGTCCAAGGCTTCATTATTAAATTTTATAACCCCCACTAAAGCTACTTGGAATGGTAATAATTCTTCTGGATGGAAAAAAGATATTGTAGCCGTCAACGGTTTGGATGAGCGAATGCAGTACGGGGGGCAGGATTGCGAATTGGGGGAGCGCCTTGTAAATCTTGGAATAAGACCAAAACAAATTCGTTATAGTACTACCTGTATTCATTTGGATCATGCTAGAGGCTATAAAAATGAAGAAAGCATAGCCAGAAATAATGCCATTAGAAAGCATACGAGAAAAAGTAAATGTGTGTGGACGGATTATGGGATAAAAAAAGAATAGCACGTATTACAATACCATCTTTAAAGTGTTCGTTTAGTTGAAAAGATATAAGCGAAAAACGTTTCCATTTGCAAAATGTTATCGTTTTTAAAGAGAAACCGCAGTATAAAATTTTATATTTGCCTATTTAAATGAAGAGTGTGTTTAGCAATTTAGCCTTTAGAATTTTTCAAGAATGTATAGAAGATTATCATGTGAAGGACGACGTAAGTCAGCCTCTTAATAATCCCTATCCCAAAGATGAAATAGAGCACCTTTTGTATTTAAAAAATTGGATAGATACCGTTCAATGGCATTATGAGGATATTATTCGTGATCCGAATATAGACCCAGTTGCGGCTTTGGAATTAAAAAGAAAGATAGACGCTTCCAACCAACACAGGACGGATGTGGTTGAGTATATTGATAGCTATTTTCTGGAAAAGTATGCTCATATCTCCCCTAAAGCAGAAGCTAGTATTAATTCTGAGAGTCCCGCATGGGCCATAGATCGTTTCTCCATTTTGGCACTTAAGATTTACCATATGCAGGAGGAAGTGAATCGAAACGATGTAGGGAAAGAGCATATTGAAAAATGCCAGCAAAAACTGGATATACTTTTAGAACAAAAGAAAGACTTGGGAACTGCAATAGATGAATTGCTTACGGATATTGAAAATGGGGATAAATACATGAAAGTGTATAGGCAAATGAAAATGTACAACGACGAAAGTTTGAATCCAATTCTTTACAACTCTGAAAAGCATAAATAAGGAGGAATGAAAATATTAATTACCGGTGCTGCCGGATTTATTGGTTCTCATACGGCAGAATATTTTGCCAAAGAAGGTTATAGCGTTTATGGAATTGATAATTTCTCAACCTATTACAGTCCGGAATTAAAAAAAATGAATGCTGATGATTTAAAAAGAGTAGGCGTTCATTTGGTAGAAGCAGATCTTACGGAAGACTTATCGGAAAAACTTCCTTCTGAATTCGATTATATTTTTCACTTTGCTGCCCAACCTGGAATTTCTGCAACAACTTCCTTAAACGAATATGTTCAGAATAATATTTTTGCTACTCAAAATTTATTGGATTGGGCTAAGGAAACTTCTCCAAACTTAAAGCTTTTTGTAAATATTGCTACCTCTTCTATTTATGGGAAGGAAGCTACGTTACCAGAAACCGAAGTTCCTAAACCTGTTTCTTTTTACGGCACTACAAAGTTAGCCGCAGAACAGTTGGTTTTAGGGGAGCAAAGAGCTGGTAAAATCAATGCTTGTTCGTTACGTCTTTACTCGGTTTACGGTCCGCGTGAACGTCCCGAAAAATTATACACCAAACTCATAAAATCCATTTACGATCAAACTGCATTTCCGCTTTTTGAGGGAAGCGAAAAACATTCCCGTAGTTTTACCTACGTGGGCGATATCGTAAAAGCAATGGCTGCGGTCATTGGTAAAGAAAATAAGATCAATGGGGAAATTATAAATATTGGTTCCGACGTAGAATATACCACGAAGCAAGGGATAGAGTTAATAGAAAATATAATCGGACTTAAAGCTAAGCTTGAAATAACACCGCCAAGGCCAGGGGATCAATTCCGAACTACAGCCTTGATTAAAAAAGCAAAAAAATTATTGGGTTACCAGCCAGAAACCTCCTTTCGGGACGGCTTGGAGAAACAGGTGGAATGGTACCGTAAAAAGTTTTTGAGTTAGCTTGCCAGAAGCTTGATGAATTTTTGTGTTCAGACCTCAAAAAAGCGTATTTAAAAAAGCTTCTTTTTTACACATAATGTGCATTTACCGCTCTACAAATCTCCCTTTTCAAGTCTTTTCTGCTCTCGAAACCTTTCAAAAACCCCTAGTGCATTCAAATAGCAGATAATGATACCTTTTTTTCCGTCGAGAATGCCCAACCGTACGATGTAGTGATTAAAAAACTTCCAGGAAGGGCGTAAGTATTGCTGTAATAGATTCCATTTTTTGCCCTTTAAAAACGCTTCTTTTGCTTTTAATCGCCCGTATTTAAGCATCTTGCCCTTGTAATCTTCAAAGTTTTTATAGCAGTAATGAATAAGTTTTTCTTTCAGCTTACCCTCAGAACCATGAACCTTTAATGTCTCATGTACAATCCGTTCATCGGTAAATTCACATTTACTTTTTTTGAACAATCTATATACCTTGTCTGTTTGCCAACCGCTAAAATAAAGTCTTTCTTCTTTAAACATAAAGGTTCTGTAGTTCCAATAAGCGTCAAAAGCCTTCGGGTTGTTAATGGTATCTATTATTTCTTTTTGAAGGGAAGGGGTTATGCGTTCATCAGCATCAAAAAAGTAAACCCAATCATGGTTGGCGAGACTTAGTGCATAGGATTTTTGTTTTGTGAAGTTTTCAAAAGCATGCTGAAAAGCCGTAACCTTCGAATGGTTTTTTAAAAATTCCCATGTTCCGTCTGTACTGTAAGAATCCACTACAATAATTTCATCGGCAAAAAGTGCACTTTCGATACAATCTTCAATATACTCTTTTTCGTTATAGGTAATTATAACTACTGATAACTTTTCCGGCATGTCTTTATCTGAGAATTTTGGTAAAGATATTGCCTTCCGAGAGAATAAAAAAAGGGATGGGAAAAAACTAAAGGGAATTTAAAACGTTATCCAAAGCTTGTTTTAATAAGGCTATTGTAACAGGCTTTGGATAAACGCTATTTTAGTAAAATTTAAACGGCCACATCGTATTCACGTAGGGCATCGTTTAGAGAAGTCTTTTTATTGGTGCTTTCCTTTCTTTTACCAATTATTAAAGCACATGGAACGTTAAATTCCCCTGCTGGAAATTTTTTGGTGTAACTTCCAGGTATAACTACCGATCTAGCAGGTACGTATCCTTTCATTTCTACCGGTTCATCTCCGGTAACATCTATAATTTTTGTTGAACCCGTAAGAACCACATTGGCACCTAAAACGGCTTCTTTTTCTACTCTTATTCCTTCTACAACAATGCATCGGGAACCTATAAAAGCATTATCTTCTATAATAACTGGTGCAGCCTGCAATGGCTCTAGAACGCCACCAATACCAACACCGCCGCTCAAGTGAACATTTTTTCCTATTTGCGCACAGCTTCCAACGGTCGCCCACGTATCTACCATGGTTCCTTCGTCTACATAAGCACCAATATTAACATAACTAGGCATTAAAATAGTCCCGGCAGAGATGTAAGCACCATGTCTTGCCACGGCATGGGGAACCACTCGAATCCCTTTTTCGGCGTAGTTTTTCTTCAATGGAATTTTATCATGGAATTCTAATGGACCTGCTTCAATAGTTTCCATTTTTTGGATGGGAAAGTATAAAACAACCGCTTTTTTCACCCATTCGTTCACTTGCCAACCATCAGCCGTTGGTTCTGCAACGCGCAGTTTTCCTTCATCTAATAGAGCAACTACTTCCCTAATGGTATTTACCGTTTTTTCTTCTTTTAGTAACTCCCTGTTATCCCAGGCATTTTCTATGATTGTACGTATCTCGTTCATCTAAAAATATATTTTGTTACAAATATAAAATTGTTGCACTTAACAGCCTATCATATTTACAACTATAACATTTTATAACATTTTGTTTTAAATTTTTTTTCTTCTCGTTAGGAAAAATAGATTGAAGCCCTGTATGAGTATAAAAAGGTTACTTTTGTAAAAAAAAGGGGTATGAGTAGGATTCTAGCTATAGATTTTGGTGAAAAAAGAACAGGAATTGCGGTAACGGATGAGCTTCAAATAATAGCATCTGGTTTAACGACGGTGGCTACAGGAGATCTTATTTCTTTTTTGAAAGAGTATACAGCCAAGGAAAAAGTAGAACTAATTCTTATCGGGCAGCCGAAAAGAATGAACAACGAATTCTCTGACGTAGAAACCGTAATTTTAAAATTTATCGACAAAATTTCGGCTGAAATCCCAACCATACCCATAAAAAGGGTAGACGAGCGGTTTACTTCTAAAATTGCTTTTCAAAGTATGATTGATAGTGGGGTAAAGAAAAAGCAACGAAGAAATAAAGAGTTGCTCGATGAAGTGAGTGCCACGGTAATCTTACAATCTTATTTATACGGAAAGCAATAAGTTATCCCTTTCCAACGAAATTTATTCAATAAAATTTTAAAAGCCTTATTAAATTCTCAAAGAAAAAGGGATTGGTATAGATTTTTTTTTAACTTTGTGTTTAATAGTTAGTTAAAACGCTAACGAACTTTTTTATAAACATAAAACTTAAAGTGAATGAAATGAGAATTACCCTAATCTTATGCTTATTAATGCAGTTTGTTTACTCGGCAACGGGAGACAACTCAAAATCTTTTGTGCCCCACACAAAATCTATGACCACGAACCATTTCAGTCCAGAAAATTCTTCTTGGAGTTTGGAGCGTATGTTAATGCTCTATACCCCCGATGTCATTTCAGACGATTCTTTAAAAGTGTACCCTAACCCTGTAAACAGGCGAGACAATTTAAATGTGTCTATGACCGAAATCGGTAAAAAGCGTTTGGCATTTTACGATATTACAGGTAAAATGGTAAAGGTTATAGAAACAGAACGTACATCTTTCTCTTTTAGTGTGCAAGATTTGGGAACTGGTGTGTATATTTTAAACGTCAGTGCCCCTAATTTTCAAACAACAAAGAAGGTAATCGTGAAGTAGGGCCGGGTTTTGGTTTTGTAATCCCTAAAATTTTCTTTTGCTACTTTCCATAGTATTATTAGAATTAGTTTGTATTTTTGCAACCTCAATTTTTAATAATTATTATGATATTACCAATTGTAGCCTACGGTGATCCGGTTTTGAGAAAAGTAGCCAAGGATATTCCGGAAGATTATCCAAAATTGGATGAGCTTGTCGCGAATATGTTTGAGACTATGTATCATGCTTATGGAGTGGGTTTAGCCGCTCCGCAAGTAGGCTTGCCATTGCGTCTTTTTGTTATCGATGCTTCTGCCTTCGCAGAAGACGAAGACCTTTCTAACGAGGAAAGAGAGATGCTAAAAGGCTTCAAAAAAGTTTTTATTAACCCAACTATATTGGAAGAAACTGGAAAGGAATGGGCCTTCAACGAAGGGTGCTTGAGTATTCCAGACATCCGTGAGGATATTACCAGAAATGCCGATATAAAAATTGAATACCTGGATGCCGATTTAAAAAAGCACACCGAAACTTTTAGTGGTTTGGCGGCACGGGTAATTCAGCATGAATACGACCATATTGAAGGTGTCTTATTTACCGACAAGCTTTCCAGTTTAAAAAAGCGACTACTTAAAGGTAAGCTTGCCAATATTTCCAAAGGAAAAATACGAGTAGATTATAAAATGCGTTTTCCAGATGCTAAAAAAGCACGTTAAACGTTTTGATAGTAGAACCAAAGCAATGATATTTGCGATCTCAAAAAAAATAATAGTTTATGGGCTTAGATAAAATATTAGCCATTTCGGGTAAACCGGGACTTTATGAATTAAAAGCACAAACCAGATCTGGATTTGTAGCAGAATCTTTAATAGATGGGAAAAAAATTAGTGTGGGTTTACGTAATAATGTAAGCTTGCTTTCAGAAATTGCCATTTATACGTTGACGGAAGAGGTGCCGCTTCGTGAGGTTTTTAAAAAGATTAAGGAGAAAGAAAATGGAGGTAAAACTTCTGTAAGTCACAAAGAGTCTAAAATTAAATTGGAAGAATATTTCTTTGAAGTTCTTCCAGATTACGATGAAGATAAAGTGTACCTAAGTGATATTAAAAAAGTGATTCAATGGTATAATTTGCTGTTGGAAAAAGGTATTACAGATTTCGAAGCCCCTGAGGAAAAAGAAGAAAACACAAAAGAAGAAGAGTCAGAATAGCATTATTCACAACTCATGTTGATAAAAAGGAGGCCTGCCCATACGAGCAGGCTTCCTTTTTTTAGTAAATTTAACGAGTAAGGAAACCTGAGAGCTTGTTTCTCGGTTAAAAACTATTCTTTAAGATGATTCGTGAAACTGCCATTCGTAACCTACAATTTTTAAACGAAATTTTACTAAAACTTTCTCGCGATCAGTTTAAAGAACCCATTCCTATTCTAAATCAATCTTCCATCGGGATGCATGTAAGGCATGTGCTGGAATTTTATGAATGCTTATTGTTGGCAATTTCAGAAGATACACTTAATTACGACAACCGAAAAAGAGAGAAAAAACTGGAGTCTGACCTTGACTATTGCCTTTTGGTATTGAACTCCGTAATAGACAGAATTGAAACGTTGGATGAAGAAAAGGCATTAATACTGCAGCTGAGTTACGCAGCAGATACTTCTTTGCCAAATGAAGAAGTGGCAACCACCGTAAAAAGAGAGCTTATTTACAATATAGAGCATACGGTACATCATTTGGCAATCATAAAAATTGGGATCAAAGCATTAGATGCATCCATATGTATCGATGAAAATATGGGAGTAGCCGCTTCCACTATAAGAAATAAAAGAGCATGTGCACAGTAAGTTATATTCCAACCTCACAAGGGTTTTATTTAACATCCAATAGGGATGAAGATCCGCTACGGGAAACGTTACCACCTCAAGAAGTGCCTTTGGATTCAAAAAATTTATTAACAGCTCCCATAGACAAAGAAAAGGGAGGAAGCTGGATCGCTACAGATAATAATGGAAAGGTTGCTTGCATTCTAAACGGGGCCTTCGAACTTCACGAACGTAAGTTGCCGTACGCCAAAAGCCGGGGACATTATGTTTTGGAAGCATTTCAGTACCCATCGTTCATAGATTTTATGGAGCAAGTGGAATTAAAAAATATTGAGCCTTTTACACTTATTTTAATAGATAACTATTTACAGGTTTTGGTGTGGGATGGTGTAAAAAAGCACATGCAGTTTCTAAGCAAAGAGCTTCCGCATTTGTGGTCGTCTTCTACGCTGTACAACGATTTGCAACACAAAACAAAACTGGCTTTTTTTAATAATTTTCTAAATAATAATGAAGTTAATGCGGCCTCTATATTAAAGCTTCATGGCACTCAAGATTTTATGTTGAATTTACCTTACGTAAAAACCGTTAGCACCACACAAGTTTGTGTCTCATCCCAGGAAACAACACTCCAATATTATCCTTACAATACCAAAGAAGAAAACTCTATTGGCGAAAAAATAAATTCCTAGCACATGAAATGGAAGCAGTGGTACATTAAATTATCTTCTTGGGAATATTGGCCTATGTGGATATTGTATGTTCCTGTTTTTATACAACACTTTTATTTGGCATTTAAAGCAAGAAGCCTGTTTTTTTTTCTGAAAGTGAACCCGGTTATTAAAGACGGATTTATTTTGAGTGATGAAAAGTATGGCTCTCTACAACTAGTTCCGGAAATCTACAGGCCGTCTACCTTACTTATAGAAAAGGGGGCTTCAATAGCGGATGTAAGTTCTGCCATTGAAGAAGCGAAGTTTGATTATCCGTTAATTGTAAAGCCTAATATTGGCTTTAGGGGATTTTTGGTTTACAGGTGCGAAACGGAAAATGACTTGGAACAAATAAACTTCTTAAAAACATCTTATCTCATTCAGGAATACATAGACGAACCCATTGAGGTTGGAGTCTTTTATTATCGATATCCAAATGAAAGGTCGGGTAATATCCCATCGATAACCTTAAAAGAGTTTTTAACCATTACTGGGGATGGCATCGCTACTTTTGAAAAACTGGTAAGGGGAAAGCCGCGGGCTTTTCTTCACTATAAAAAATTGCGTAATAGATTTAATAATCGCTGGGATGAAATCATTCCGAAAGGAGAGGTCGTAAAACTGGAAAGTATTGGCAATCACAACAGGGGTACAAAATTTTTAAATGCAAACCATCTTTTAGATGCTCAGCTTCTTAAAACTTTCGATGCACTTAGCAGTGAAATGGACGGTTTTTATTATGGAAGGTTCGACATTCGAGCGAAATCCATTGCTGACCTTAAGCAAGGAAAAAACTTTAAAATATTGGAAGTAAATGGAGTGGGCGCAGAGCCAGCACATATTTACGACCCTAGTTACAAACTTATAAATGCGTGGAAAGAAACACTCTTCCTGTGGAGGGTAGCTTATAAAATAGCAATGATCAACAAAGAAAAAGGAGAGCAATTCCCTGTTTTCTCTGAGGCCAAACAACGTTATTTGCAATACAAAAACTATAAAAAAGTATCCCTGACTTAAATAAATAATTGGATATTTGCCATGTATTTTGCATTTTAATTTTTCAAATACTCGAAATGAATTCCAGAAAAGAACAGTTACAGGCAATAGATCGATTACTTACTATCATGGACGAACTCCGGGAACAATGTCCGTGGGATAAAAAGCAGACATTACAGAGTTTGCGGCATCTTACCATCGAAGAAACCTATGAATTGGGAGATGCAATTTTGGACAATGATTTGGAGGAAGTGCGTAAAGAATTGGGTGACTTGCTTTTGCATATCGTTTTTTATGCCAAAATTGGGAGTGAAACGCAGGATTTTGATTTAGCCGATGTGGCTAATGGGATTTGTGAGAAACTAATTTCCAGACATCCTCATATTTACAGTGATGTTGAGGTTGAAAATGAAGAAGATGTAAAACGAAACTGGGAAAACCTTAAACTTAAAGAAGGTAAAAAGAGTGTACTGGAAGGTGTTCCAAAAAGTTTACCCGCATTGGTAAAGGCGAGCCGTATTCAAGATAAGGTGGCCGGTGTTGGTTTTGACTGGGAAGAACCACAGCAAGTATTCGAAAAGTTACAGGAGGAATTGGGGGAACTGCAAGACGAAGTATTTAAAAACGATCACGATAAAATAGAAGCTGAATTTGGGGACGTCCTTTTTTCCATGATCAACTACGCGCGTTTTCTCAAAGTAAATCTTGAAGACGCTTTGGAGCGTACCAATAAGAAGTTTATAAAAAGATTTCAGTACTTAGAAAACAAATCAAAAGAACAAGGGAAGGCATTGAAAGATATGACGCTTGGGGAAATGGACGTTTTTTGGGAAGAAGCTAAAAAGTTGCCTTAATTTTATCAGTAGGAGAGGGGCGTAGCCATCGCGAAAAATTTGATGAATTACCTACAATTTCAATGCTGAGTTCAACCCATAAGTGCAAAACATTTGTTTCTTAGGACTTCAATTGGGTTTTGGTAATTAAATTTTCTAATCGGTCTGTAATTTAGTAATCTTTCAACTTCTTTTATTCTTTTTTCTGAGACTTTTCTCAGGTCTGTTTTCTTCGGAAAAAATCTTCTTATCACACCTATTCTATTCTCTACGGTTCCTTTATCCTGTGATGTATAAGGTCTGGTAAAGTATGTTTTTGCGTTGAGGAGCCTTCCTATTTTTTGATGCTGTGCAAACTCCTTTCCGTTATCGAAGGTCAAGGTCTTCACCCAAGATGAACTGAAGTTGGTGAGCCTCTTCTCCATTTTTTCATATACCTCCCCAGCTTCTTTCCCACTTAGTTTTTCCATCATCGTTACCAATGTGGCCCTGTCTGTCATTACCAAAAGAGCCGATCTGTGATTGCTTCCCATCATCAGGTCTACTTCAATATCGCCTATACGCTCACGGTGGTCCAGCACATCTGGGCGCTGGTCAATTCCTACACGGTTTTTAATGGCTCCCCGCTTATCCTTGGCGTTCCCTCTCTTTTGCCTCCTGCTACCATGCTTGAGATCTTTGTAGAGTTTAGCGTATTTAGCATCTGCCTTTTTCTTGCTCTTCTTAACGCTCCATATCCACTGGTATATTGTCTCGTGGCTCACACAGGTTTCCTCTTCAATAGCTAAGCGTTTGCTTATAAGTTCTGGACTCCACTTTTCATAACGGAGCAAACCCGCGATACGCTCTTTCAACTGTTCCGTGAGCTGTAATTTCTTGGGCTTCATTTTATGCCTGTTATCTGCTCTTCGCTGTGCATTTTTGGCTATATAGCTGCCAGCGGTCTTTCCCCGTTTGGCAATGTTCCTAGATAACTCCCTGTAAACGGTACAGGGGTCGACCCCGATAATTATAGCTATTTCACTTTTACTGATTTCTGTTTCCAATAAGGCTTCAATTTGATACCTTTGGTGGATGGTCAATTGTTTGTATTTTTTCATGCAAGATTAATATAACAATTGGTCCTAAAACTCTTGGGGCTAGCCCCAAGAGTTTTAAATATTAATTTTGCACTTATTCCTTGAACTTAGAAATTATTCAAGATAAAATAAAACTTTAAATGTCGGCGTACCATTGTTAATCCCATCTGTTACTTTCAAAAGAAAAAATCAAAATAAGAGACCAAAAGCATGTACTTTATAGATGTAGTTTTACCAATTCCATTAGATAAGGCATTTACTTACGCCGTGTCCATGCGGGAGGCTTCTTTTCTGCAAGTAGGGATGCGGGTGGCGGTACCTTTTGGGAAATCCAAAATTTATACAGGATTGGTTTACGGGGTTCATAAAAAAGCCCCAGAAACTTATGAGGCTAAGGAAATAGATCAAATTTTAGATGAAAAGCCCATAATTTCTTTAAAACAACTAAAGCACTGGGAATGGATTGCCTCTTATTACATGTGCAGTTTAGGGGAAGTTTTTAAAGCAGCGGTACCATCTGCATTTTTGTTGGAGAGTGAAACCCTTATCTTGAAAAATGAAAATTTCGATTTGGATAAAGAGCAAACACTAAAAGATGATGAGTGGCTGGTTTTTGAAACCTTGCAGCATCAGTCGATGCTGAAAGTTCACGAAGTGAGCAGTATTGTGGATCGAAAGAATATTTTGCCGGTTTTAAAACGACTGTTGGAAAAAAACGTTATTCAGCTTAAGGAAGAAGTATACGAGCAGTACAAGCCAAAATTAATCAGGTATGTAAGGTTAGGGCCGAACTATACCTCGGATGCGCAATTAAACGAACTCTTAGAATCCTTAAATAGGGCGCATAAGCAACGGGAAGTTGTTCTAACGCTGTTCTCGATGGAAGCAACGACTAAGAAGCCGGTTAAAGTAAAGGAATTGGAGGCGAAAAGCAATGCCTCTACAGCGGTGGTAAAAGCACTTATAGACAAGGGTATTTTAGAAGAATATTTTATTCAGCAGGACCGGGTTCAATACGATGGAAAAGAGGTTGCGCCTTCCAAAGGGCTCAATGAATACCAAGCAACGGCTTTGGAGGAAATCAGCACTCATTTTAAAACCAATGATGTGGTTTTATTACACGGGGTGACGTCATCTGGGAAAACAGAGGTCTACGTTAAGTTAATCGAAAAGATGATTGCCAAAGGGAAGCAGGTGTTGTATTTATTGCCGGAAATAGCCCTTACCACGCAATTGATTAAACGCTTGCAGGATTACTTCGGAAAAAAAGTAAGTGTTTACCATTCGAAATATTCAGTAAATGAAAGGGTTGAAGTTTGGAATCATATTTTAAATGAAAATCCAAAAGCACAAATAGTCATAGGGGCCAGGTCCGCCGTTCTTTTACCTTTTAATAATTTGGGGTTAATAATTGTGGATGAAGAGCATGAAACTTCCTTTAAGCAATTTGATCCTGCGCCGCGATACCATGCCAGGGATGCAGCAATCGTTTTGGCTACGATGCACGGCGCAAAAACGCTACTCGGGACGGCTACGCCCAGTATTGAAAGTTTTTATAACACTAAAGTAGGCAAGTATAAGCTGGTGACCATCGATAGGAGGTATGGAAATGTGTTGATGCCCGATATGGAGCTTACCGATATAAAGGAAAAACACCGAAAGAAACGAATGACTGGTCATTTTTCCGATCGCCTTGTAGAGGCGATTCAAGATGCTTTAGCCGAAGGCGAACAGGTGATTATTTTTCAAAACCGTCGAGGTTTTGCACCTATTTTAGAATGCAACACATGTGGACATTCGCCTCAATGTCCCAATTGTGATGTAAGTTTAACCTATCATCAATATAGAAATCAACTCCGTTGTCACTATTGTGGTTACGCCATGGCCATGCAGCAGGCCTGTTTGGCTTGCGGAAGTAGCGAATTGGATACCAAAGGCTTTGGAACGGAGCAAGTAGAGGCGGAGTTAAAAGAGATATTCCCAAATGCGAAATTAGGAAGAATGGACTCTGATACTACCCGTGGTAAATACGGATATGAAAAAATTATAACTGCTTTTGAGCAATTGGAAATAGATATTTTAATCGGAACGCAAATGCTTACCAAAGGCTTGGATTTTAGAAATGTGAGTTTGGTGGGGGTTATGAACGCCGACTCCCTTCTTAACTTTCCTGATTTTAGGGCTCATGAAAGAAGTTTTCAATTAATTCAACAAGTTGCGGGAAGGGCAGGACGCACCAGTAAACGAGGGAAAGTGATTATACAGACTTACAATCCCTATCATCAAATATTGCAGCAAGCTTCTTTAAATAGGTATGAAGAAATGTTTGTGGATCAAATAAACGAACGCAAGCAATTTCGATATCCTCCTTTTATGAGAATCATTAAAATAGTTTTTAAACACAAAGACTATAATAAAGTGAATGAAGCGAGTGCTTGGTTTGCAAAGGCACTCCATACGGTATTCGATAAAGCCACAAAAACCGAAATTTTAGGTCCGGAGTTTCCTCCGGTATCCAGGATAAGGAATGAATATTTAAAAAATATTGTGGTGAAAATTCCGTACAATCAATCCGTTAAGCAGACAAAAGATGCAATTAAAAAAATAGATAAAAGCTTTAATGCTATTTCAAGCTATAGAAGTGTAAGGGTGATTTATAACGTTGATGCATATTAGTGAAGCCCAAAATTATAAAAACCGAAGGTGCATTGAAGTAGATTGTATGCAATATAAAATATCGCTACTGCAAAAAAGTTAGGAAATTTTTAGTTAGGAGTTGCTGCTGCTAAGCGCTTCAGACAATTCCTGTTTTTTGTTCCTGCTCAAAGGTATTTGCTTCCCATTAACTTCCACATTCTTACTGTTAAATTTTTCAACTTTATCGAGGTTAACAATGTAAGACTTGTGTATTCTAAGAAAACGATCGGCGGGCAATTCTTTTTCAAAAGATTTCATGGTGGAAAGAATTACAATATTGGCTTCTTCCGTCACCAATTTAATATAGTCTCCCAAGGCTTCCACCCAGTTAATTTCATTTAAAAATACTTTACGCTTTTTTAAATTACTTTTCACGAAGATATGCTCGTCGTCCTCTTTGGAGGCTACTTTCAGTTTAAAATTGTCTTGTGCTCTTTTAACCGAAGCTTCAAATCTTTCTTGGGTTATTGGTTTATGGAGGTAATCTGTTACGTCATAATCAAACGCTTTAAGGGCGTATTGGGCACTACCAGTAATAAGTATTACCTGTGGTGGCTCCTCTAAGGCTTCCAAGAGATCAAAACCATTAATAACCGGCATTTCTATATCTAAAAATATAAGATCTATTTTCTGATTTTTGAGTCCGTTACGGGCTTCGATTGCGTTACTGTATTCCGCAACCAAGTTTAACATCGGGTGGTTCTTTATCAATCTTGCTACAGACATTCGCTGTATGCTAGAGTCGTCAACAATAATACAATTCATCTTCATTTTTTATAGTAGCTAACTGGTTGGAAATTTGTACTGTACAATTTTAGTGAAAAAAGGAAGGTGAAGCAAAGAAAATGTTGTGAAATAGGGAAAAAATGTGGAATAAAGGGTGTTTTTCTCCTACCTTCATCGAAATTTTAATAAGGGGTTTTGTAATTTCAATATTTAATTCTACTTTTGCACCCTTAAAAATTTAATAATAATATTCAGATTATGAATCATTACGAAACTGTTTTCATTCTTAATCCCGTTTTATCTGACACCCAGATAAAGGAAACAGTTAAGAAGTTTGAAGATTTCTTAACCGCTAAAGGGGCGGAGTTTGTATCAAAAGAAGATTGGGGGCTAAAAAAATTAGCGTATCCAATCCAAAACAAAAAAAGTGGATTTTACCACCTTTTTGAATTTAAAGTTGCCGGAGAAGCAATTGAGCCATTCGAATTAGAATTTAGACGTGACGAGCGTATCATGCGTTACCTAACTGTGAAGTTGGATAAACATGCAATTGCTTGGGCGGAGAAAAGAAGAAAAAAACTTAACGAAAAAGCTTAGTAATTATGTCATCTATAGAGCAACAAGCAAAAGGAAAAAAAGACGGTGAGATTAGATATCTTACCCCACTTAACATAGAGACCAATAAGACAAAGAAATATTGTCGTTTCAAAAAGTCTGGTATCAAGTATATCGATTATAAAGATCCAGATTTTTTATTGAAGTTGGTAAATGAGCAAGGAAAAATTTTACCAAGAAGGTTAACCGGAACCTCATTAAAGTATCAAAGAAAAGTGTCTGTAGCTATTAAAAGATCTCGTCACTTAGCTTTAATGCCTTACGTAGCAGATTTATTAAAATAAAAGAAGGTAACCATGGAATTAATATTAAAGAAAGACGTAGAGAATTTAGGATTTAAAGACGATGTGGTAACTGTTAGGAACGGTTACGGACGTAATTTCCTAATACCACAAGGTCATGCAATTCTGGCTACCATTTCTGCTAAAAAAGTATTGGCAGAGAATTTAAAGCAAAGAGCATACAAAGAGAAAAAGATTATTGATGATGCTCAAAAAGTTGCAGATCAACTTAAGGATGTTGAAATTAAGATAAGTGCAAAAGCAGGTTCAGGTAATAAATTATTTGGTTCTGTAAGTAACGCAGATCTTTCTGAAGCTATCCAGAAGGAAGCGAATTTAAGTATTAATAAAAAGTATATTAGTATTTTAGGAGGAAATGTAAAAGTTGCAGGTCCTTACGAGGCTACTATAAGATTACACAGAGAAGTAATCGTTAATTTCCCTTTTGAAGTAATTGCAGAAGCTAAGTAATTAACATTTCTTCGTTAATAAATTGTTAAAGGTCGCTTGAAAAAGCGACCTTTTTGTTTGTATTTTTGCCGCGAACGCAAATTTAATCTTACAACAATTAACTTATTAACAATGAAGAAACTACTTCTATTTACATTGTTTGTCGTAATTGCCGCAAACGCAGGACTTGCACAAGTTACTACGGCCAACATCAAGGGTATCGTTGTCGATACTCAAAATGAACCTTTACCGGGGGCGAGTGTGGTTGCCATACACACACCTACAGGGACGAAGTATGGTGGCGCAACCAATTTCGATGGACGTTTTAACTTATTAAACCTTAGAATTGGTGGGCCTTATACGGTAACCATTTCTTACATAGGTTTTCAAACACAGGAAATTACAGATGTTTACTTAGACTTAGGTCAGACTACAGAATTAGACGTAGTGATGGCAGACGATAGTCAGCAATTAGACGAAGTGGTTGTTACTGGAGATAGCAGTGGTACTTTCGATGGCGATCGCACCGGTGCAGAAACAAGTGTTGGTCGTAGGGAATTAACTAGATTGCCAACAATTTCTAGATCTGCTCAAGACTTTACACGTTTAGAGCCTTCGGCTGCTAGTGATGGTTCTTTTGGTGGACGAAATGATCAATTTAACAACTTCTCTTTAGATGGTGCTATATTCAATAATCCATTTGGTTTGGATGCAGCTACTCCAGGTGGTCAAACTGATTCTCAGCCAATTTCATTGGATGCTATTGAACAAATTCAAGTTTCTATTGCTCCTTACGATGTTACTCAATCTGGTTTTACAGGAGCTTCTGTAAACGCCGTAACTAAAAGTGGTACTAACGAATTCTACGGTACCGTTTACGGTTTCTTTAGAAATGAAGACCTTACAGGAGGAAAAGTTAATGGTGAGGATGTTATCAAACCTAAATTGGAACAAAATCAATACGGAATTAGTATTGGAGGGCCAATAGTAAAAGACAAATTATTCTTTTTTGCAAACTTCGAAAAAGATGAAAGAACAGACTTAGGTACCTTTGGTTTTATTCCAAATACAGGTTCTGGTGCTGTAAATGAATCCCGAGTTAGTGAAAATGATTTAATTATGGTACAAGACGCTTTGGCGGGTCTTGGTTATGATACAGGTAGATATGAAGGTTTTACTTTTGGAGCGGAATCTACAAAAGGGATTTTAAAGTTAGATTGGAATATTAATGATAGTAACCGTTTGGCTTTTATTTATAACTTTTTAGATGCCTACAAAGAGAAGCCTGCGCATCCAACAGCATTGGGTATAAGAGGGCCAAGCGCTTCTACTTTACAATTTGAGAATTCGGGATACAGAATCAATAATAATATCCAATCATTCCAACTGGAGTTAAACTCTACAATTTCTGATAAAGTTGTGAATAAATTACAGTCGGGGTATACTCATTTCGATGATTTTAGAGATCCTTTATCCACGCCAGCTCCTAGTATTTTAATTGAGCAAAATGGTGCAAATTACATTGTTGCTGGTCACGAACCTTTTTCAATTAATAATACTCTAGATCAAAAAGTTTATCAAATAACCAACAATACCAATATCTTTTTGGGGGACCATAACCTAACAGTTGGTTTTTCGATGGAGAAATTTGAGTTTGACAATAGTTTTAATTTAGGTTATTACGGAGGAACATTTGGGTTTGATATTAATGGAGAGGTTAGAAACTTTAATAACGTACAAGAGTTTTTGGATAACGCACAACCAGGAGGTTTAATTGATAACCTAATTCAAGGTGCACAAGGAACTTTTGATGCTTTAAACGCTTCTGATGGATGGTCTCTAGCTGAAACGAATGTTGGTCAACTTTCTTTCTATGCACAGGATGAGTGGAATATTACAGACGATTTCAAGCTTACCTACGGAGTTAGATTTGATAAACCATTGTATTTCGATACAAAAGATAAAATTCAAGAAAATATTGACCGTAAGGGGACTTATATGCCAGAGATCGTTTATTTCGATCCGGAAACTAAACAGGAGACTACACTTAATTCCTTAGAATTACCAAATAATGATTTCTTAATTTCACCAAGATTAGGTTTTAACTGGGATGTTAAAGGGGATAATTCCTTTAAAATCCGTGGAGGATCAGGTATATTCACGGGTAGATTTCCATTTGTATGGTTAGGAAACCAAGTGCAAGGGGTAGACTTTTTCTTCTATCAAGTAGTAGACCCCGATTTTAAATGGCCACAAGTATGGAGAAATAGTTTAGGAGCTGACTATAAATTTGAAAATGGATTGGTTTTAACGACTGATGTTTCTTATACAAAAGATGTAAATGGAATCCACGTACAGAACTGGGGGTTAATGGACCCAAGCGAGAATTTAAATGCCCCAGGGGATAACCGCGAATATTATGCTAATTCCGATAAAGGAAATAATGCATATGTGTTAACAAATAATGATGAGGGTAGAGTATGGAACGCAACATTTAAGGCACAAAAATTCTTCAATAGTGGGTTCTTCGCGAGTTTAGCTTATAACTATTTAGATGCTAAAGATGTAAACTCTATTGAAGCGGAAATTACGGGAGATGCTTTCGATTTCAATCCTGTTGTGGGTGATGCAAACCGTGCAGTTCTTTCTAATTCCAGATATGGAGATACTCATAGATTTATTGGGGTTGTTTCCAAAAGATTCTCTTATGGTAAAGATAAATGGGCTACCACGATCTCTGCTTTTGGAGAATTTGCTCAAGGAGGAAGATTTAATTACACCTACGCTGGTAACATAAATAACGATAGTTCTTTCCAGAATAACGACCTTATTTATATTCCAACGTCTGAAGAAGTACAACAAATGAGGTTCGATGATCAAGGGCCTATAGCTCCAGAAGCCCAAGCGGCCGCTTACGAAGGTTATATTCAACAAGATGAATACCTTAGCGAGAATAGAGGGGGTTATATGGAAAGATATGGTGCATTGTCTCCATGGAGAAGCCGTATCGATCTTAAAATCCTACAAGATTTCAATTTTAAGGTGGCTGGGGACAAAACCAATACCATTCAGTTTAGTATCGATGTATTAAACTTTGGTAACATGCTAAATTCAAACTGGGGTGTTGTTGAGACCCCTAGAAACGTTAACCCAATCGCTGTTACTGAGATAGATGCTAATAATGTTCCAACTTATAGTTTCGATCCTAGTTTGACAGAAACTTTTATTCCATCTTCAGATATTAACTCCAGATGGCAAGCACAAGTAGGATTGCGTTACATTTTCAACTAAGTTATTAGGTTTTAGCCTAAAACATAAATTTATTACAAAAGGCTATGCACTCCGCATAGCCTTTGTTATTTTTGCAAAATTAAAATTCAAAAGGAAAAATTTGTTAGGTGAAGTATAGAAGACTTACAAAAGAGCAGTTGGAAGAAATGCACCCAGAGTTTATAAACTTTCTGGCAGCACAATCCATAACTGCAGATGAATGGGAAACTATTAAAAAAGAAAAGCCGAATGTTGCTGAAGACGAGATAGATGTTTTTAGCGATTTAGTATGGGAAGGAGTGCTTGGGAAGGTAGCTTATTTAGAAAATATTACCGCCACGGAGATGCATTTGTTTCATTTAGCTGAAAAAGAAATGTCGCTTATTGCGGTTAGGGTTCATCAACCGGGGGTAGATTTAACTACAGAGCCCGGTTTTGAGTGGTTTAAAAAAAATTTCCTTACCGACGCCGTGGATATGATGACGGCCAAAAAGGCCTATTCAGAAGATAAGAATAAAGATAAGTTTCAACTCATCGAAAAAGGAGCCGTAATAACCAAAGGTGAATTATTTCGCTACTTTGATGATATTATTGAAATAGAATAATTGAAAATTCAAAGTTATTAATAGTTGTTTTAATTAGTTCTTATTTAG
The DNA here is from genome assembly GCF_013391805.1 of Galbibacter sp. BG1. Classification (GTDB taxonomy): domain Bacteria; phylum Bacteroidota; class Bacteroidia; order Flavobacteriales; family Flavobacteriaceae; genus Galbibacter. The sequence continues at coordinate 84,632 of NZ_CP058364.1, read as the reverse complement.
TGTCGGGCTGTTCCGAAGCTTCGGGAATCGAAGCCCGCAATGGAGCTTTGTATTGCCCTCATTAATAAGCTGAAACTGAAAAACAAAACCAGAAACCCAAAACCCAGAAAATAAAAATGGCGCAAAAACCGAGTATACCAAAAGGAACCAGGGATTTCACTTCCGTAGAGGTGACCAAAAGAAATTATATTATGGATGCTATTAAAAGGCATTTTGAAGTCTTTGGTTTTCTACCTATAGAAACTCCTAGTTTTGAAAATTCAGAAACCTTAATGGGTAAATATGGTGATGAAGGTGATCGGTTGATATTTAAAATATTGAATTCTGGCGACTTTTTGTCGAAAGTTAGTGATGATCTGTACACTAAGAAAGATGCGCTGGCCTTAACTAGCAAAATTTCAGAAAAAGCGCTACGTTACGATCTTACCGTTCCATTTGCCCGTTATGTAGTCATGCATCAAAATGAAATTGAATTGCCTTTTAAACGCTACCAAATTCAGCCGGTATGGCGTGCAGATCGTCCGCAGAAGGGAAGATTTAGAGAGTTTTTTCAATGTGATGCAGATGTGGTGGGTTCTACATCTTTATGGCAGGAAGTGGAATTTGTGCAATTATACGACGCTGTTTTTAATGAATTGGGTCTGAAAGGTATTACCATTAAAATGAACAATCGTAAAATCCTTTCAGGAATAGCCGAAGTTATTGGAGCTAAGGATAAGCTTATAGATTTTACTGTGGCCTTAGATAAGCTGGATAAGATTGGAGAAGAAGGGGTAAAAAATGAAATGCTGGAGAAAGGAATTAGTGAAACAGCCATTGAAAAGGTACAACCACTATTTTCTTTTCAAGGGAGTAATAAAGATAAATTAGAGAGTTTGTCGGCTCTTTTAGCTTCCTCTGAAGAGGGAATGAAAGGAGTGGAAGAACTAAATTTTATTATCGATGCCATTGCCGATTTAGGCCTCGAACAGGCTGTGCTGGATATCGATGTTACTTTGGCGCGCGGACTCAATTACTATACAGGGGCTATTTTCGAAGTAGCGGCGCCCAAAGAAGTTAAAATGGGATCCATCGGCGGTGGTGGCCGCTATGATGATCTTACGGGGATTTTCGGACTTAAAAATGTAAGTGGAGTAGGGATTTCCTTTGGTTTGGATAGAATTTATTTGGTTTTGGAGGAACTCAACTTATTCCCCGCTGAAATTACTGAAAACACCAAAGTTCTATTTATAAACTTCGGTACGAAAGAAGCCATGTATGGTATGAAGGCTGTTAAAAAGCTGAGGCAAAATGGTATCAAAGCAGAATTGTATCCGGATGATGCCAAGATGAAAAAACAAATGAATTACGCCAATAAGCGAAAAATACCATTTGTGGTTCTTGCTGGAACTAAAGAAATGGAAGAAGAAACCTATACACTTAAAAACATGATTTCTGGAGAACAAGAAGAGGTAAGTTTTCTTGAAATGAGTGAAAAAGTACGCTAGTTCTGTCCCTTTAAATTCAGTATCTTTAGTCAATAGGTTGATGTATTTAAAATCACTTATTTAAACTGAAGAACCTGTGAAAAATCCTGAACTCCGCACTTCGCGAGACCAAAACCCTTTAAGCAGGGAAGCATATCCTGAACTTTCTGAGTCTTTTTTACGGCTTATAGAAAAACATAGCGAAGAAGTAAGTCTTTCCAAAGACGACATTTTGTTTGATGTTGGTCAAGATTGTTATGATTTTGCCTATGTAAAAAAAGGAGCGGTAAATATTGTAGATCGCTCCAACGATAAAACGGTCGTGCAAATTAAGGAAGGTCATTTTTTAGGGGAAATAGGAATGCTAATGGGGCAGAAAACTTTTCTTGCCGGTATTGCTGCGGAAGATGCCGTACTTCTAAAAATACCTCAAGATAAAATAACAAATCTAGTTAGGATAAATCCCGAAATCGGCGATGCTGTTGTAAATGCTTTTGCGGCAAGACGCCGTTTGCTTATGCAATGGGGCGAAGGAGGGGTGGTTATTATAGGGAAGGAAAACCGAAAAGGAACAACACAACTCATAGAATTTGTAAGTCGAAGTAAAATTCCATTCCGATTTATCGACGAGAGTGACTCTGAAAGTCTGAGTGAACTCAAACAGCAATGTAATGTTCCTAAGGCGGAAACAGTAGTTGTTATCGGCCATAGCACAGTACTTTGCGATCCCAATCCATTAGACCTTGCCGGGGCGCTGGGCTTAGATTTAGTTTCTGATACCGACACTCTTTTCGATGTGCTCATAGTGGGTGCTGGCCCTGCGGGTCTGGCAGCTTCCATTTATGGGGCAAGTGAAGGTTTAAAGGTATTGGTAGTGGAAGATACCGCCATTGGAGGCCAAGCAGGAACCTCCTCTAAAATTGAAAATTATTTTGGGTTTCCTACTGGTGTTTCTGGAGGAGAATTGGCCTATAAAGGGGAAATACAAGCTATAAAGTTTGGAGCGCGCATAACAACTCCGCGAAGAGCCATCAGTTTAACAAAAGAGGAAGAAATCTTTCATTTAGGCCTAAATGATGAACGCTGTGTACGTGGAAAATCCGTTATTCTTGCCAATGGAGTTCAGTATAGACGTTTGCCCATAGATCGTTTGGAATATTTCGAGAATCGTGGAATTTATTATGCAGCAACAGATCTGGAAGCAAAATATTGTATCGATAGCAACGTAGTAGTAGTAGTAGGAGGCGGTAATTCTGCCGGACAAGCAGCCATGTTTTTATGCGGATTTGCAAATCATGTCTATGTGGTGGTGCGAGGGGATGGTTTAAGCGCTACAATGTCTTCTTATTTAACGGATAGAATTGAAAAAGACGATCGTATCGATTTATTGACACATTCAGAAATTTGTGCCTTAAATGGGAATGATAGTCTGGAAAGCATAAAACTAGTCAATAATAAAACGGGGGAATACCAAGAGATTCAAACCAAGGCATTGTTTATTATGATCGGCGCTGTACCGAATACCAGTTGGTTGAGTGATAAAATCTGCTTAGATGATAAAGGATTTATTTATACGGATAAAAAGGCAGATTCCAATGCCTCCGCTTTCGAGACTTCCGTGGCTGGCGTGTATGCGGTGGGGGATATTAGAAGTGGATCGGTTAAAAGGGTTGCTTCTGCTGTAGGGGAAGGTTCCGTGGTGATTTCTTCCGTACATCAATATCTTTCAAAATAATAATATCAACGAAAGTAATTATATTTAATATTTTGTATATACTTCATCGACATAGCACCAAAGCCAGTTTTCATTGGGTTCTGCAGAACTAATAACTGGATGTTTTTTCAGGACAGCATGTTTGCTGGCATGTTTATTTGGGGAGCTGTCACAACAAAGAGTCACTCCACAGGTTTGGCACGTCCTTAAATGAACCCACTGAGATCCCATTTTTACACATTCCTCGCATTCATTGGCAATGGGTTTTTTAACCGTTTCTACTGCATCGAGATGCGTACATTTTTTCACCTTAAAAGCCATGTTTAAAGGTAATAAAAGTTTAATAATTTACTTCAACCGTGATTAATTTAGAATTCAGTAATTTTAGTAGAATTAAACTTCTTAATAAAAATTGCTAGATGTATATAAAAAGAAACATTGGTTGGGGGATGATCCTTCGCTATGGATGGAAAAATATTATCTTTTTCACATTTTATTCCACCTTAATTTTTTCAATTTACCATTTGTTGGAGTGGAAGTTTATTGATATTCCATTTCAACCCTTAAGTGTTATAGGCATTGCTGTAGCCTTTTATATAGGTTTTAAAAATAGCCAAAGTTACGATCGGTTTTGGGAAGGTCGTAAAATTTGGGGTGGGATTGTAAACTATAGCCGTACATGGGCCATACAGGTTCTCAGTTTCGTAAAATCTGATGATCCGGAGTATGACAAAGCAATGCATACCCAAATGATACATCGACATATTGGGTGGATTAATGCATTGCGGGTGCAATTAAGGCAACCTAAATCTTGGAGTTTAAAGGAAAATTCTATGGTAGAGAAGGTTTTTGATAAACACCAGGAACGAAATATATCCTGCAATGAAGCTTATAATTATGTGAACATGAGAGAGTTTAGCGATTTAAGAAAAAGAGTAAATCCCGCAACTCATTTGGTTAAAAACCAAGCTATGGATGTGCGTCTTTTAAAGGAAAAAGGGATATTGGATGGTTTTCAGGAAGATCAAATGCAATCGGTTTTAGAGGAATTCTACAATTTACAGGGAATGTGCGAGCGTATTAAAAACACACCTTTTCCTCGACAATATGGATATTTCTCTAAAGTTTTCACATGGATCTTTGTATTGCTTTTGCCTTTTGGTCTTTTAGATGTTTTTGAGGACGATGCCGCAACGGTAGCAGCAGAAATAAGTGATTGGTACATATTTCTTATGATTCCCTTTTCGGTATTGATTGCTTGGATATTCACCACCATGGAAATGATAGGAGACAATAGTGAAGACCCTTTTGAAGGAAGGATAAACGATGTTCCCATGACGGCCTTATGCCGTACGATAGAAATTGACCTAAGGGATATGCTCGATGAAAAAAACCTTCCAGACCCTGTAGCTCCGAAGGATAATATTTTATACTAGTATTTAAATTTTAGACATTTTTTGGTTTTAATAGTTTTCTTGGAAAACTTTATGATTTTATTTGGACTAATCAGTCCATTATGATATATCTTTGTGGACTAAACAGTTCAAAATAAATTAAATCAAAAAAAATCAGAAATGGAAAATTTTAAAGACAAAGTAGTTTTAATTACTGGGGGAACCAGTGGAATAGGGAAAGCCACGGCACAAGAATTCATTAACAAAGGTGCCACTGTAATTGTTACGGGAAGACATCAAGACACTATTGATGAAACTGCAAAGGAATTAGGAGAGAAAGGGCATGGAATTGTAGCGGATTCCAGTTCTATAACAGATTTAAAAAGTTTAGCCACTAAAGTAAAAGATAAGGTGGGAAACGTTGATATACTTTTTGTGAATGCCGGGTATGGTAAATTTGCTCCCATCAATGAGATCGATGAAGAACATTATAGTAAGCAATTTGATGTATTGGTTAAAGGAACGATTTTCACGGTTCAATCTATTTTGCCTTTAATGAAAGAAGGAAGTTCCATCATTTTAAATACATCTGTGGTTACCGAGCAAGGAATGCCTGGAGCTTCTGTTTACTCTGCGGCTAAAGCTGCTGTACAGTCGTTACTTAAAACTTTTGCTGCGGAATTATCAGAGAAGAAAATTAGAGTGAACGCTGTGAGTCCAGGGCCTATAGAAACCGACTTTTTCAATAAAACAGGTATGAATGATGAAGAGCAACAAGGTTTTGCAGAAACCGTTTTGGGAAAAGTACCTATGGGAAGATTTGGTAAGTCTAAAGAAATCGCAGATGCTGTGTTGTTTCTTGCTTCCGAAAATGCTTCTTACATTCACGGTACCGAGATTTATATTGACGGGGGAATGGTGCAGTTCTAAACACAGAATAAATTATAACTAAATTTGTGGGGCATTTATTACTAGTGTCCCACAAATTTATTATTGATATTTTTTAAGAATTGGTTTAAAAATTATGGCACGTAAAAGAGAATTTGATGAAGAAGTGGTTTTGGAAACCGCTAAAAATTTATTCTGGAAAAAAGGTTATAATGCGGTTTCTACCCAAGATTTAATTGATGCCTTTGGGATTAGTAAATCGAGTATGTATGGTGCCTTTAAAGATAAAAAAAGCCTATTTAAGCTTGCACTTAAACATTATACCCACAATACTTCAGAAAAAATGATTGCCATTTTAAATGAAAACAATTCTTTTCAGCAAACCATTCACGGAATTTTACAACAATTGGTTAAAGAAAATATGTGCGATGCCGAAAGTAAAGGTTGCTTTATGGTAAATACAGCGATTGAATTGGCGCCTCATGATGAAGAAATTCTAACCATTGTTCAGCAAAACCGAAAAAATATCATTGCTGCAATTTCTAAAGCCATTCAAAAAGGAATAGATGTTAAAGAACTTTCAGAAAAAAACGATCCTGAAGCATTGGCCAATTACTTTTACACGCTAATAAATGGTCTTAGGGTAGAAGGAAAAGTTGTGAAAGACCAAAAAAGTTACGACGATACTTTAAAAATCGCGCTTCGAAGTATAATTACAACAACAGATTAGATTTTGGTGGATAATGATTATCTTTAAAGAACTTCGTTTGTAAATATGTATGGATTTTGTTTAGGAAATGGAGTTTTAAAAGATTAAAGATCATACCATGGAAAATAAAAAACATTGGCCGGTTCTCAATTTCAATGAAATGAAGGAAACCATTGCTACCCTTCATCAATGGATTCAGATTGTCGGAAAAATAAGACTGAGGGAAATGCCTTGGCAAAATCAATCATGGCACGTAACACTTTATATTTCCACCTGCGGATTTACAACACAGGCTATTCCATACGACAATAAAACTTTTGAGTTGGAGTTCGATTTTAAAAAGCACCAACTAATCATTAAGACTTCAGAGGATGAGACGGCGGATGTGGATTTGTATTCTAGAACGGTGGCCGATTTTTACAACGTTTTATTTGAAAAGCTTTCATCACTTGGTATTGATGTAGACATCCATGGGAGTCCGAATGAAATGGAACCCGCAATTCCCTTTGTCGAAAATACGGTAAACAAAACTTACAATCCTTCTCACGCCTTCAACATTTGGAAAGCGATGTTAAAAACAAATGCCGTTTTCACTAAGTTCAGGGGTGAATTTACCGGAAAATGCAGTCCGGTTCATTTATTCTGGGGTGCTTTCGATTTGGCAGTAACCCGTTTTTCTGGTAGACCCGCACCGAAACATCCTGGAGGGGTTCCCAACATGCCTTTAGAGGTAATGCAAGAAGCCTATAGTGAAGAGGTAAGTAGTGCCGGCTTCTGGTTGGGCTCAGACGATTTTCCAGAACCAGCGTTTTATTCCTACATCTATCCCACCAACGATAATTTCAGCAAACAAAAAATAGAGCCCCGCGAAGCTTTTTATAGCGAAGACTTGGGAGAATTTCTTCTTAAATATGAAACGGTACAGAAGGCAGAAAATCCAGAAGATAAATTATATACTTTCTTAAAAAGTACGTATGTAGCTGGCGCCAATACGGCCAATTGGGATAGGAAGAAGCTTGAGAAATAACAGATTAATAAAAAAAACTGGTATTTAATGGAGAAAGACTATTAAATACCAGGAATTTTTTAGCGTTCCCAGAAGAATGGAGGTTCTATCCCAAGACTTCTTAAGTAAACGTATGCTTGGCCGCGGTGGTGTATTTCATTATCAATAAAATACAGTATAGAACTTATCACCGTACCCTCATATTCCCCGAAAAGTTTGATTTTTTTAGGGAAATCTTCATCATTTAATTGTTTCCAATAAGAATTGATTTCGTTAGTGGATTCGTCCCAGAGGGATAAAATAGCTTCTTTTTTGTTGCCGTGATCGAAATGTTCTTTTAATTTTTCGGTATTTTCCAAAACTATTTCCTTCATTCCAGGTGCGGCAATACCCAATAATTCCATAGTCATTTCAGCAAAAGTACGCATGCCGCCAATACTATAATTAAAAAAGGCTTCTTCGGGAAAGGCTTCAATTATCCTACGTGTTAAAGCGCGATGCCCTTGCCAGTGTTTCAGCAATTCTTCAGAGGTGAATACCATAGTTTTTTGGGTTTGTAATGTGTTTTCAGAATTTTCCATGATTCTATTGTTATTGATTAATGTTTCTGAAGTCAAATTTACAAGTGGGGTATGACAACTGTTTGTCAGCAGTAAAAAGCTAATTGAAAATATTAGGAAGATTCTTTTAAAGCATCAATGGTTGACATTGCAATTCTTAAAAATTAGGACAAGAAAAGGGTAAAATGTATCTTTGCGCCTTCAAAAATACTTCATGGTTTTAGAACAATACACGAAAGAATTTGCATACAATTTAAAACTCTCTTTTCCAGTTATTTTGGGGATGTTGGGCCATACTTTTGTAGCCTTTGCAGATAATGTAATGGTTGGGCAGTTGGGTACGGCAGAATTAGCTGCAGTTTCTTTGGGCAATAGCTTTATATTTATTGCAATGTCTCTGGGGATAGGCTTTTCCACCGCTATTACACCGTTGGTTGCAGAGGCCGACGGAGCTGGGGATATTGAGAGAGGGCGTTCATCTTTAAAACATGGCGTGTATTTAAGTACAGGAATTGGGTTGCTGTTATTTATTGCCTTGCTTTTTGCAAAGCCGTTGATGTACCTTATGGATCAACCGGCAGAGGTGGTCGAGCTCGCACTGCCATATTTAGATTTGGTTGCTTTTTCCTTGGTTCCGTTAATTATGTTCCAAGCATTGAAACAGTTTTCCGACGGACTCTCGCAAACAAAATACCCGATGTATGCAACCGTGGTTGCCAATATTGTAAACATACTCCTCAATTACCTGTTCATTTTTGGGAAATTTGGTTTTCCAGAGCTGGGGATTATAGGAGCGGCTATAGGAACTTTGGTTTCCCGGTTTATGATGGTTGTTTTTCTTTGGTGGCTGTTTAAGAGCAACGTTAAAATAAATAAATATGTCACCAATTTTAAATGGAAAAGCATCGAGAAACAGATGATGAAAAAGATTGTAGATCTTGGATTACCTTCTGCTTTGCAGATGTTTTTCGAAGTCGCCATTTTTACTTCTGCTGTTTGGTTAAGTGGGGTTTTGGGTAAAAACCCGCAGGCTGCCAATCAAATTGCACTTAATTTATCGAGTATGACGTATATGGTTGGAGTTGGTTTAAGTGTTGCCGCTATGGTGCGTGTTGGAAATCAAAAAGGGTTGCAAAACTTTAAAGAGCTGCGACGTATCGCTATTTCTGTTTTCTTTTTAACCTTTTTGTTGGAAGTGGTTTTTGCGTTGTTTTTCATACTGTGCAGACACTGGTTGCCCACAATCTACTTGGACCAGAACGATATGTTGAACTTAGCGGATAATACAGAGGTAATCACCATAGCCTCACAACTATTGCTAATAGCTGCCTTTTTCCAAATATCAGATGGATTACAGGTAACTTTTTTAGGGGCATTAAGAGGCTTACAGGATGTTAAAATACCTACATTTATCACTTTTGTGGCCTATTGGGTCATTGGTTTTCCTGTTTCTTATTATTTAGGACTAAAAACATCTTTGGGAAATATGGGGATTTGGATAGGTTTGCTCTTTGGATTAACCATTGCTGCAATATTTTTGTATTTTCGATTTAATTCTTTAACCCAAAAGTTAATTAATTCTGAAGCTTAAGGAGAAAAGCATAAATTGAGAAACCTAAACGCAATTGTTCTAAGCGACTTTTAACTTTGAACAATTTTAAAAAGTGAAACCAAAAACAAGCAACAATAATGGAATTACCAAAATTTTTATTGGGTGACAATACAGATTATCCGGATTCAATTTTTATAATTCATACCGATTATCCACGGTTTATCATCAATTTAGAGAATGATGAGGTGGAATGGTTGGAAGATTTTTCTCCAGAGGATGAGAAGGAGCTAGCTTCGGAAGCTGAAAACTTGATTCAACAGGCCAACGATTTCTACGATCGTGAAGTGAGTAGATACGATGAAGACTAAGGCATGGAAAAACTTATTCAGCTAGATAAGGAACTATTTCTATATTTAAACGGACTCGGAAGGGAACCCTACGATGCCTTCTGGATGTTCATGACAGATAAATGGTCGTCGATTCCCCTTTATGCTTTGTTACTGATACTTTGTTTGCGAACCTTAAAGTGGAAAAACACCCTTATTTTGCTTTTATGTGTAGCGGCTATGATTGGCGTTACCGATCAACTTGCAAATGCCTTTAAATATGGTTTCGAGCGTTTACGGCCATGCCACGATGAAACTGTGGAGCCTTTTATGCGTTTGGTAAAATCATATTGCGGGGGCAAATTCGGCTATTTCTCGGCACACGCTTCCAACTCGCTGGCAACCGTTACTTTTTTTTCAATTTTACTTTATAAAAATTATAAGTGGTTGCCATTTTTATTGGTTATCTGGGGACTTACTGTAGCTTATAGCAGGATATATATTGGTGTACACTTTCCCTTAGATGTGATTACAGGAATATCTATTGGAATGCTACTGGGATGGTTGTTTTCCAAACTCTACCTGTTTGCAATAAAATTTGTTTATAGAAATAGACAAATGAATTAAATCTTTTACTGAATTAGCGAATTCTAGATTGTATTTTAAATTTATCCTTCCTCATCCGGAATGAAATCCAAGGCAACTCCGTTAATGCAGTGTCTTTTTCCGGTAGTTTCACTTGGTCCATCATCAAAAACATGTCCTAAATGTCCGCCACATTTAGCGCAATGTTCTTCATCCCGAGGCACTCCAATTTTATTATCTACCCCGTAGGCTACGTTCCCTTCAATGGCACGATCGAAACTAGGCCATCCAGTTCCCGATTTAAACTTGTGTTCACTTTTAAATAACGGAGTCCCGCAAGCGGCACAAACATAAGTGCCTTTTTTCTTGTTATCCAATAAATCACTTGTAAAAGGTCTTTCTGTACCGGCTTTTCGTAAAACGTAATATTCGGCGTCAGTAAGTTCTGCCTTCCATTCCGCCTCTGTTTTAGAGATTGGAAATTTATTGGAATCGGATGTTGTATTGTTATTGGACTTCTCTTGGGCTTTAGAATTACAGCTCAAGAAAAATATACATAGAAAAGATAAAAATAGAGTCTTCATAATTTTTTTTGATTTACTTACGTATAATTGGACGTATTAGTTTTAAAATCCTTGCAAAAAAAAGCCCGAAACTATTGGTTTCGGGCTGTAAAATATTTTTCTCTAAATCTAATTCAGCTTTTGAATGGATTTTATGTTGGCAGCCTCCATAACTTCATGAATATTTGAAGTATCAATACCATTAATAAGATCAGAAGGTACGATAACTGCTCTAAATGTTTGATTTTGTAATAATTCGGGTCCGAATGCTGCGAAGTTTGAGCATTCTGCTATTATTTGCACGTCATTTAATGTATAATTAAATCTATACTGCAAAGTGTCTCCAGTATCATTGTTTACAATGGTAACGGTAGGCAAAGGTTCCCACACATCTGCACCATTCACAACATCTTCCAATCGATAAACGAGCATTGCATCGCCTTCTACCAATGGTGGATTGAAGGAAGCTTCAAAAAAATCTGCTTGAGCAGAAAAGCTGGTTGTATATTCAAAAGTTTCTCCAACAATATTTGTTCCTGGAGGTCCTTGGGGTCCCTCTGGTCCTTCACAAGCAGTAAATAAAAATGTGGCTACAAATAAAAGTGTGATTATTTTTTTCATAATAGTGTTGTTTTAATAGTTAAACGCAAATGCTATGCCAATATTTTTTAGAACAGAAGCACCTGCTGCTAATTATAATTTAAAATTACATTTTTTTATGAATGTTCTTGTATATAAGCTATAAGAGTTTCTATAACTTTTTCATCTCCAAGTATTTTTCGGTGTCCAAGTCCTTCTGTTACAATAAGTTTTGCATTTTCTAAATTGGCGCGGATGTTTTCGGAGGAAGTAAGGGGAGAGTCCATATCGTCTTTATCATGAATCAATAAAACTGGAATGGTTACATCTTTTGCCGCAAAACTGGCCGAAAAATTGTTTACATCTTCATTTGCCAACCGATCGAATTTTTCTTTTACCCGGTCGCCAATGGCATCTTTAAGCCCCAGTTTACTGGTGAAATCATAAATAATATCATTTATTTTATCACCACTTCCTACCAATACCATCGTTTTTAATGGGAGTCCGATTTTTACGGCATTCAAAAGCGTCATGCTTCCCAAGGAGTGCCCAACGGCAGCTTCAAAAGGCCCGTATTTTTTGTTTACCGCCATCACGGCATCTACAAATTCTAGCATATTGGTGGTATTTCCTGGGGACTTTCCGTGGGAAGGGCCGTCGAAACTTATGGTGCTATATCCTTTTTCCAACAGTGCTTCCGCAATTTTGGCCAATTGTGTGCCACGACCGCTCCAGCCGTGTACTAGCAGTATTTTTTGGGTGCTTTCTCCGTAGCTGTAAACAACTATTTCTTTATTAATGGAAGGCACCTGTAAACGTTCCTGAAGCGTTTCTTTTTCCATTTTGTGCTCCCGCTTCGGGATTTTATGTTTTATGGGGGTAGCAAAGAGTTTGGCTACAAACTTGCTCGCCAATTTAGGAGATACAAACTCTAGCGCCTTGGCCGAAAGCGTAATGGGTTTCGGGATATCAATGGTTTGCTGATAGTTTTCTTTCCTTTTTGTCATTAATTTAAATGAATTTGAGAGTGCAATGTATCAAATTTAATTCCTTTTTTTATACATTTAGTAAGCATATAAATATAATCCCATACAGATGATTAAACCAAACCTTAAAAACACTAGCAATATTTTTAATACCCCAAGTTTATTATGAGCAAGGTTCTACCACATAGTTTATTTACAGATTTTGATATTGATCTCTTTAAAAGTGGAAAGCATTACCGGCTTTATGAGAAATTGGGGGCGCATATTGTTGAAAAAGATGGCGTTAAAGGTTGCTATTTTGCGGTTTGGGCTCCAACAGCCAAAGAGGTTTCGGTGGTGGGAGATTTTAATTTCTGGCAGCAAGGGGAGCATTCCCTCTTCGTGAGATGGGATGAATCTGGAATTTGGGAAGGTTTTATACCCGAAGTGAAATCTGGGGCAAAATATAAATACAAAATTGTTTCCAATAATAAAGATATAGAAACGGAGAAAGCTGATCCTTTTGCTTTTTATGCGGAAGAATCCCCAAATACGGCATCTGTGGTTTGGGATGCTTCGTATAAATGGAAAGATAGCAAATGGTTGAAAAATAGGGCGGCAGTAAACGGTTTGGATAAACCCTATTCGGTTTACGAAGTTCATTTGGGCTCTTGGAGAAGAAATATTGAAGATGCTGGAAGATCGCTTAACTATAAAGAACTGGCAACAGAATTGGTGTCTTACGTAAAGAAAATGAATTTTACGCATGTTGAGTTGATGCCAATTATGGAATATCCTTACGATCCGTCGTGGGGTTACCAGTTAACGGGTTACTTTGCACCAACTTCCCGGTTTGGAACACCAGAGGATTTTAAGCTTTTGGTAGATAAACTGCATCAAGCAGGAATTGGGGTAATCTTGGATTGGGTGCCTTCGCATTTCCCAGATGATGCACACGGATTGGGATTTTTTGATGGCTCTCATTTATACGAACATCCAGATAGAAAAAAAGGATATCACCCCGATTGGAAAAGCCTTATTTTTAATTACGGAAGAAATGAGGTACGGGCATTTTTAATAAGTAACGCTATTTTTTGGTTGGATAAATACCATGTGGATGGGTTGCGGGTAGATGCCGTAGCATCCATGCTTTATTTAGATTATTCGCGTGAAGAAGGGGAATGGGATCCAAATATATATGGAGGCCGTGAAAATCTCGAGGCCATTTCGCTTATAAAGGAAATGAATGAAGCCGTATACGCAAATTTTGAAGGGGTACAGACCATCGCAGAGGAATCTACTTCTTACACCGGGGTTTCCAAACCAGTGTATTTAGGTGGGCTGGGTTTTGGGATGAAATGGATGATGGGTTGGATGCACGATACGCTGGAGTACTTTAAAAAAGGAGCCATCCACCGTAAATATCATCAAAACGATATTACCTTTAGTCTTACTTATGCCTTTTCTGAAAATTTTATGCTCCCCTTGAGTCATGATGAAGTAGTGCATGGAAAAAGTTCCATTTTTGGAAGAATGCCGGGCGACGAATGGCAACGATTTGCCAACATGAGGCTACTTTACGGGTATATGTTTACCCACCCTGGGACTAACTTATTGTTTATGGGGAATGAATTTGGACAGTCTCACGAATGGAATTTTCAAAATAGTTTAGATTGGCATTTATTGCAATACGAAGGGCATAAAGGCGTGCAAAGTTTTGTCGCTGATGTTAATAATTTATACCGAACACAACCGGCCTTACACGAAAAACAATTCAGTAGTGAAGGTTTCGAATGGATTAATTATGGAGATGCCGATAACTCGGTATTATCTTATTTGAGAAAAGGTCATTTTGTGGAAAACGATTTAATTGTAGTTTGTAATTTTACGCCCGTAGTTCGTGAGAATTATAGAATTGGAATTTCACGTTCGGGTATTTTACTGGAACTTTTCAATAGTGACGACAAAAAATATTATGGAAGCGGATTGCATAACAAATCGGAAATCAATTCCGAAGAAATAAAATATAACGGCAAGGATTATTCAGCAGCAATTACCTTACCGCCTTTAGCTGTGCTTGTTTTTAAATTTGAAGGGACGAAGTAGGGATATTCAGTCTACATTTTTACGGACAGATAGATAAGAAAATACTATGATTACAAATACAGAGCTTGAATACAAAGGAAATTTGTTTCCTACTCAAATAGTTTCGCATAAAAAAGAAGTAGATAAAATTACGTTTCGGTCTAAAAACGATGTTGCACTGCAAATCTCGTTTCTAAGGGATAGCGTGTTGCGATTTCGTTATGCGGCAGGACAAGATTTTGAAGATGACTTTTCTTACGCCATCGCAGAAGATGCAACTTACGGGTACAATTATCTAGAGGTAGAAGAAAAGGAAGATCATTTTTATATGAAAACCTCTAAATTGGAGGTTCGTGTTTCCAAAATGGATATGCGTTTGGCTATTTTAGATCTCGATGGTAATATTTTGAATGAAGACGAATTGGGCTTTCATTGGGAGGAAAGCTATGATTTTGGAGGGAATATTGTAAAAATGAGTAAGTTTTCCCAAGAGTCTGAAAGCTTTTTTGGGATGGGCGATAAACCATCGCAGTTGAATCTGCGGGGAAAACGTATCACAAATTGGGTGACCGATCAATACGCCTTTGGCAAAGATCTCGATCCGCTGTACAAAAGTGTTCCTTTTTACATTGGTTTACACCACAATACCGCCTACGGTATTTTTTTTGATAATACTTTTAAATCTCATTTCGACTTTTGTCACGAACGACGGAACATAACAAGTTTTTGGGCCGATGGGGGCGAAATGAATTACTATTTTATTTATGGTCCTTCAGTACCCGAAGTGGTTTCTGGGTATACCGATCTAACTGGGAAACCCGATTTACCGCCTTTATGGGTTTTAGGGTTTCACCAATGTAAATGGAGTTATTATCCAGAAAGCAAGGTCAAAGAAATTGCCTATAAATTTAGGGAGCTGCAGATCCCCTGTGATGCTATTTATCTGGATATCGATTATATGGATGGCTTTAGATGTTTTACCTGGAACAATCAATATTTTCCAGATCCTAAACAGATGGTTAGCGAGCTTTCGGAAGCGGGATTTAAAACCGTTGCCATCATAGATCCAGGAATTAAGATAGATAAAGATTATTGGGTGTATGAAGAGGCCGTAGAAAACGATTATTTCTGTAAAAGGGCAGATGGCCCTTATATGAAAGGGAAGGTATGGCCTGGAGAGTGTAATTTTCCAGATTTCACAAATCCCGAAGTACGGGAATGGTGGGCTGGACTCTACAAAGAACTCATTGCCGATATAGGGATTAAAGGTATTTGGAACGATATGAACGAACCCGCCGTTATGGAAGTGCCCGGAAAAACGTTCCCAGATGACGTAAGGCATAATTACGACGGACATCCTTGTAGCCATAGAAAAGCACATAATATCTACGGAATGCAAATGGCTCGTGCCACTTATGAAGGGGTGAAGCGGTTTTCTTTCCCTAAAAGACCTTTTGTAATAACGCGTGCGGCATACTCGGGAGCCCAAAGATATACTTCTTCTTGGACAGGGGATAATGTGGCAACATGGGAACATTTATGGGTAGCGAATGTACAGGTTCAGAGAATGTCCATGAGCGGAATGTCGTTTACAGGAAGTGATATTGGCGGATTTGCAGAGCAACCATCTGGAGAGTTATTCGCCAGATGGATACAAATGGGTGTTTTCCATCCGTTTTGTAGGGTTCACTCCAGTGGAGATCATGGGCATCAGGAACCATGGTCTTTCGATGATGAGGTAACCGAAATCACCAAGAAATTTATAGAATTGCGTTATCGATTATTGCCTTATTTGTATACCATGTTTTATGAATATACCGAATTTGGCACCCCTATGATAAAGTCTTTGGTGTATTTCGATCAAGACGATTTGCACACTCATTATAGAAACGATGAGTTTATCTTCGGAAATCAAATATTGGTGTGTCCCATTTTAGAACCCAATTCCAAAGGACGTCGTATGTACATTCCTCGCGGTAATTGGTATAATTACTGGGATGGGGAATTGGTAAAAGGAGGTAAAGAAGGTTGGGTTGAGGCCGATATCGATAAAATACCCCTGTTTATAAGGGAAGGTGCTATAATTCCTAAATACCCGGTACAACAATATGTGGGGGAAAAAGAAATTGAAGAATTAACTTTAGATGTTTATTACAAACTTGGCAAGGAAGAATCTCAGGTTTTTGAAGACAAAGGGGATGGCTTCGACCATAAAAAGGGAAGGTACAGTCTACGTACTTTCCGATTGACCGGGAAAGAAAACGAACTTATCATTCAGCAGTTTAAAGAGGGAAAATATGAAACTCCGTATTCTAAATTCCATATTAATTTAATCGGACTCCCTTTTCGGGTTAAAAGTGTTCAATTGGATAATGTGGAAATACCTCTAGAGGAAATTATTTTAAACGGGGATACCCATATGACCATTAAGAAAGATTTTACAGAATTGCATATAATCGGATTGTAATATTTTCTTTATTTTAGTAATATAGATAAAACGCTTAACAGCTAAAAAATAATTATGATGAAGAAATTTTGTTCAGTTGGAATATTTGTTCTGTTAATTTTTTCGTGTTCTACCAATCCATTTACCGGTAAGAGCACGTTAAATTTTACCTCGAACGATCAAATTTTTCCTACGGCATTCGCTGAATACGATCAATTTTTAAAAGAAAATAAAGTAGTAACGGGTACAGAGCAATCAGAATCCATAAAAAGGGTAGGGCAGCGTATAGCAAAAGCCGCCGAGCGTTGGTTTAATGCCAATGGTTACGAAGGGTATTTGAACGACTACCGTTGGGAATACAATTTGGTGGAAGATGAAACCATGAATGCTTGGTGTATGCCAGGAGGAAAGATTGTATTTTATACCGGTATTTTACCCATATGTCAAGATGAAACGGGAATTGCTGTCGTAATGGGGCACGAGGTGGCTCATGCATTGGCAAACCACGGGGCACAGCGTATGAGTGCTTCTCAATTGCAGCAATATGGAGCTTTAGCGGGAAATTTAGCGCTTGGTTTGGGTGGAAGCAGTTCTCAGACTGTAGAACTTTTTAATCAAGCATATGGTGTAGGAACCCATTATGGGGCGATGCTCCCTTTTAGCAGAAGCCACGAGAATGAAGCCGATGCCATTGGGTTGCGTTTAATGGCCATTGCTGGGTATAACCCAGATGAGGCAGCAGAACTATGGAGGCGTATGAGTGCAACCGGAGGTGAAGCACCACCAGAAATTATGAGTACACACCCTTCCAACCAAACAAGGATACAAAATTTAAAAGCATTGGCCCCTCAAGCTAAACAGGAGGCCGCTAAATTTGGGGTAACTACTTTTAAGTAATCTTTTTTTAACCTCGATAGTATATTAATTATATATATTTGAAAGCAAGATATCCAAAATGATGTCTTGCTTTTTTAATACTTACCAATGAAAACACTACAAAAAGGAAGTAAAAAACTACTCAACGCATGGGCTTTTTACGACTGGGCCAACTCTGTTTATAGTTTAACCATTGCATCTGCTATTTTCCCTTTATTTTATGGCGCCTTGTTTCGGGAAGCGGGAATTGAAAAAATTGAAGTGTTTGGGGGTGAAATTGCTCGGGGGCCATTAATTACCTACGTAACTTCGTTTGCGTTTTTAGTTGTTTCTTTTCTTACCCCATTACTTTCTGGTATAGCCGATTTTGTTGGGAATAAGAAAGTGTTCCTTAAATTTTTCTGCTATTTGGGAGCCATCTCTAGTGTTGGTTTATACTGGTTCAGTCTGGATAACATTTATTTAAGTTTAACGACTTATTTCTTTGGACTTATTGGTTTTTGGGGAAGTTTGGTGTTCTACAATTCTTATTTGCCCGATGTGGCTTTTCCAGAGCAACAGGACAGAATAAGCGCAAAAGGATATTCGCTTGGTTATATAGGCAGTGTTTTACTTTTGCTCTTAAACCTTGCCATGATTATGAAGTATGAGTGGTTTGGTTTTAGTGGAGCAGGGGAACCTACCAAGATATCCTTTATTCTAGTTGGTATATGGTGGGCTGGTTTTAGTCAATATTCATTTTACTATTTGCCCAAAGGAAACAACAATACTGGGAAATTTAGTAAAAAGTTATTGCTGAACGGTTTCCGGGAATTGAAAAAAGTATGGCATAAGCTCGGGGAAAACATCCGACTGAAGAGATATTTAATCGCATTTTTTGTTTACAGTATGGGCGTGCAAACCGTTATGTTGGTGGCTTCATACTTTGCAGAGGAAGAATTGGCGTGGGAAAGCGACAGTCAGCGTACAACTGGGCTCATTATAAGTATACTTTTAATTCAGTTGGTGGCTGTTTTGGGAGCTTTGTTAACCTCAAGGGCATCGGAAAGATTTGGAAATATTAAAACCCTAATAGCTATCAACATTATCTGGGTGGTAATTTGTTGCTATGCTTATTTTGTAATAACTCCAGAACAATTTTATTTTACTGCAGCCGTGGTTGGTTTGGTCATGGGCGGGATTCAAGCCCTTTCCCGTTCTACCTATTCTAAATTTTTGCCAGAAACAAAAGATACGGCTTCGTTTTTTAGTTTTTATGATGTGGCTGAAAAGATTGGGATCGTTATTGGAATGTTCTTATACGGATTTATGGCACAAATTACAGGAAGTATGCGTACCTCTATATTAATATTAGGGTTGATATTTTTAATCGGTGTTTTTCTTCTGCTGAAAGTACCAAAAGATAGAATTACTTAAACCGCTGATTAATGGTGTCTATAATTACATTTACACAATCGGTGGTATAAGACTTGTTGTGAGTAGTCTGGCTCATAAAAATAGCGCCGTTAATTAAACTGAAAAAACGTTTGCTGTAAACATCGCCGTTTATGGTGTTTCTTATTTCCCCAATACGTTTGCCTTCTTCAATCTCAGCGCTCATATATCCTTCAATTTTATGAATAGTCTCTTGGACTTTTACTAATAGTTCTGGGAACATATTATAAGCATCCACTCCGGTGTTTACAATGGGGCAACCACCAAAATTACTTGTAAAGTCGTAATAGTTTTTGTAGAAACGTACTAAGTATAAAAGGCGTTCCAAAGGAGTACTTCCTTTATCCATATATTGCTCTATTCTTGAAGTGATAACATTCGAATTGTACTCAAAAACGTGCAATGCTAACTCTTCTTTGTTTTTAAAATTACCATAGATGGCACCTTTGGTGAGACCCGTTGCTTTGGTGATGTCGCTCAAACTCGTAGCGGAATATCCTTTTTTATTAAAAATGGGTGCCACCGTTTTAATTATAAACTGGGTCGTTTTTTCTGCTTTGGTTGTCATTTCTTATTTGAATCTTTCCAAATATATAAAATAATACTGAAAGGTATGTTTTTTACATATGAGATGATTTGAAAATCGAATTGCAGCTCCAAACACAAGTATTGGTGGATTTTATGAGTCGATAAAAAAAGCACCCGCAACTAACGCTACGGGTGCTCAACTAACCAACCAACTTAAAACTAAATAATTCAATAGAATTATCTAACCTTAATCTTTATATTTTAATATAACTAACATTGAATCAGTCGTCTAAAAGGTTTGTGCCTTACAGCTCTTAAATGTTAATTTTCTATTAAATCATTCTGATTTCTAAAAACCAACTCTCCATCAAATTCATCAATTAAAATAATGCTATCCGCAGTTATTTTTCCACTTAATATTTCTTTAGAAAGATTGTTCAATACTTCTTTCTGAAGTACTCTTTTTACAGGTCTTGCACCGTACTGTGGGTCGTAACCTACTTTAGCAAGATGCGCTATAGCTTCTTCCGTTGCGTCGAGTGTAATGTTTTGTTTGGCCACCATTTTAGTGATTCCTTTAAGTTGTAAGCGTACAATATCTTTTATATTGTCTGCGGTTAAAGGCGTAAACATTACAATATCGTCTATACGGTTGATGAATTCTGGACGAACGCTTTGTTTCAAAAGGCCAAGTACTTCTACTTTTGCTGCTTCGGTGGCGCTATCGATATCTTTGGTAGCTTCAAATTTCTCTTGAATTATATGACTTCCAATATTACTGGTCATTATTATAATGGTGTTTTTAAAGTCAGCAAGACGTCCTTTGTTATCGGTAAGTCTTCCTTCATCTAAAACTTGAAGCAGAATATTAAAAGTATCGGGATGCGCTTTTTCTATTTCATCTAAAAGTACTACAGAATAGGGTCTTCTTCTTACTGCTTCCGTAAGTTGTCCACCTTCATCATACCCAACATACCCCGGAGGTGCGCCCACCAATCTACTCACCGAATGGCGTTCTTGATATTCGCTCATATCAATACGTGTCATTGCTCTCTCATCATCGAACAAATATTCGGCCAACGCTTTGGCAAGCTCTGTTTTACCAACCCCTGTAGTCCCTAAGAAAAGAAACGAACCAATGGGTCTATTGGCGTCTTGCAAACCAGCTCTGCTTCTACGAATGGCATCTGAAACCGATTCAATGGCCTCTTCTTGCCCAACCACACGACGGTGCAATTCATCTTCGAGGTTTAATAGTTTTTCACGTTCGCTTTGCAGCATTTTAGTCACGGGAATACCCGTCCACTTGGCAACCACTTCAGCAATATCATCGTTGGTGACTTCTTCTTTTATCAAGCTTTTTCCAGAAGCCTGTTCCTCTTGAAGCTTTTTCTGAAGAGCCTCCAGTTTTTCCTGCGACTCCTTGATTTTCCCGTAGCGTATTTCAGCAACTTTTCCGTAATCACCATCTCTTTCAGCACGTTCTGCTTCCAATTTGTAGTTTTCGATATTTTCCTTAGTGGTTTGAATATCGTCTACCACATCTTTTTCGCTTTTCCATTTGGCATATATTTCATTACGCTCTTCCTTAAGGTTTGCCAAATCGGCATTTAAGGATTTAAGTTTGCTTTCATCGTTTTCCCGTTTAATGGCAGCAATTTCAATCTCCAATTGCATGATTTTTCTATCGTATACATCCAATTCTTCCGGTTTGGAGTTGATTTCCATACGGATTTTAGAAGCCGCCTCATCCATTAAATCGATGGCTTTATCTGGTAAAAAACGATTGGTGATATAGCGTTGCGATAGTTCTACCGCAGCAATAATAGCTTCATCTTTTATTCGAACCTTATGGTGCGTCTCATATTTTTCTTTGATTCCACGTAAAATAGAAATTGCACTTTCGGTATCAGGTTCGTCTACCAATACTTTTTGGAACCTACGCTCTAAAGCTTTGTCTTTTTCAAAATATTTTTGGTATTCGTCTAAAGTAGTGGCGCCAATAGCCCTTAGCTCACCTCTTGCCAAGGCAGGCTTTAAAATATTTGCGGCATCCATGGCTCCTTGGCCACCTCCAGCACCAACAAGGGTATGAATTTCGTCAATGAATAACACAATGTCACCATCAGAAGTGGTTACTTCTTTAATCACAGCTTTTAAACGCTCCTCAAATTCCCCTTTGTACTTTGCACCGGCTATAAGGGCTCCCATATCTAAAGAGAAAATCTGCTTTTCTTTTAAGTTTTCTGGAACATCCCCCTGCACAATTCTATGCGCTAAACCTTCGGCAATGGCAGTTTTACCAACTCCAGGCTCCCCAACGAGCATAGGATTGTTTTTTGTTCTTCGGGAGAGGATTTGGAGTACGCGCCGTATTTCTTCATCCCTTCCAATTACGGGATCTAATTTCCCATCATTGGCTAGTTGGTTGAGATTTTTGGCATATTTATTTAAAGAGTTATAGGTTTCTTCGGCACTGGCTGAAGTAACCCGATCCCCTTTTCGCAATTCTTCAATTGCCGCATTTAAACCTTTTTCGGTAACCCCTTGATCTTTTAAAATTTGAGCAATTTTACTTTTAGATTTAAAGATGGCAAGTATTAAATGTTCTACGGAAACAAATTCATCATTCATTTTTTTAGCGATGATGCTTGCTTCGTTCAATGTCTTTCCAGCCTCCCTAGAAAGCATGAGCTCGCCGCCTTCTACCTTAGAAAAACTGTTAAGGGTGCTTTCCAACACTTGTTTTAAAAGCGTTACATTCACATTCAGTTTTTTCAAAAGAAAGGGGAGTACATTTTCGTCCACATCGAATAATGCTTTAAAAATGTGCTCATTTTCTATTTGCTGATGTCCATATCCTTGGGCAATTTGTTGCGCCTGTTGTATGGCTTCTTGAGATTTTATGGTAAAATTATTTAAGTTCATTATATTTAAATGTTTATTGTCGATATTTGTTAAGCAATTAGTATTCCGATCTTAAAAACTGACTTTTTGACGCTTTTTCACGTTAAAATAGTGACTTTTTGACTCATTGATGTGTTTTATCGGAACAATACCTTTACATTAAATTTATGAATTTTTTTAAATCTATATTCGGCGAAAGCCAAGAAAATAAAGATAAAGATCTGAATTGGAATCATTTAATAGATGTTTCACAGTTTGAAATAATAAAGGAGGAATCCAAATCGTTTCCAGTGGTAATATTTAAGCACAGTACCCGATGCGGTATTAGTAGGTTTGCCTTGAGCAATTTTGAAAATGCTTATGATTTTTCTGAAAATCAAGTAAAATTATATTTTTTGGACATCCTGAAGCATCGTGATGTTTCTAATGCCATAGCGGAAACGTTTGGAGTACGCCATGAGAGTCCGCAACTGTTAATCGTAAAAAATGGAAATGTGGTTTATCATGAATCACATGGTCAGATAGAAGCTGAAAAGATTTCTGATTTTATTTAGGGATGATTACCTTAATCCGCACCGACGCTGCGCATACTGATTTTAAAAAATTAGTGAAACATCTAGATCGTTACCTAGCTGTTATGGATGGGGATGCCCATGAGTTTTATGATCAATTCAATAAAATTGAAACACTCACCGAAGTAGTGTTAGCTTATTTAGACGAAACCGTGGTTGGTTGTGGAGCTATAAAACCTTACGACTTAAATACGGCAGAGATCAAAAGGATGTATGTAGCCCCGAATTGTCGGGGAAAAGGGGTGGCCTCTATAATTTTAAAAGAATTGGAGGTATGGAGCAAAGATCTTTCATTTAATAAAACTATTTTAGAAACAGGAATTGACTATAAAGATGCCATTGCGTTGTATAAAAAGAATGGATATCAACAATTACCAAACTATGGACCTTATACGAATAGCGAACTGAGTATTTGTTTCGGGAAGGAGTTGAAATAAAAATGCCGTCTCAAGTATAAATTTGGACGGCATTAAATTTTTCTAACCCGAGAAACTTTATTTTTTGTTCTTTTTAGGGTTGAATGGTGGCAAAAGCTTATTGGCAACTTCTCCAAAACCAATCCTTACCTTCTCGTTTTTACAATATCCGCGCATTGTAACCGTATCGCCGTCATTTATAAATTTACGCTCGCTACCATCTTTCATTTTAATTGGTTTTTCCCCTTTCCAGGTGAGTTCGAGCATTGAACCATAAGAATCTGGAGTAGGTCCCGAAATGGTTCCACTACCCATCATATCCCCGCTTATTACGTTACAGCCATTAATGGTATGGTGCGCCAATTGCTGAGACATATTCCAGTACATGTATTTAAAATTACTTTTCGTAACCGTAGTCGCTTCCCCATTTTCTGGTGTTAAATCTACTTCAAGATTAATGTCGTAGCTCTTTTTTCCTTTAAAATGAAGATAGGGCAGAGGCTCTGGATCTTGTTTTGGTCCTTCTACCTTAAACGGTTGCAGTGCATCGAGTGTAACAATCCACGGAGAAATGGAGGATGCAAAATTTTTGGCTAAGAATGGTCCCAATGGTACGTATTCCCATTTTTGTATGTCCCTTGCGCTCCAGTCGTTAAACAGTACCATTCCAAATATATAATCTTCGGCTTCTTCAACTGGGATAGGTTCCCCCAAATGGTTCGCATCTGTAGTTATAAAAGCCATTTCCAATTCGAAGTCCACTAATTTAGAAGGTCCAAAAACAGGTTCTTCCGCTCCTTGAGGCAATGTTTGTCCTTTTGGTCGGCGAATAGGGATTCCGCTGGGTACAATAGAAGAACTTCTACCGTGATAGCCTACGGGAATGTGCAACCAGTTTGGCAACAGTGCATTATCGGGGTCCCGAAACATGGTACCCACATTGGTAGCATGCTCTTTACTGCTGTAAAAATCGGTATAATCGCCAATCTGTACAGGTAGTTGCATTTCAATTTCGTCTAAAGCAAAGAGAACGATCTTACGGTGTTCTTCATTGTTCTTCAGGGTTTCGTTCTTGGCGTCGAAAATTTCGGCAATTCTGTTTCTTACCAGTCGCCATGTTTTCTTTCCGTCAGAAATAAAATCATTTAAAGTATCTTGAAGGAATATATCGTCGGTAAGTGGAATTCCGTTGAAATATCCCAATTGGTGTAGTGCTCCTAAGTCAATAGCAGTATCACCAATTCGGGTTCCAATGGTAATAACATCGTCTCTGGTTAAAAAGACACCGAAGGGAATATTTTGTATAGGGAAGTCGGAATCCTGACTTACGGTTAGCCAAGATTTTCTATTTGGATTGTTTGCTGTATCAGACATGACAATTTTGTTAATTATTGTTTGATAATTTAGGATTTAAAGGTATTAATTTCTACCAATTTACCGAATCTATTTTATATTTTTGACCATTCTTTAACGAAATACTCCCAAATGAAACATTCTTAGTTAATTCTAAGCTGTAAAAGGGAATGATTATACGGATGTTTCACCTGCCTGCCGTTAAGGTAGGTGTAAAATTTGAAAAGACAACTAAAAAGAGACACATGAAAAGAGACGAACAGATTTTTGATCTTATAGAAGCTGAAAAGAAACGACAGCTAGAAGGGATTGAGCTTATTGCTTCAGAAAATTTTGTAAGCGAACAGGTAATGGAAGCTGCAGGTTCTGTACTAACCAATAAATACGCCGAAGGATATCCTGGAAAACGTTACTATGGAGGATGTGAGGTTGTAGACGAGGTGGAAACCATTGCCATTGAGCGTGCAAAAGAACTTTTCGGTGCCGTATATGCCAATGTACAACCGCATAGTGGTTCGCAAGCAAATACCGCTGTTTTCGCAGCGTGTCTAAAACCTGGAGATAAAATTTTAGGTTTCGATCTTTCTCATGGTGGGCACCTTACCCATGGTTCGCCAGTTAACTTTTCTGGAAAATTGTATGATCCTGTTTTTTACGGGGTGGAAAAAGAAACCGGTAGATTGAACTACGAGCATATCGCCGAAGTAGCTAAAAAAGAAAAACCTAAATTAATTATTGCCGGTGCTTCTGCATACTCTAGGGATATAGATTTTAAAAAGTTCAGGGAGATTGCAGACAGTGTGGATGCTTTATTAATGGCAGACGTTTCGCATCCAGCAGGATTAATTGCTAAAGGAGTGCTAAGTGATCCAATTCCACATTGCCACATAGTAACTACAACTACCCACAAAACATTGCGTGGGCCTCGAGGCGGACTCATACTAATGGGGAAAGATTTTGAAAATCCTTTTGGATTAAAATTAAAGAATGGGAATCTTAAAATGATGTCTTCCTTATTAGACAGTGCGGTATTCCCTGGCAACCAAGGAGGTCCTTTGGAGCATATTATTGCGGCAAAAGCTATTGCTTTTGGTGAAGCTTTAAGTGAAGATTTCTTGCATTATATAGTACAAGTAAAGAAAAATGCAGCCGCCATGGCTAAAGCTTTCGTTGAAAAGGGGTATAAGATTATTTCTGATGGAACCGATAACCATATGGTATTGATAGATTTGAGAAATAAAGATATTTCTGGAAAAGAAGGGGAAGAAGCCCTTGGAAAAGCAAATATTACCGTAAATAAAAATATGGTTCCTTTTGATGATAAGAGTCCGTTTGTTACAAGTGGTATTCGTATTGGAACTGCAGCGGTTACTACCAGAGGTTTGGTAGAAGAAGATATGGAAGCCGTTGTGAATTTGGTAGATGAAGTTCTAATGAACCGCGAGGATGAAACTAAAATTGAAGCTGCCAAAAACCATGTATATCGCTTGATGGCTCATAGACCTTTGTTTAAAGCATAAGTATCCATAAAGAAGCCGTCTCAAAACTAATTGAAACGGCTTCTTTTTTATACTAAGAATTAAATTTCTTTAATTATTGAAGAAAAAATCGTGAATATCAATTATGCTTCCTCTGCTTATTTGAACAAGATTTTGAGTTTCCTTTAAAAAAATACCCAGTGATCTTTCGTTATATACAAATTTCATATGGTGGTCATAATCAATGGATGTATACATATCGCCATCCATCTTGTAAAAATCGATATCTCCTTTTCCTTTCGTCCTTACGCCCCTATTTACAATTTTCCCGTCTAAAAGTGTGTTTCTTATGGCATCTTTGTTTGTGAGTCCAGAAGCCGCAGTAACATAACTTGTCATCATATCCAACCATTTATCGGAGTTTAGTAGGAACCATTTTACTTTTTCAAAATTTATTCCGTATTCATTAATCCAACCGTGACTGGTAAAACCAATCAAGACATGTTTTGTACCGTCCAATTCGATATCTTCTTTCGGAGTAAATTGCTGTATCTTAAAAGTGATAACAGAGGCTGCAGACATATCTTTAACTTTCTTTCCATCAAAGTCAATTGTTTTAAGAGAGAAGTTTTGAAGTTCAGGATTATTTGCTAAGATCCATTCAGTAGCAGTTAATTCTGCACGTTCTTTCATTTGTTCTACGGCAGCAATACCTGCACCAATGGCAATTAGAGCGCCAGCTGCCGCAGCTGCTGCAGCTCCATTATTCTGGGCAGCAAGGTTTTTGGGAACTAAAGTGATGGTAATCATTAAAATTAAAAAGTACTTTTTCATTGTGATTAATAGTTTAGGATTTGAAATTTTCAAAAATAGGTAATAGGGAGGTTTTATATTTATGGAATTCCGTAAATATAAATAATTGATATAAAAAGCCCACCGCTAGTGCTTTTAGCGTGCTGATATTAAATCTTAAATAAAAACAGCTATATTTAAACAGAGAATAGTAAGGAGCAAATATGGCCACGAAAGGAACCGATCAAAAAATATTGGAAGCTGCCAAGAAAATTTTTATTCTAAAGGGGTACGCGGGTGCACGTATGCAGGAAATTGCAGACGAGGCTAATATTAACAAATCAATGCTTCATTACTATTATAAAAGTAAAGATGTTCTTTTTTCCAAAATAATGGAACAGGCCATTGTTTTACTGGCACCAAAGTTTATAGAAGCTATTTCTGGTGATTTTTCGGTGATTGAAAAACTGCAACGATTAGTCGTGACTTACATTAATACCATTTCAAAACATCCACACATACCTTTATTTATGCTACATGAACTCTCTCAAAACAGGGTCCATCTTTCATCCAAATTAAAAAAGCATATGAAAACACCTTTGGAAAACTTTGCTGAGGAGATTAAACAGGAACAAAAAAAAGGAATAATCAAGAAAGTTCCGGTAAACCAACTTATATTAACGGTGATGTCGCTTATTGTTTTTCCATTTGTGGCCGAGCCTATTTTCAAAAATGTCCTGGAAATATCAGAAAAAACATATCGTAAAATGATGATGGAGCGCAAAGAAATCGTTTTAGACTTGCTGAAAACCAATTTATTGTAAAATTTTTTTTATATTTATTCAACCATTTGGTTGATTTTTAAGTATGATTCATTTTTATAAAAATATTTTAGGGGTTAAATACTGGTTTAAAGTTTTTACGACAGCTAGTATTTTAATTTTTTCGTACGAGGCCTTATCTCAAGAAAAATCCTTGGAATTAACGCAGGCTTATGAATTGGCCGAAGCCAAATATCCCACTTCAGCCAATAAAGATTTAATAGACAGTATCTACAGTTTAAATACTAAATTATTAAATAAAGAGCGACTTCCAGAAATTACCGCCAATGCTCAAGGACAAGTACAGACCGAAAACTTAACTTTGGGAGTAGATTCTCCAGACAGTCCTATATTTTTCGAACTCCCTTTAGAAAGTTATAAAACCTATTTAGACGCTAATTTTTTTATCTACGATGGCGGTTTGGTTAGTTCTAAAAGAAGAGTACAGGAATCTTCCCTACAGGTAAATCAACAATCTTTAAAAGTTACGTTACGCAATCTAAAAGATAGGGTAAATAAGGCTTATTTCATGGTTCTTCTGGCGCAGCAACAGCAACAACTTTTGTCAACTTCCTTGAATAATTTAAAAACAACAATTTCCGAAGTTCAAGCAAAATATAGCAGTGGGATAGTGTTGGAAAGTGAATTAACGAAACTTATGGTCAGGGAATTGGAGCTTTTGTCCGATTATGATCAACTTTCGGGTGATCTTAAAGCTTATTTGTCCGTTTTGGAAGAATTGGTAGGGGTTTCAATTTCTGAAGCAACCACATTAATAACGCCAAAAGTTTCTACCGATATATTTATGGAGATAGAGCGTCCAGAAGCCCAATTGTTTAATTATCAAATGGAGGCTTTGGAAGCTCAAAAGTCAATTGTTTCAGCCTTAAGAATGCCTAAAGTTGGTCTATTTGCCCAAGGTGGTGTTGGTTATCCTAACCCAGTTAATTTTGCTGCCATAGAAACTGCCACCTACGCATTGGGGGGTGTACGTATTAATTGGGAAGTGTACGATTGGGGGAAAGTAAAAAAGGAAAAGGAAATTTTAGAATTGGAAAAGCAGCAACTGGAAGCTCAGAAACATGCTTTTAAATTTGATATAGAATCGCGAAAAGCTGAATTTATTGAGCGTATAAGAGCTACTGAAAAATTACTTGAAAATGATAAGGAAATAGTAGGCTTGCAGCAATCTATCCTAAAACAATCAGATGTACAACTGGCTAATGGCGTGATAAACAGTAACGATTATTTATTGCAGGTGAATGCAGCGTTGCAAGCAGAGCAAAAATACGAATTTCATAAAGTTCAATTGGAACAACTAAAAATAGAATATTTAACCCTCATTGGAAAATTATAGAAGCATGGGAAACAAATATACAATATTCGTTGGTCTGGCATTTGCCCTTATTGCCTGTTCTAGTGATGACAAAGCGGATGCTTACGGTAATTTTGAAGCTACTACAATTACGATAAGTGCAAAAGGGAACGGGGAATTGCTATATTTCGACGTAGAAGAAGGCGATATAAAACAAAAGGGGGTGAATGTTGGACTAATAGATACAACACAACTTTATTTAAAAAAAATGGAATTGAAGGTGACGTTGGCATCGCTAAATGACAAACTACAGGAAGCTGCACCAGAAATTGCCGTTCTTTTAGAGAAGAAAAGCAACCTTACAAGGGAAAGAAATCGTATACAGAAATTGTACGATCAAAAGGCTGCAACTCAAAAACAGTTGGATGATTACAACGGCGAATTGGATGTTGTAAATCAGCAAATTGCATCAACCAAAAAACAAATTAGTGTTGCCAATAGGGGTGTTTTATCCCAGAGATTACCTATTAGCGCGCAGATTGAAGCGCTTGATAATAATATTCAAGATTATGTAATAAACAATCCCATTAACGGAACCATTTTAACCAAAATTAGAGAAAAACACGAATTTGTTACCATTGGTATGCCCCTTTATAGAATTGCAGATCTATCAAAATTAAAACTTCGTGCCTATACCTCTGCTACTTTTTTGGAAGATGTACAATTAAATCAAGAAGTAACTGTAAGAATTGATGACGGTAAAGATGGTTACTCCCAATTGAAAGGAACGGTAACATGGATTTCCAGTGAAGCCGAATTTACCCCAAAAACCATAGAAACCAAGGAAGAAAGGATAAATTTGGTATATGCCTTGGATGTTGAGGTGGTAAATCCGGGCATTCTTAAAATAGGTATGCCGGGTGAAGTTATATTTAATGCTGCGGAATAGGAAACCAAATGATGAAAGCTATATCAGTAGAAAATATTTCAAAGTCATATGGAAATACAAAAGCCTTGTCGGGAGTTTCTTTTGAAGTAAAGTCCGGAGAAATATTTGGTATCATAGGTCCGGATGGTGCTGGGAAATCAACGCTGTTTAAAATCTTAACTACTTTAATCCTTCCAGAAGAAGGCAAAGCCCATATTTTAGAATTTGATGTGGTAGATGAATATAAGGAAGTTAGAAAAAGTGTTGGATATATGCCTGGAAAATTTTCCCTTTATCAAGATTTGTCAGTTGAAGAAAACCTGTCTTTTTTTGCCACAATTTTTGGAACCACTATTCAGGAAAATTATCATTTAATAAAAGATATTTACGATCAATTAGCACCATTTAAAGATAGGAAAGCAGGAGATTTGTCTGGGGGAATGAAACAAAAGCTAGCTTTGTGTTGCGCTTTAATCCATGAGCCTAAAGTACTTTTTCTTGATGAACCTACCACTGGTGTAGACGCCGTGAGTAGAACCGAATTTTGGGATATGTTAGCCAAACTAAAGAATAATGGGATTGCCATTTTGGTGAGTACCCCTTATATGGATGAAGCTAACTTATGTGATAGAATAGCTTTAATGCAAGATGGAAGGATTTTATCTATTGACACTCCAGAAGAACTAATTAAAACCTACAAGAAGCCTTTATTTGCAGTAAAGTCTACTGATAATTACCAGTTATTGCTTTATCTAAAGAAACAAAGGTTTACAGATAGTGTTTTAGCCTTTGGAGAGTGTTTACATTTTACTGCTAGGGAAAAAATATCCAGTGCGGAATTGAAAGAGAGATTAAGAGAAGATGGTATTCAAGATGTGCAGGTTAAAAAGATAAAACCAAACATTGAAGATGTGTTTTTGGCCTTGAGTAGTTAATTCTTTTACAAAAATATAGACAAAGTAGTTTTTATAGTTTGGAATATAATTCCTCAGCAGTGCAATTATTATTATGAAGATTAGAGAAGAAAAGGAAATTGAAAAAAATGTAATCGAGGTAAAGCAACTTACCAAAAGATTTGGTGAGTTTACTGCGGTAAATGCTATTTCCTTTCAAGTGCAGAAAGGTGAGATTTTTGGTTTTCTAGGGGCAAATGGGGCTGGGAAAACGACGGCTATGAGAATGTTAACAGGATTGAGCAAACCTACTTCTGGCGATGGTTGGGTGGCCGGTTTTAATGTTACCACAGAATATGAAAAAATTAAAAAAGGAATTGGCTATATGTCCCAAAAATTTAGCTTGTACAATGATCTTACCATAAGAGAGAATATTCGATTTTTTGGAGGTATCTACGGGTTGAACAAGGGCCTAATTAAAAGTAAAACTTCGGAAATATTGGAAGAATTGGATTTATCCAAAGTTCAAAACAAACAAGTTGCTTCCCTTCCGTTGGGATGGAAACAGCGATTGGCCTTTGCAGTTTCTATGCTCCACGAACCTCAAATTGTATTTTTAGATGAACCTACAGGGGGGGTAGACCCCAGTGTACGCCGTCAATTTTGGGAAGCTATCTATGCAGCATCAGCCAAGGGGATTACCATTTTTGTAACTACACATTATATGGATGAGGCCGAGTATTGCCATAGAGTATCAATTATGGTAAATGGTGAAATAAAGGCGCTCGACACGCCGCAGAATTTAAAAAAGCAGATGAGTGCGGATTCTATGGAACAGGTATTTATAAAACTGGTAAAAACAACTAGTCAGGATGTTTAAAGTATTTTGGGCATTTGTAAAAAAGGAAACCTATCATATTTTACGTGATAAACGTACGCTTTTAATACTTTTTGGAATGCCATTGGCACAAATACTCATTTTTGGATTTGCAGTGACCAATGAGTTTAAAAATGCGGCAATTGATGTTTTAGACCATTCCAAAGACCAAGAAAGTAAACAGCTTATACAGCAAATGCAGAGCTCGGGATATTTTAAACTTCATAATTTATTAAAAAGCGAAGATGAAATGGAGGCTGGCTTTAAAAATGGCGATACCAAACTCGTAATGGTTATCCCAGCAAATTTTTCGTCGGCACTATATAGTAATACTGGAATGAAGATTCAAATAATTGCGGATGGCTCTGATCCCAATAATGCCAATACCTTGGTTCAATACGCCAACCAAATGATTCATCGGTTTCAAGAACAAAAAGGAGACTTAAGCAGTAATCCTTATAAGATCCCAATAGAAACTAGAATGCTATACAACCCCCAGCTTAGAAGTTCTTATAACTTTGTGCCGGGCACTATCGCCTTGATTTTACTAATCATTTCCGCCATGTTAACTTCCTTGACTATAGCCAAAGAGAAGGAAACTGGAACTATGGAAATATTATTAGTATCACCTTTACATCCACTTATCATTATTTTAGGGAAGGTGACTCCATACGCAGTTTTATCTTTTGTAGATGTAATTCTGGTTTTGCTTATAGGATATTTTATTTTTGATGTACCAGTGGTAGGAAGCTTGATTCTTTTATTGATTATGAGCGCGCTCTACGTTATAACTGCCTTGTCACTAGGAACGCTTATATCTACTGCTTCAAAAACGCAACAAGATGCTATGATGAGATCTTTAATGGGGCTAATGTTGCCATCCATGATTCTGTCTGGGTTTATTTTTCCTTTAACCAGTATGCCTCTTGTACTGCAGGTTTTGGGGCATCTAATACCAGCTACCTATTTTATAGAAATTCTTAAAGGAATTATGCTAAGGGGGGTGGGCTTGGAATTTATTTGGAAACCATTTCTAATATTGGTGTTCATGACAGTTGTTTTGCTTTTGCTCACTTGGAAAAACTTTAAAATAAGACTGCAATGAGGGTTTTATGGTTTTTGATACAGAAAGAGTTTATACAGATTTTTAGGAACAAGGCCCTGTTGCCTATGATGACCATTTTGCCCGTCATTCAACTTTTGCTTTTATCCAATGCAGCCTCCAATGAGGTTAAAAATGTGAATATAGCGGTGGTCGATAATGATCAGTCAGAATTTTCGAAAGAATTAACCGACAAAATTATGGCAAACAAAAGATTTTCTTTAATTGCCACTCCTTTTGGTAATAAAGAAGCCATGAAATATATGCAGGGTAATGAGGTTGATATCATTTTGCAGATTCCAGCTAATTTTGAAAAGAAATTTCTTCGAAAAGAACAGCCTTCAATGCAAGTTTTAGTAAATGCTGTCAATGGGCAACAAGCTACTGTAGGTTCGGGCTACTTAATAAATATTATAAGTACCTTTAATAAAAGTTTGATTGAAAACGTTGCCTCTTTCACGATGTCCAAAACAAACACCGCCACTATTGT
This sequence comes from Galbibacter sp. BG1, assembly GCF_013391805.1. Taxonomy (GTDB): domain Bacteria; phylum Bacteroidota; class Bacteroidia; order Flavobacteriales; family Flavobacteriaceae; genus Galbibacter. The sequence goes on along the minus strand of NZ_CP058364.1, from coordinate 51,012 downwards.
TAATAGAAATTGGTATAATCCTGAATTAAAATATACTCATTTTATGGCGCCAGGAATTCTTGCAGAACTCACCGCACTTTTAACCATTGTACTTTCTGCCATGAATGTCGTTCGAGAAAGGGAAATTGGAACTATAGAGCAGATCAATGTTACTCCAATTAAAAAATGGCAGTTCATTTTAGGAAAACTAATCCCATTTTTATGTATTGGGATATTTCTTTTAATTATTGGTTTAACGGTAAGTAAGATCATTTTCAACATCCCGATGCGTGGCAGTCTTATTACTTTGTTTTTATACGCCATAGTGAATTTGGTAGCTGTTCTGGGATTTGGTTTATTAATATCAAATTTCGCAAACACTCAGCAACAGGCGATTTTTGTAGCGTTTTTTTTTATCCTAATATTTATTTTAATGTGTGGATTGTTTACCCCAATAGAAAGTATGCCAAAATGGGCGCAGTACGCTACTATTCCTAACCCTTTGGCTCATTTTATTTCGGTTGCCAGAAAAGTACTAATGAAAGGTAGTGGCTGGGCGGCTATTAAAATGGAGTTTATATACACCCTTGTTTTAGCCATCATCTTTAATACCTTGGCGATTATAAGCTATCGAAAACAAGAATCTTAATAATTTATTTAACCCGCACCCCCGAGGTAGTAAAAGAAAGACCTTGTTGCCCTGCTGTGGAAATCATCACAGCTTCAAAATGTGGAGGAGGCGTGTTTGCCTTGGAAATCCAATTAAACATAAAATTTCCACCAGAACCACCTTCGTTATCCTTGTTATCAATAATTATTTCTAAAGTTTCCATGGGAGCCAAAAAAATAGTGTTGGAGACGTAAGAACGAACAAGTGTTCCAGATTCGTTAAAATAGTTAGCCTTCGATATATAAACACTGTCTTTTTCGCTTACGTTTCTTAGACTTATCGTTGTGGTAAGGTCTTGTTGTGCATGCTGGGTATAACTATATATTTGAGAGTAAACCGATAAATATGTTTGCCCTTGGGTTAAAGTATCGGGAAGATTTTCGCCAATTTCCCTATTCTTCCAATTTATCTTTTGAAGCGTTTCTTCTTCTTTTTTATTTTCACAAGAAAAAAAGAAAACAATACAAAAAGCTGTGATTAAGTATTTATTGAATATCTGGATCTTCATTAAATAAAATTAGTTTTTAAATATAACAAAATTCAACTATGCATTTTAAATTTAGAGGCTTTTTGTAACTTCTTTTAATTTATACACTTACTTTCAATACTTTAACCAAACTACCATTTCTTTTTTTATGAAATCCTTCGCCTATCTGTTTTTTTAAAAACCATTCATCATAATATGTCTGTTTTCAGTTGAGATACTATCAGCAGAAGGTATAAACTCATTAAATTTAGCGAAAGAATTGGAAATTCCCTTTCAGGTCATTAAAGAAAATACAACCACTATAAAGATCATGTTGGGTCATGGAGAATTATAATTTCTTAAATTTATTTCATTTATAAGAAGTTAAATTATTTCAATTTTTCAAAAAACTGTTAATCCCATTACATATGCGCCGATATTTCTTTCTTTTATGTGTACTGCTTTTTAGCTGTGAGACAGAAAGTTCTTCAAATAAAAATAAATCTGTTGATACAGAAACTTTGGATACCCTTCCTTCCGCAAAGGAGGCTCAGAAAGAAATTGTATATCGGGATCTAGATGCCATCAAAGAGGAAGGAATTTTACGTGCTTTGGTGGTATATAGTTCCACCAGTTATTTTTTATACCGAGGTCAAACTATGGGGTTTGAGTATGAACTTCTAAAGGGATTGGCAGAAGATTTAGGAGTAAAACTAGAGGTTAAAATAGTGGATAATTTAAATCATTTAATAGATGCTTTATTGGCTGGCGAAGGGGATATTATTGCACACGGTTTGACCATCTCTTCAGAAAGAAAAGAAAAAGTGGCTTTTTCAGATTATTTGTACTTAACAAAACAAGTCTTGGTACAGAAGAAACCTGATAATTGGCGCACTTTAAATTGGGCAAAATTAGACAGGGCTTTAATTCACGACCCAATGGAGTTATTGGGGGATACGGTAAGTGTAAGAAAGAATACTGCCTATTTTCAGCGTATTAAAAATCTTTCCGAGGAATTGGGAGGGACCATACATATAGATACCATAAAAGGGAGTTATTCTACAGATGAAGTAATGGAGAAGGTTAGCAATGGTGAAGTAAAATATACTGTTGCAGACGATTATTTGGCAAATTTACAAGCTTCTTACTATTCAAATTTAGATGTGTCTGTGCCTGTGAGTTTCTCACAGCGTATTGCTTGGGCTGTTAGGCCATCTTCTAAAAATCTGTTGGCTGAAGTGAATAATTGGGTCGTGCGCATTCGGAAGGATGTAGATTATATTGTAACCTACCGGAAATATTTTAAAAATACGAGAAGCTTTAATCGAAGAATTAAAAGCGATTTTTTCAGTCTTAATACCAATGAAATTAGTCCGTATGATGATATCATTAAAAAAGGAGCCGATTATTTAGAATGGGACTGGCGTTTGCTATCTTCACTTATTTATCAAGAATCCCGTTTTGATCCCACTACCACTTCTTGGGCAGGGGCAATGGGGCTAATGCAGTTAATGCCTGGCACTGCCAATGATATGGGCGTTGATAATATAACAGATCCTACGGAAAATATCACAGGCGGATCTAAATATTTAAAAAAGCTTTACGATTATTACAATTTTATTCCTGATGCTGAACAGCGTATTAAATTCACGATGGCCGCTTACGATTGTGGGTTTCGGCATATTGAAGACGCCATAACCTTGACAAAGATGAACGGGCTTGATAAAAACACATGGGACAATAATGTGGAAAACATGTTGTTAGCGCTAAGCAAAGAGGAAAACTACCGTAAAGAAGGTATAAAATATGGGTATGTAAAAGGGACGGAGCCTTATAACTACGTAGAAAGTATTTTTAGAAGATACGATCATTATCAGGATTTTATTAAATAATGAACATGTATGTAGTATAACAAAAAAAGCATCGCCGAAGCGATGCTTTTAAATATATATTTAGAACGGATCCTTAGTTAATTTTAGGATCTTTCATTCCTTCTTCAATCATGCTGTAGAATTGATCTAACTTAGGTAAGATAACAATTCTAGTTCTACGGTTTTTAGCTTTTCCATCTGCAGTATCGTTAGATGCAACAGGAACATATTGACCTCTACCAGCTGCAGTCATTCTAGCTGGAGCTACGCCAAACTCGTCTTGTAAAATTCTAACAACAGAAGTTGCTCTAAGTACACTTAAATCCCAGTTATCTTTAATAGCTGCAGTTTTAATTGGCACTGTATCTGTGTGTCCTTCAACCATGAATTCGAAATCTGGCTTGTTTTTAACTACTGTAGCAACTTTTCCTAAAACCTCTTTAGCTCTTGCAGAAACTGTAGTGCTACCGCTAGAGAATAATAGTTTATCTGAAATGTTTACATAAACAACACCTTTTTCTACGCTAATGTTGATATCTTCATCATCCAAATTACCCAATACCCCTTTTAAACTTTGTACTAAAGCTAAATTTACAGAGTCTCTACGAGTAACTGCATTTTGTAATTTTCTTATTGTAAGATCTTTTTCCCTTAAGCTCTCTAGAGACTTTTCAAGGTTGTCTGCACCTTTAGATGTAAGGGTTGTTAAATTACCCATATTGTTAATTAACTCTTGGTTATTAGCCTTAAGCACATCTATTTGCTCTTTATAATTGTCTTTTTCCGCTAGACACGAATTCAACTTAACAGTCGCTGAATTTAACAGGTCTTGGGTTTCCTTTTGTTTTTGCTCTAATTCAGCATATTTCTTAGAAGAAACACAAGATGTTAGAAAAATAGCGCTCATGGCACCTAATAAAAAAATTCTTTTCATGATTATGATTTTACTTAATTAACGTTTTAACATTTTAAAACAAAATTATATAAAAAGCAAATGTATGTACATCGTTTTTAGTTAATTTTCTCTTAAATGAACTGTATTATCGCGAAGAACGCTGATTTACAATTTCATAATAATACCTTTTTTGTTTCAAGAAATAACTAAGCACTATTGAAGTACATTCAAAATACTTAATGTCTTTGTTGATAACCCCTCTTTTTTTAAAGATTCTTACAAAGTAGTAATAATAACTTAAATGGGCTTTTAATATTGCAAAAAGATGCAAAAATTTAAACTGAAACAAAAAGCGCAAAGCTGCAATTCCATCTAAAAATAAACGGGCTACAATAAGAGGAACTACCTTTCTTTTAGGAAGGTTCTTGGTGATGGAAAAAAGGGAATTCCTGAAATTTAAAAAGGTCTTTTTCGGATTCATATTTCCCAACGTGGCGCCACCAACATGGTAAACGTGGGATGTGCCAACATACAAAATGGTGTAGTTTCTATTGTGTGCCCGCCAGCAAAGGTCTATTTCTTCTTGGTGCGCAAAATAATCTTCGTCGAAACCTTTTAGGGCGTTAAAAACTTCCCGTTTTACAAACATACAGGCGCCAGTGGCCCAAAATATTTCCTTTATATCGTTGTATTGCCCTTTATCTTCTTCGAGGGTTTGAAAAACCCGGCCACGACAAAAAGGGTACCCTAGTCGGTCAATAAATCCGCCTGCTGCCCCGGCATATTCAAAATGATCTTTATTTTTATAATCTAAAATTTTTGGCTGAAGAATAGCAGTATTTGGGAAGTCTTTAAATGCTTTTTCTATCGGTTCCAGCCAATTCTCGGTAACTTCAACATCGGAATTTAGAAGACAGAAAATATCTTCTTTTACATCTTTCAAAGCTTCATTATAACCTTTCGCAAACCCACCGTTTGTTGTATTCTGAATGATGGAAACCTGCGGGTACTTATCTTTTAAAAAGGCAATGGAATCATCTGAAGAAGCGTTATCGGCCACATAAATATGAGCTTGGGGGGAATAGTTTATTACTGATGGCAAAAACTTTTCTAAAAGCGCTTTCCCATTCCAATTCAGTATAACTACAGCTATCTCCATTTATATTTTTCGAGTTCTCTTTTTAAAACCGATTGCAAATTAAAGCATATAAGGTGGAATATCCTTTAGAAAAATATATTTTTCCTGTTGGTAGTCCATTTTACAGAAATAGTGATCAAGGCCATTGGTAACCATCAAATATTCTGCCTTTAAAGATAAATTATAGCGCGCAATCTGATCGAAAGTGGCCTGGGTAATCTTAACCGATGGAGCCTTACATTCTACAACCAGCTCAATGCTTCCGTTTGAGTTGTAAACCAACACATCGTACCTTCTCTTTAAAGTGTTGACCAACAGTTCTTTTTCCACATTGATAAGTGACTTTGGATAATTTTTTTCTGAAATTAAAAAAGAGACAACATGCTGTCGTACCCATTCTTCAGGTTGAAGTTGAATGAATTTTTTCCGGATGGGATCAAAAATTTGGACTTTATTTTCGCTATTTTTGAATCGGAATTGGTATGCTGGAAAATTAAGTGCTTGCATAGCAACAAATATCAGAAATATCATTAAGAACTCGTCTTGATTTTTTAATCATTTGTAAAAAGTCAAAGTATGTTCTTCAAAAAATCACCTATTCTTTTTATGGATGAAATAAAGAAGATTGTAAACGATGTTAAAGCGGGAAACATAAAGCCCATCTATTTTTTAATGGGGGAAGAGCCCTATTATGTGGATAAGATATCCCAATACATGGAACAGTCTATTTTAACCGAAGAAGAACGTGGTTTTAACCAAATGGTGCTTTATGGAAAAGATGTTTCCATCGATGAGATTGTTTCAAGTGCCAAACGCTACCCGATGATGGCAGAGCGGCAGGTAATAATAGTAAAAGAGGCACAGCATTTATCTCGCACCATCGACCAATTGGAGGCTTATGCATTAAATCCGCAACCCACTACAGTATTGGTAATATGTTATAAATACAAAAAATTGGATAAGCGTAAAAAAGCATATAAAGCCATTGCCAAAACGGGTTATATTTATGAAAGTAAAAAACTGTATGAGAACCAGATTGGTGATTGGATTCGTAGGGTTTTGGCCGGAAAAAAATATGGGATTACCCCCAAGGCAGCCCAGATGTTGGTTGAGTTTTTAGGGACCGATTTGGGAAAAATAAACAACGAACTCGAAAAATTACAGCTCATAATTCCGAAAGGGGAGGAGATTACTCCAAAACACATCGAAGAGAATATTGGGATTAGTAAGGATTATAACAATTTTGAACTTAGAAAGGCCATTGGGGAGCGGGATATCGTAAAAGCCACGCGTATTGTGAATTATTTTGCACAAAACCCGAAAGATAACCCCTTGGTGGTAACCATATCATTAATTTATAGTTTCTTTTCCCAGCTTTTGCAATACCACGGTTTAAAAGACCATTCTAAGGGAAGTGTTGCATCTGCGCTTAAAATAAATCCTTATTTTGTTGGTGAATATCAAACGGCCGCCCGAAATTATCCTATGAAGAAAAGTAGTAAAATTGTCGCTCACCTAAGGGATATCGATGTGAGGAGCAAGGGAGTGGGAGCGGTAAGTATTTCTCAAGCAGATCTTTTAAAAGAACTTTTGGTGGTTATTTTTGGATAGTTCCCTTTTCGATAGCCAACGCTAAACGCTTAAAGAATTCATTATAGACCTCTTTTTTTCCTTTTGTTGGATTACCGTCTTCTCCCCGTCGAACAAATACCAAATTCCATTCTGGAATTACGAAACACATATTTTTGTTAAATCCGCTTGCATAAAATAAGCTTCTTGGTGCGTCCGGCATATGGTAATTCCCAGAAGGCATTTTGCCGATTACCCACCAATTGTAGCCATAACAGCCCCTGCCATCTACATTGTTGCGATCGGTATTGGCTATTACATCTGTATGAACCTGATTGGAAGTTGCTTTGCTTATCCACTTTTTATTTATCAGCTGTTTTCCATCCCAGTTCCCTCCATTAAAAATAAGTGTCCGAACCTAGCTAGTTGACTGGCATTAATGGAAATTCCGGTACATCCATTGTTCAATGGAATACCCTCAAAATCGCCTTCGTTCCACCATTCATAATTCCCGAAATGTATTTGATTTCCTATTTTGTCATCAAATATTTCTTTGAGCGGCTTGTGGGCTTTTATGGTTAGAAGTCTACCGAACATCATTTGTGCTTCATCCCAATAAGCGAAAGCTGAACCAGGTTCGAATAACGGACTGCCAATTTTATATGGCGTGGGCGACCAATCTTTGCTGGGTTCGTTCCATCGACTGTCGCCAACGGCAGAATATCCAGAGGTCATACTAGCAAAATGTCGAAGTTGAACCCTGGGGTAGTTTTCCATTAAATTGGTATCGATGGTTGCAGCCAGTGTTTCTTCAGAAAGGACTCCGTCTTCAATCATCAAACCAAAAACTGTGCTTGTAAAAGACTTCGTAGAAGAATATATATTGTGTTTTTTATAAATGCTATCTCCTTTGTATACGAGATATCCATTTCTAATGACCATTACCTCCTGTAGGCTGTCCTTACCACATTCAGAAGCTAGATATTTCAATGCATCTAGCATTTTAATTTCATCAATTCCCAGCTGTTTTGGAGATTTTTCTTCCCATTTATCCGCAGGGAAAGTCATTTCTGGCATCTCTTTTTCTTCAGAACAAGAAAAAAGAAAATACAGTAGAATAAAAATGAATAACGTAAAGGGGGATTTTGGCAACATTGATAATTTTACTTTTAGGAAAACACTTCATTGTGTTGTTCTTGAACCCTTATAAACGTAGTTCTTTTTGTAAGTTCCTTAAGGCGGCTTGCCCCTACATAGGTGCAGGTAGAACGCAATCCTCCCAACATGTCCTGCAAGGTATAGGCAACATCACCACGATAAGGTATTTCCACCGTTTTACCTTCGCTTGCACGATATTCTGCTACACCTCCAGCGTGTTTTTTCATAGCCGTTTCAGAACTCATTCCATAGAACGCCTTAAATTTTTCCCCATTTCTGGTAATAATTTCACCACCACTTTCGGTATGTCCAGCCAACATACCACCAAGCATTACAAAATCGGCACCACCGCCAAAAGCCTTAGCAATATCACCTGGGATTTTACAGCCTCCATCAGAAATTATTTGTCCGCTTAGCCCATGAGCTGCATCGGCACATTCTATAATGGCTGAAAGTTGAGGGTAACCAACGCCAGTTTTAACCCTTGTAGTACAAACGCTTCCCGGGCCAATCCCTACTTTAACTATGTCTGCACCAGCAATTAGTAATTCCTCTACCATTTCCCCGGTAACCACATTGCCGGCCATTATAATTTTATCGTTAAAGTTATCCCTAGCATATTTTACAAAATCCACAAAATGTTCCGAATAGCCATTGGCCACATCGATACATATAAATTTAAGCTGCGGAAAAGTATCGGTAATTTCTTTCAATTTGGCAGCATCTTCTTTGCTTGTGCCTGTACTTACAGCAATATGATTGTAAAAATCTTCGGTTTTATCGCTAAGAAAAGAATGCCATTCTGCTAAGGAATAGTGTTTATGAATAGCCGTTACGAGTTGGTGTTGAGCTAGCACTTTGGCCATTTCAAAAGTGCCTACCGTATCCATATTGGCGGCTATAATTGGAATCCCTTTCCAAAGGTGGCTGCTGTGTTTAAATTTAAAATCACGCTCCAAAGTAACTTCACTTCTTGACTTTAAAGTGGATCTTTTTGGGCGTATCATTACATCTTTAAATCCGAGTTTTATTTCATTTTCAATTCTCATAGGAAGTTATTTGTCTTGTGAATGTATAATTATTCTTCAAAAGAAGGAAGTTACTATTGAAGTAAATTTAGTATTTTTAAGAAAAAGATACTTTCTTAATCTTCATTTATGCACAACTTTATTCTTTTTCAAGATCCAGATATTTATGAAAACATAAAAAAATCGACTATAAATTACTGGGAAGACTTTATAGCAGCGGTTCCACTTTACGTATTGGGTATTTTAATTCTAATCTTAGGTGTTTTAATAGCTACGTGGATCGGCCAGTTTGCAATGGCCAGAATACAAAGCAGGACACAAGACCCTTTAATGAGCAAGTTTTTGGGAAATGCCATTCGCTTCATCCTTATCATCATATTTATTCTTTTGGCACTCGATGCTGCTGGATTGGGAAATGTTTCAGCAGGAATATTGGCGGCTGCTGGGGCCAGTGCCGTGGTATTGGGTTTTGCTTTTAAAGATATAGGCCAAAATTTTATCGCAGGAATTATTTTAAGCTTTAATCGCCCATTTAATGTAAATGATACCGTGGAAATAGGTGATATCTTCGGAAAGGTGAAAACCTTGGAATTTCGCTATACCAAACTAAAAACCTTCGATGGGAAGGATGTGTACATCCCAAATAGCGATGTAATTACCCTGCCCGTTATTAATTATACCGAAGACGGATTCTTTCGATACGATTTTATTATTGGCATTGCTTATGAAGATAATATTGATGGCGCCAAAAAAGTTGTATTAAAAGCGTTGAGCGAAGAGCCAGACGTAATGACTGACAAAGAACATCCAAATTTTGTTACGGAAGATAAATTGGATACCAGTACCGTAAATTTAAAAGTATTTTTCTGGGTAGATACCAAAGAATTTGGAATGAATGCGCTTATTACCAAAGGGAATGTGGTGCGCCGGGTAAAAGAAGCCCTTGAAGATGCAGGGTACTATATGCCTGCAGATATCCAAGAGATTAAATTATACGGCAAGGAAACCGAATTACCTGTTAGTTTTAGGGATAAGGATAAAGAAGATAAGAAGAACTCTTAGTTTAAATAGTACTACAGTTTACTTCACATAGGTACTAGTAAGGCTATTATAATAGCTCTTTGAGACAAAAAAATCTATATTTCTTAAAAAAACCTTAAAAATTTTATAGAAATCTTAAAATTATATTTTATATTTAACTTACTGAAAATTAAACATATAGTTGTTTGCAGCATAAAGCACTAAACTTTTAAGCTGAAAATTGTAAACAATTACACACGAGAGGTGTAAGGTATTAGTTACATTCAAGATAAGAATTCTATGAAAAAGACTTTACTCAGAATCCTTCTCCCAGGCCTTCTCGTATGCTTTTTTTACCCCAAGGAAAGTATTGCAAAAAATTGCGAAGATTGTGTTTTAAATGCAGGCATTTATATTGATGCAGCTGTGGAAAATCCTAATGAGCTTATCTTAGCTTCCTCTGGATCTTATAATTCTACAACTCTTCAGTTATTTTCCCATGCCAGGCCTGGTATGCTATTTATCCAAGGGAAATGGTTGGGTAAAGAAGAAATCGCCAATTTTTTAAAAACGGATTTAGGAATTGCTTCTAGGTCCATACAACATATCAATATATACGGTTGTGAATTTGCGAAGGGTAACATTGGTTGTGAAGCCATTGCATATCTAAAAACGGAATTAAACCTAACCATTGCGGCTTCCAATGATATAACAGGAATTGCGGGTGATTGGGATTTGGAAGTAGGGCCTAATTTTGATGCGCTTAAGTTTCCAGCCTATCCATATTCCTTACAAACGGCTCCAAACGACGATTTTGATAGTGATGGAGTAATAAATGAATTGGATATTGACGATGACAACGACGGGATTCCGGACCTCGATGAACAATCTTGCGCACAACCTCTTTTCGATTTTCCAAATGAAAATAATATTGATGGTTTAGCCTCTCCACTTTTAACTTCTACCGGGGCTACAGTAACAACGACTGCTTCAGGTAATGTTTTTCCTTTAAGCGGTGCCTTTATGGGGCCACAAATCCAATATGGTCTTTCTTCAAATGGCGATGTTGTCACCCTAAGGGCAAATACGCAAGCCAGTGCTGCAGCTCCGGCAATCGCTACGATAGATTTTTCTCAACCCATTCTTAATTTAGAATTTACTATATGGAATATAACAAGGGCTGGGATTATTCCAACTGATGAAAATGTAAGGGTTACCGCATTTTATCAAGGTCAAGAGGTTCCATTAACATCTCAAACTACTGGGAGTCAAGTTACTTATAATGCAACGACCCGATTTTTCTCCAGTAGTTCATCAAATACAAATTTAGCCAATTCCACAGCCAACCTTATCTATACTTCAGAAATCGATCAGTTGGTATTCGAATATCATGCCGAAGGAAGAAATACAATAACTGAGGCCAATGGAATAAACATCTTTTTTGATAATGAAAGTGGATGTAATAACTTAGATACCGATAGTGACGGCGTTCCAAACCGTTTTGACTTAGATAGCGATGGTGATAGCTGTAGCGATGCATTTGAAGCGGGGGCAACCACAAATTTATCAACCAATTATCAGTTTCCCTCCAGCGGTGTTGGTGCGAATGGATTAGCTAATTCTGTGGAGGATGGCATTGACTCTGGAATCATAAATTATGAGTCGACCTATACGAGTTACGCGCTTAATGAGTTTTTGGAGGCTTGTACGGATACGGATGGTGATGGGGTAGCCGACTTTATAGATATTGATGACGATAATGATGGGGTACCAGATGTTAAGGAATGCACCGAATACATAACAGTAGATGCAGAACTGCTAAATTTAGTGAATAGTGTTATTTTTACGGAAGGCGAGCCTACCTTATTTACAAATGTTGCGGGAATTAATGGGTTTGATGTAGTGATAGAGCCTCAAGGAAATTTCTTTTTCCAACCAGAATTTCAAGTGGATGGACAGTTTACCAATTTTGTTACCACAGCATCTGGTGCTAGCAATTCATATACTATTTCTTTTGTTGGGTCGGTGCTTCCAGCTACACTGGCGGTGGTTTCAGAAAGTAATTTATTCAGTAGAAATACCGCCGGGAACAACATCAATGAACAAATGGTTATTGAAGTTATAGGTGAAGGGCCAATTTTTAGTGAGGCCTTACCTTTGGATAATGTTTGTGGAATAGGAAGTTTTAGGCAACCAAATGTTAATGTAAATACAGAACAAAACATTCATACTTATATAATGCCCAGACCTGGTTCCGGAGGGTTTAATTCCTGTGGTTTTCGTAGTGAGTTTGAGGTAGCATCGGGTGCGACCAGTGTGCGCGTTACATATACATTGCCATTTGGCCAGGGAGGAGATGCCTCCACCGTAAACCCTTTTAGAATAGCCCTGAAAATGTGCTACACAGATACCGATGGCGATGGTATTCAGGATAAGTTCGATCTAGATAGCGATGGCGATGGTTGTAGCGATGCGTTGGAAGCTGGGGCAACCACGAATACCACCACAGATTATCAATTCCCGAATATAGATAGCAACGGGGATGGATTGGTAGATGCAGTAGACGCTAATCAGGATGGTCGGGAAGACTATCTTTCCACCTATTTTCAATATGCATTGGATAGTGATGCAGGATTCTGTATAGATAGCGATAATGATGGCATTTTTGACTTTATAGATTTAGATGACGATAACGATGGCGTGCTCGATGTTCAGGAAAGTTGTTCAGACGGACTTTCATTGGGGACACCATTTACAAACCTCACCCAAGCTAGTGGGGTTACTTCTGCCGGGATTTATTTTTTCAATATTAGGGGAAATGAGTTTTCTACGTTCGTAGATGAAAATGGATACGTAAAGGTAGCCATAGATTATGGATACGGGATAGGGGTCTTGCCTCAAGGAAATGCCATAAATAATTTGGAAAGGGGGATATTGGCACCGCAAATTTTGGCAAGCTTATCCGATATACAAGAAGTACGTATTAACGATAGTGGTGGGTTTTTGGATGCCATTAATACAGATGTAGAAATAATAACACGACTAAGAAATAACCAAACGCTACATATTGGTCAAGCCACCAATGCTATTAATGATAACTGGACAGGACAAAGTGCGCAAGTTATAACCGTCAATGCTTCTTCCAACACCAATGTAAACCAGCGGGAATTACAACAGACTATCATCCATACTGCCGGGAATGTAAATGGGATGATTTGGAAACCTGTACTTAATAGTCAAGCTGTTCAAAATTCAAATACAGAAATAAAATACAACGATTATTTGAGTCTATGGGTGAAGGGGGATGAATCGCTTTTTGACCCAAATAGTAGCAATTGCGATATTGATAATGATGGTTTGCCAAATTATTTAGATCCAGATGCAGATGGAGATGGATGTAGTGATGCTTTGGAAGCTAGTGCCACAACCGAATTAACTCCAAATTTTATATTTGATATTCCAGGAGGATCCAGTCTTGATGTAAATGGCAATGGTCTTGCCGATGAAGTGGAAGAAGGGACTACAGGAAATTTAAATTATGCCACCACATTTCCTCAGTTTGGATTAAATCCAAATATTGGGGTTTGTTTGGATTTTGATGGAGATGGAATTCTTGATTTGATAGATATAGATGATGATAATGACGGGGTGTTGGATAAAGAAGAAGCATGCCCAGATGGTTTAACAAAGGATACTCCTTTTATTAATATAAGCCAAGCGAGGAGTGTTACTGAAGAAGGGGTTTATTATTTTGAGATCAATGGGAATGCATTTTCAACTTTTGTAGATTCCAATGGTTTTATTCAAATAGCTAGGGATTTTGGAAATGGAGTAGGGTCTTTACCACAAGGAACTTCACTAAATACAATTGAAAGAGGTATTTTAAATCCGATAACCTTAGCTAGTTTAGAGAATATAGAAGAGGTAAGAATTTCTGATGATATAGGATTTCTGGATGCTAGTACTACGGTTCAAACCATCATTAACCGTGTAAATTCAAATACCACATTCCAAGCTGGAAATAATAATGGTGCCAATAATAATTGGGTTGGAAACAATGCACAATGGTTAACTGCTAATGGAACATCCGCTCAGAATCCAACCAATCTAGACGCCCGTGTTTTTCATACCGTTGGAAACGGCAATGGTTTCCATTGGATTCCAGTAGATGGCTTTCAAAGATATACTTTTAATTCTGGAGAAATACCAGATGACCGTGCATTGATTGTATGGGTTAGGGGTCTTGAATTGAGTACCGCAACCATTACATGCGATTTTGACGGAGACGGAGTGTTGAATCAGTTCGACCTTGATAGCGATGGCGATGGCTGTTCTGATGCCTTTGAAGCTGGAGCAACTACAAACGATACTCCAGATTTTCAGTTTCCAAATACGGCTGTAGGTGCAAACGGACTTGCGAATACATTGGAAACGGTAAGCGATTCTGGAGAAATTAATTACACATCCACCTACTTAGAATATGCTGTAAATACTTCTGTAGATGCTTGTATAGATACAGATGCCGATGGAATAAGAGATGTGGCAGATCTAGATGATGATAATGATGGTATTTTGGATGCGGATGAATGTACTCCTATAATTGTTTCTCGAGCTATAGACGATATTACCCCTACGAATAGTCCTAATCGAATAACGATTACTGATATTAGAGGTTTTCAATTCGATATAGTGGCAACTTCAACTGGTTCGTTGCCCTTTTTGAATAATGCAGAAGACAACCAATTTAGTATTAGTGATGATTCTGATATTAATAGTCCAAGCCTTATTTCATCAACTCAGCCCAATGCACGAAGAAGATCTATCGTAACATTTGAGTTTTTTGAAACAGGAACTACCAATCCCATAGAAGTAGACTTATTTCAATTGACGTTATACGATCTGGACGTTACAGAAACTACCGGTAATTTTTCCATAGCACCCAATGAAATAATAGAACCACCTGTAGATAATAATTATACTATTGCAACAGACCCTGTAAATGGAATTTACATAGCAACAGGCAATGGAAACGATTTTGATACCAATGGGCCAAATTCATTTTCAAGATTTGGATTGGTTTTTGAAAAAATTTCTTCACTTACTTTTACAACAGAAAGATATATTACTGGTGGTAATTTAGGAGTAGGGATTCAAGATCTTACGGTGCTTTCTGTTCCTCTTATGTGCGATACGGATCAAGATGGAATTACCAATCAATGGGATTTAGATAGTGATGGAGACGGTTGTAGCGATGCCTTTGAAGGTTCTGCTAGCTTTATGGGAGAGGATATTTCAATTTCCAATATTGATGGAGGAAATATAGGAGACGATTTTAACGGATACGGACAGCCAGTTCAAGAAAATTTGGGGACTGATGTAGATACCGATCCACAAAGTGCTAGTTACGGGGTTCCAACTATTGCTGGTGCCGGTCAAAATATAGGTACTAGTCAAACCTTAGATCCAGACGCTGACAGCGACGGAATAGGGGATACTTGCGATTGCTTTGATAATACGTTAACAGATACCGATGGGGATGGAGTGCCCGACGAAGACGATGTCGACAGCGACAATGATGGTATTTTTGATAGTGTAGAAGGAGACGATACCATCGATACAGACGGGGATGGGGTTTCAGATTATCTGGATTTGGACAGCGATAACGACGGAATCCCAGATTCTGTTGAAGCTTCTGGAGATAATACCATAACTGATTGCAGTTATGCTGATGGGGATGTTATCGACCCTACCACACTATGCGAAACAGGAGAATCTAGCGCTGGCGAAATAACCCCCATAGATACCGATGGCGATACATTACCGGATTATTTAGATTTAGATAGTGATGGCGAAACCTGTCCAGATGGTTTAGAGGCCGAATATGCGGAAGTGAGTGTAAATACCGTGGATTTTTCTACGGTAACCACCGCAGGTGTGGATACAGATGGACTAGTTACTGCAATTGGTTGTAATCCACCAAGTACCAATGAATGGATTGATAATAGTATTTCGGATGCTTGTTGCGAAATCGATGAAACTACTTTATTGGCAACTCCATTTGCACCTAGTACCTGTTCACCAGCTAATGATGGATTTATAACTGTTACCGGTGGAAATTTATTACCAAGTACTAATTATTTGGTTTCCTATTTACAAAATGGTGCCGCAGTTACCAATGTTAGTATTCCCACTCAGATTGATGGAAGTTTAATTATAAATGGGTTAATCCCCGCGCAATATACAGATATCACTATCACTTCGGTTCAGTATCCTACAATTTGTAGCGGAACCGTACCTGTCGTTCTTACAGTAGTTTCCGAATACATTTCCGATTTAAATGCAGTGGTGACATCCACTACGGACGTTACTTGTTTTGGTGAAGCCAATGGCGCTATTAATATTTCTGCAACGGGTGAAAATGGAAATTTTCAATATTCTTGGATTGCTAGTAATGGTGGTGTTGTTCCGGTAGGACAAGAAACTAATGAAGATTTAAGCGGACTCATCGCTGGAAGTTATTCTGTAACCGTAACCGATCTTGATACCCAATGTGTTGAAACACTTACAAATATTACCATAGATGAACCGACTGCCGCCGTTTCAGGAACTTTTACACAAACCAATGTTCTTTGTAATGGTGATAATTCCGGAGCTATTAACTTAACACCTGCTGGAGGGACATCTCCTTATACCTATGCTTGGACAACAACAGATGGCACCATTCCAGCTGGTCAAGAAGATAATCAGGATATTTCCAACCTTACCGCTGGAACATATACTGCTACGATAACAGACACAAATGGCTGTACCAATCCTACACCAATTTCGGTGACAATAACTGAACCTGGAGCAGTAGTTTCAGGATCAACCACTTCGACTGATGTTTTGTGCAATGGTGATTCTACTGGATCCATAGACCTTACTCCAGCTGGTGGAGTAGCTCCTTATACTTTTGCGTGGAATACTACAAATGGAACTATTCCGGCGGGACAAAATTCAAATGAAGATTTAACGGGATTGGTAGCCGGAACCTACACCGTGGTAATAACGGATTCCAATGGATGTACAAATCCAAACGCTATAAGTGTTCAGATTTCCGAACCTAGCAACCCGATTACATCAACTATTAGTCAAACAAATGTTGCTTGTTTTGGGGATTCAACAGGAGCAATAAATAGTACGCCTTCAGGCGGAACTGCTCCTTACACTTTCGCTTGGTCGTCACCTTCCGGAGCAGATATTACAGGTCAGGAAACCAATGAAGACTTAACAGGACTTGCGGCTGGAACCTATTCTGTAACTATTACGGATGTCAATGGTTGTACTTTCACGCCGAATGATATTATAATTACACAACCCACGGCTCCTGTTTCTGCAACCGTAACCGCAACTGATGTTTTATGTAACGGAGAAGCTTCAGGTTCAATAGACTTAATACCTTCAGGAGGAACAGCACCATATTCTTATTTATGGACGACCACAGATGGATCCATACCGAATGGAGTTGAGGTCACAGAAGACCCTACAAATTTAACCGCAGGAAGCTATTCCGTAACGATCACCGATGCCAATGGATGTACTAATTTATCGCCAATTGGTATTACGATAGCCGAACCAGCATCGGTGGTTTCTGGAACTTTAACACCTGTTAATCTTACTTGTAATGGAGATTTTAGTGGAGCTATTGACTTAACACCTTCAGGAGGAACTGGCGGCTATACTTTTTTATGGACGGCTTCAAATGGAGGTATAATTCCGACAGGACAGGAAACTAATGAAGATTTAAGCGGACTTTCAGCTGGGACGTATTCCGTAGTAATAACCGATGCAAATGGCTGTACCAATCCAATTGCATTAAGCACCACCCTTACTGAGCCTGATGTAATTACGCTAACGGAAACCATTTCAGAAAAACAAAATGTTACTTGTATCGATCAAAATATCGGCGCATTTACTGTCGTAGCTGAAGGAGGATCTGAAAGCGGATTTGTTTACGAACTAAACACTGGAGTAAATAATAACACGGGCGTATTTACTGGCTTAGCGGCGGGAGATTATACTATTACAGTTACAGATGATCAAAGTTGTACAGCACCAACTCCCCTTGTTATAACCGTACAAAACTTCTGTATAGAAGCCACGAAAACACAAACAATAGCAGATATCGACGGTAGTGGAACAAACAATCCTGGCGATGTAGTTACATATTCCATTTTGGTTACCAACAATGGTGAAGAAACGCTTACAAGTGTTGCCGTAACAGATGTTCTTACAGATGCTTTAGGGAATACGCTTAGCTTGGATAGTGGTCCGACCTACGTTGCTGGAAGCGCTTCGCTTGGCAGTCCGCAGGGAACGCTACAGGTAAACGAATCTGCAACCTATACCGCAAGTTACACTATTACCCAAAGTGATATAGATGCTGGTGGAATTAGTAATTCTGCTACGGCAACTGGAAATGGAATTGATGTTCCCCAAGTTTCGGATGTGTCCGATAACGGAAATGATGCGGATGGAAACACTACAGACGACCCAACCGATTTTGATATTACGGAAGCAGCGGAAATTGAACTTATAAAATTAGCGTCGGTAAGCGACGAAGATAATAGTAATACCAATAATGCAGGAGATATTATTACATTCACTTTTACGCTTGAAAATACTGGAAATGTAACCGTTTCTAACCTATTAATTACTGATGATTTAACAGATGCTGAAGGAAATACGCTAAGCTTATCAACCCCAATTTCGTTTGTAAATGCTACCGGAAATGGAACAGCAACGAGTTTGGCTCCGTCAGAAATTGCAACTTATACAGCAACTTATACCCTTACGCAAGCGGATGTAGATGCTGGAGGAATAAGCAATACGGCAACAGCAAGCGGTATTACCGAACAGGGAACCAATGTTTCCGATGTTTCTGATGATGGCGTGGTTGGAAATGGTGACGACAATCCGACCGAAATTTTAATTCCCGAAAATCCATCTTTAACGCTGATAAAAACAGCGGGTAATGTAGTGGATTTAGATAGCAGTGGAGACGATACCGCAGGAGATCGAATTACATATACTTTCAGCATAGAAAACACGGGGAATGTAACCGTCAATGGATTGGTTCTAACAGATAATTTTCTTCCAGCCTCCACAAATCTAACTTTACCGGATACTTCCATAGCGCCAGGTGAAATCATAAATTTTTCAGCAAATTATATTTTAGTCCAAACAGATATAAATACGGGAAATGTAACCAATTCAGCCACTATTTCAGGGAATGATCCGGATGGTAATGTTGTTACAGACGTTTCCGATAACGGTGATGAAGTCGCTGATGATGACAACGACGGTGATCCTGAAAACGATCCTACTATTGTAGACTTAACGACAATTGCTGAAATTGAATTGGTGAAAATAGGCACATTCAATGATGAGAATAGTGACGGATTTGCCCAACAGGGGGAAACAATTACCTATTCCTTTACGGTGACCAATACCGGAAATATTGCAGTTGAAAATGTAACTGTTGATGATGCGGTGTTAGGAATTACTGCGGAAGGAACAACTCCAGCGAATTTACCTGTAGGCGTTTCGGGAACTATTCCAGATCAAACGTATAGTATTCAGCAAACTGATATCGATGCAGGTTTGTTTTCGAATACCGCAACCGCAACAGGGGAACGTAGTGATGACGGAACAGATGTTACCGATACATCCGATGATGGGAATCCAACCAACGGGCCAGATAATCCTACGGTTGTTGAATTTGATCAAAATGCCGAATTATCGCTTATTAAACAAGGGGTTTATAGCGATGATAATGTCGACGGACTCGTAAATGCGGGAGATATAATTACCTACACATTTATGGTTCAAAATACAGGAAATGTAACCATTGACAATACTTCCATTGATGATGCCAGAATTGGAATTACCGACGAACCAATTTACACCGATGCCACTGAAACGACATTAGTTACATCTTTGGCACCTTCGGAAACTGCTGTTTCCGTAGTTGTTTATACCATCACCTTAGCTGATGTAAACGATGGAAATGTTACCAATACGGCCTTGGCAACAGGTCAAGATCCCGAAGGAGATGATGTTACAGCATCTTCCGATAACGATACAGGAACGGGAGCAACTATTATTGATTTACCTAAGAATCCGATTCTCGAGCTTATAAAAACGGCGGTGGTGGCAGACACCAATGGAAGCGGATCAAACGATGCAGGCGATGTTATCACCTATACATTTTCCGTAGAAAATACAGGAAATGTAACTGTTAACACACTACGCATTACCGACCCAACTTTAGGAATCACGAATCTAGGCGTAATACCAGCAACTTTAGCGCCCGGAGCAACAGGAAGCGTTACAAGTGATTACACCATAACCCAGGCCGATGTGAACGCAGGAGGGATTACAAATACAGCCACCGTTAATGGTTTAGACCCCGATGGAGTGGGCATAAGCGATGTTTCCGATAACGGAACGGGTGCTGGAGACGATCCTACCGTCACCCCGCTCACAATTGAACCAAGTATAGAAGTAATTAAAACTCAAAATATAGTAGATTCTAATGGGGATGGAATTACAGGAGGACTTTCAGACGTAGTTACCTATACAATTACGGTTACCAATACGGGAAATGTTACGCTTACGAATGTTTCCGTAGCCGATACGTTTACAGCTGCAGATGGTACGATTTTAAATTTAGATAGTGGTCCGTCTTTTGTAAGTGCCTCATCCGATAATGTGGAAGGTGTTTTGCAACCTTCAGAAATAGCGACCTATACCGCAGCTTATACTATTCAGCAAATTGCGATTGACGGAGGCGGATTAAACAATGAGGTGACGGCCACTGGAGAAGACCCAGAGAATGTTGAGGTAAGCGACACCTTAGATACGCCAACAGTTTTTACCATAACGGAAACACCTTCCGTAGTGGCAATAAAAACAGCTTCCATTAATGACGTAGATAATAGCGGAACAACCAACGCTGGTGATTTAATAACGTACACGATAACGGTTGAAAACACAGGGAACGTGACCTTGAATTCAGTGAGTCTAACTGAAACTTTTACGGATGCAGACGGAAATGCATTAACCTTGGATGGCGGACCAACTTTTGTAAATGCTTCCGAAGGAAGTTCTGCAGGGAATTTACAAGTTGGTGAAACTGCCACATACACGGCTACATATACATTGACGCAAGATGATATCAATGTTGGGGGTGTTCTAAACTCTGTTTTAGCAGAAGGAACGAGTCCAGCGGGAACGGTTGTAGATGATATTTCTGATGATGGCGATACCGGAACTGGTGATACTGGAGAAGACCCAACGACAACTGAAATTCCGAAAGATGCAGCGCTAACATTGATAAAAAGAATAACCAATATTGCAGATACAGATGGCAGCGGCGATAATAATATAGGTGATGTTGTAACGTATAATTTTTCGATTGAAAATACAGGAAATGTTACCATAAACGGAATTGCCTTAACAGATAATTTCCTGCCAGGAACAACCGATTTAACCGTTACTCCTAATTCTTTAGAGCCAGGCGAAACGGCAACGGTTGTTGCCCAATACGCACTAACACAAGGTGATGTGGATACCGGGCAAATCACGAATTCGGCAACTTCTCAAGGAACAGATCCTGATGGCGATAGTGTTTCTGATGTTTCCGATGATGGAAATCCAGCAGATTCAGACCTTGATCCTGATATCGACGGAACAAATGACCCAACTTTTTCAAATTTAACTACGGAAGCTACTATAGAACTTATAAAAACAGCCGTATTTAATGATGAAAACGGAAATAACCGAGCGGACGTAAACGAAACTATTACCTATAGTTTTGAGATAATCAACACTGGAAATATTACGTTGGAGAATATTACTTTAGATGATGTTCCTCTAGGTTTAACCGATGTAGCTGTTTCTCCAGCTTCCTTAGGGCCTAATCAGTCGGGTGCAGCACCCAACACCGATTATGTTATTACCCAAGCAGATATAAATAATGGTTCGGTGAGTAATACGGCTACCGTATTTGGTGATCGTGTGGATGACGGACAAGAGGTTTCTGATATTTCTTCGGATGATAACCCAGCCTCCGGTCCCGATGAACCCACTGTAACCGAGTTTAATCAGGAAGGAGAAATTTCATTATTGAAAGAGGGTACTTATGAAGACACAAACAACGATGGAGTTGTAAATGTTGGTGATCAAATAAATTATGAATTTACGGTTACCAATACTGGAAATGTTACTGTTACCGGACTTGTAATTCAAGATGCAAGAATAGGTATTGCCGCACCAGGTATAAATCTATTGCCAGCAACATTAAATCCTGGAGCTGTAGGTAGCCAAACGGTTTCGTATAACATTACCCAAGCGGATTTGGATTCAGGAAGTATTTCCAATACAGCTACAGCCATAGGTCAAGAACCCAACGGCGATGATGTTACGGCTGTATCAAACAATAGCAATGGTACGGGAGCCACTGTTGTAGAATTGGAGAAAGAACCGGAAATTCAATTGGTGAAAACTTCCGAGGTTATTGACTTAAATGGGAGCGGTGTAGATGATATTGGTGATGTAATTGAATACACTTTTACGGTAACCAATGTAGGGAATGTTACCGTAGAAATTATAAGTATTGCAGATGCAACGCTCGGCATTACCAATTTAGGGATTACTCCTTCTACATTAGTGCCTGGTGCTAGTGGTGTGGCAACTGCCAATTATACCATCACCCAAAGTGATTTAGATGCTGGTGAAGTGGTTAACACTGCCACAGCCACTGGAAGCGACCCCGATGGAGATCCTGTTACCGATGAATCTGATGATGACCCTAATGATCCAGGTGATAATCCAACAGTTACTCCGTTAACTGCAGAACCTTCCATTGAAGTGTTAAAAACGCAATCGGTAGCCGATACTAATTCAGATGGAACTTCTGGCAACGTTGGCGATTTAATTAGGTATACCATTTCCGTAGAAAACACAGGAAATGTAAGTCTGAGTAATATTGTATTAACCGATACTTTTACAGATGCTTTAGGCAATACACTTACGCTGAATAGCGGTCCAACTTTTGTAAATAGTTCTAATGGAAGTTTGGCAGGAAATTTACAGCCTACGGAAATCGCAACGTATACAGCGAACTATACGATTACACAGGCAGCGGTAAATGCGGGAGGAGTGAGTAATACCGTCTTAGTTACGGCTTCACCGCCAACAGGACCTAATGTCACGGATGTTTCAGATGATGGAATAGCAGCGAATGGAAATGACAATCCAACGGAATTCAATATTACCGAAAATCCTTCTATTGAAGTAGTTAAAACCGGAATCATTTCAGATGAAGATAATAGCAATACCGATAATGATGGGGATATAGTTAATTATGAAATTACGGTAGAAAATACGGGGAATGTCACTTTTACTGGAATTACCCTTACAGATATTTTAACAGATTTAGACGCTGCTGTACTTGCTCTAACAACAGGTCCGACTTTTGATGATTCATCCTTAAATAGCAGTGAGGGAACATTGCTACCAGGAGAAACCGCCACATATCTTGCCACTTTTATACTAACACAAAGTGAAATTGATGCCGGTGGGGTAATTAATAGTGCAACTGCTGAAGGAACAACTGCGCAGGGAACCACAGTGACCGACGATTCGGATGATGGTAATCCTACCAATGGAACGGATACACCAACGACAACGCAAATAACGAAGTCTGCGGAGTTAACCTTGATAAAAACCTCTGATCCCCTGGAAACTCAAAATCTTCCTGCTGACGGAAATTACGAATTGGGGGATGTTATCAATTATACTTTTTATATCGAAAATACTGGGAATTTAACGGTAAGCGGATTAACACTGGTGGATGTCGGACTGGGGACTTCTGCGGGAGGTTTGGTGGTATCGCCAAATAGTCTTGCTCCGGGTGTTTCAGTTAATGTAACCTATGCTTATACGCTAACTCAAGATGATATAGATTTAGGTCAGGTTGAAAATACAGCTACTATTTCGGGAACTGATCCTGATGGGGTTTCGGTAAGTGATATTTCCGATGACGGTGATGCCAATAACGATGCCAATTTTGATGGCAATCCTGAAAATGATCCTACCATTACGCTAATTCCTTCCGAAGCAGAAATAGAGCTAGTAAAAATAGCCACGGTTAATGATGGCGGTGATGGTAGAATAGACGCCAATGATGAAATTACCTATGAGTTTACGATAATCAATAGCGGAGCGCTCACTTTGGATAATATCTTTTTGAATGATCCCACTTTAGGAATTAACAATTTTGTGGTTCCATTAACCAATCCTGCTGGTTTAGCTCCTGGCGATAGTGAAACATTTGCAGATGTATCTTTCGCTCATACCATAACACAACAGGATATAGATAACGGTTCCTTTACAAATCAAGCAACGGTAACTGCCGACGATCCGAGCGATAATCAAGTTACAGATCTTTCAGATAATGGTAATCCGTTGGATGGACCTAACAATAGTACGTTAGTTAACTTTTCACAGGAAGCAGAATTAACCTTGGATAAAATAGGTTCATATTCCGATGACAATGGAGATGGTGTAGTGAATTCCGGAGACATAATAACTTATACCTTCACCATAGAAAATATAGGAAATGTAACGGTGGATAATCTTGAATTGACAGATGATTTCTTGCCCGTTGGAATAGATTTAAACCTTTTAGATACGGAGTTAGCCCCGACGCAGCAAACAGTTTTATCTGTAAATTATACCATCACACAAGCAGATATGGATGCTGGCGGCGTAACCAATGAAGCTGAGGTGGAGGGTACAGACCCGAATGATGACACTGTAACAGCCACTGATGATCATTTCGAAGAATTATTAAAAGTACCTTCCCTTGAATTTATAAAAACTTCAGTGGTAGTAGACACTAACGGAAATGGAATCGATGACGTTGGCGATGCAATTGAATATACATTTACGGTAACCAATACTGGAAACGTATCCGTAGAAATTTTAACTATCAATGATCCAACCTTAGGGATTTCAAACTTAGGGGTAAATCCATCTAATTTAAGTCCGGGAGAGATTGGTCTGGCAAGCTCCAACTATATTATAACACAGGCAGATGTAGATTCTGGAGAAGTTATTAATACAGCTTTGGTAAGTGGATCGGATCCGGACGGGGAAACTGTTACAGAAAACTCAGATGGTGATCCTAATGACCCTGGTAACAATCCAACCGTAACACCGTTCACTCAGGATCCAAATATCGAGGTAACCAAAACACAACAAATTGCAGACACCAATAACGATGGTGTTACTGGTGGAATCGATGATATTATTACTTATACTATTATGGTAGTCAATACTGGAAACGTTACATTGAATAGTCTAAGTTTGGTAGACACTTTTGTAGATGGAAATAACCAGCCACTTACTTTGACTAATACGCCTACATTTGTTGCTGCTTCATCCGATATTACTTCGGAAACTGATCCATTGCCACCAGGGGACAAAGCAGTTTACACCGCCAATTACACTATTGCCCAAGAAGCGATTGATGCTGGCGGAGTGAGTAACAGTGTAGAAGCCTCAGGAACAGCTCCAGATACCACTATTGTTTCTGATATTTCCGACAATGGTATTGATACCGATGGAAATACTGAAGACGATTCAACCGATTTTGAAATTCCTGAAAATCCGGATATCGAGGTGGTTAAAACAGCTTCGGTTGCAGATTCGGATGGAAGCGGAACTACTAATGTCGGCGACGTAATTACGTACACAATTTCCGTTGAGAACACAGGAAATGTAACGTTGAATTCCGTTAGTTTAACAGACACATTTCTAAACGTTAACGATGAGATTTTAACCTTAGATGCAGGCCCAACCTTCAATAGTGCTACCGCAGGCAGTTCGGCAACCACGATACTTCCTAATGGGATCTCAACTTTTACAGCCAGTTATGCCTTAACACAAAACGACGTTGATGTGGGTGGGGTTAAAAATAGTGTTTTAGCCGAAGCTTTAAGCCCGATAGGGACTTCCGTTAGTGATGTTTCCGATAACGGGAATGACGCCGACGGCAATACGGAAAATGATACAACTGAAACCATAGTAGAGGAAGATCCTTCTATAGAAGTGGAGAAAATTTTAACGCCTATAACAAATCCAATGGCTGGGGATGAAATTACGTTTACCATTAATGTTACCAATACTGGGAATGTCACATTAAATGGAGTAACGCTAGAAGATACATTTGCCAATGCAAGGGGAGTATCATTGACATTACCGGCTGTAACGTTTGTAAGTGCGTCGCAATCCAGTTTAGAGGGGATTTTACAAATACAGGAAACAGCAACTTATACGGTTAATTATACACTTACCCAAAGCGATATCGATGCAGGTGGAGTAAGCAACAGCGTATTGGCTGTAGGAACTAGCTTACAAGCTACGGAAGTATCGGATGTTTCTGATGATGGGGATGATACCGATGGAAATACTACCAACGATAAAACCAACCTATTTATAGAAGAAGATCCTTCTGCGGAAGTTATCAAACAGGCAGTTGTCAATCAAAATGATGGCAATACTACCGTTGATGTGGGTGATGAGGTTCTTTATACCGTAACAATTACGAACACAGGAAATGTAACGTTAAGGAATTTAGTATTGGAAGATGTGTTGACAGATTTCAATGGAAATGTTTTAACATTGGATACTTCTCCAACCTTTAATGCAGGAGCTTCCACGAATGCTTCGGAAGGCATTATTGCTCCTTCGGAAAGTTCGGTGTACAACGCTAGCTACATTATTCAGCAAAGCGATGTGGACGCCGGCGGAATATTAAACAGTGCTACAGCAACCGTTTTAAGTCCTAACAACATTGAAATAGTAGATGTTTCAGACGATGGAAACCCTGCCGATACCGACCCAGATGGTGACCCAGGAAACGATCCCACAGAAACTCCAATTATCGCAAATCCTTCCATTAAATTGGTGAAAACTGCTTTGGAAAATGATGAAGATTCCGATAACTGCACAGATGTTGGCGAAACCATCACATATACTTTTACGGTAACGAATGATGGAAATGTGTCTTTGTCCACAATTTCACTCTCCGATAATTTACCAGGCTTGGGATCAATAAATCTAGTTTCTGGAGATCTCGACGGCGATTTATTATTGGATGTGGAGGAAACTTGGATTTATAATGCTGATTATACCATTTTGCAAACAGACTTGGATGTAGGTAGTATTGCGAACAGTGCAGCCATTTCTGGAGTTTCCCCGAAAGGGAATTCTGTAGACGATATTTCTGGAACGGCAACAAACAACGATACCGCAACCTCTGTAGATTTCTGTATTAATCCCGAAATAACGTTTGTTAAAACCTCTATAACAAACGATGGCGGGGACGGAAGAATGGATGTTGGGGACATAATTGAATATACTTTTGAAGTTACCAATACCGGAAATGTTACTATTGATGCTATTTCAATTAGCGATCCGCAAATTGGTGTTATCAATTTAGCGATAGCTCCATCGAGCTTGGCATCGGGTGAGGTAGGTACGGCAACTGCTATTTACACTATTACACAGGCAAATTTAAATACGGGTAGTGTAACCAATGAAGCGGTTGCTACTGGGGAAGATCCTAATGGGGATGAGGTTACAGATACCTCTGATGATGGTAATGGAGTAGATGATAATAACGATGGTGACCCTGAAGATCCAACCGTGACGATTTTACCGAGTGAACCAGAAGTAACTTTTATTAAATCTTCTATTACCAATGATGGCGGTGATGGAAGAATGGATGTTGGAGATGTTATAACCTATACTTTTACAGTTACTAATACAGGAAATGTAACTATTGAAGGCATCGCAATTAACGACTCACAAATTGGAGTAAATGATTTATCTATTCTACCATCTACCTTAATACCGGGAGCCATAGGAACAGCCACGGCCACTTACCAGATTACCCAAGCGGATATCGATTCGGGCAGTGTAAGCAACAGTGCGGTTGCCACTGGTATCGATCCCGATGGCGACCCCGTGGAAGACACTTCCGATACCGATGATCCGACGGACCCAGATCCAGACGGCCCAACGGTAACACTATTGCCAAGTGACCCAGAAATCACATTTATTAAAACGGCAATTACCAACGATGGCGGCGATGGAAGAATGGATGTTGGGGACATAATTGAATATACTTTTGAAGTTACCAATACCGGAAATGTTACCGTAAGCGGAATTGTTATAGATGATGTAACGATCGGCGTAACAGGCCTAGCCATCAATCCTACCACTTTGGCTGCCGGTGCGGTTGGAACAGCCACGGCCACTTACCAAATTACCCAAGCAGATATCGATGCGGGCAGTGTAACCAACAGTGCGATTGCCACTGGTAGCGATCCCGATGGTGACCCTGTGGAAGACACTTCCGATACCGACGATCCAACGGACCCAGATCCAGACGGCCCAACAGTTACGCCATTGCCAAGTGACCCAGAAATCACATTTATTAAAACGGCAATTACCAACGATGGCGGTGACGGAAGAATGGATGTTGGGGACATAATTGAATATACTTTTGAAGTTACCAATACCGGAAATGTGACCGTAAGCGGAATTGTTATAGATGATGTAACGATCGGCGTAACAGGCCTAGCCATCAATCCTACCACTTTGGCTGCCGGTGCGGTTGGAACAGCCACGGCCACATACCAAATTACCCAAGCGGATATCGATGCGGGCAGTGTAAGTAACAGTGCGATTGCCGCTGGTACCGATCCCGATGGTGACCCTGTGGAAGACACCTCCGATACCGACGATCCAACGGACCCAGATCTAGACGGCCCAACGGTAACACCATTGCCAAGTGACCCAGAAATCACATTTGTTAAAACGGCAATTACCAACGATGGCGGTGACGGAAGAATGGATGTTGGGGACATAATTGAATATACTTTCGAAGTTACCAATACCGGAAATGTGACAGTAAGCGGAATTGTTATAGATGATGGAACGATCGGCGTAACAGGCCTAGCCATCAATCCTACCACTTTGGCTGCCGGTGCGGTTGGAACAGCCACGGCCACATACCAAATTACCCAAGCAGATATCGATTCGGGCAGTGTAAGCAACAGTGCGGTTGCCACTGGAACCGATCCCGATGGTGACCCTGTGGAGGACACTTCCGATACCGACGATCCAACAGACCCAGATCCGGACGGCCCAACGGTAACGCCTATCGGTGCTGATAGTAATCTAGCTTTAGAGAAAATAGGGGATTTTAACGACGCCAATGGAAATGGATTTACAGATATTGGAGAAACAATAACTTATACCTTTATAATTCGCAATACAGGAAATACAACCATTGAAGATATAACTATTTCCGATGTTTTAGTGAATGTATCAGGAGGATCTATTACTCTAGCGCCTGGACAAGAAGATAGTACAAATTTCTCTGCAATTTATACAATTACAGAGGCAGATATCTTGGCAGGTTTGGTGACCAATTCGGCTATTGCAACAGGGGAGGATCCCGAGGGGAATATAGTTACCGATACTTCCGATGATCCTAACAATCCAACCAACCAAGACGAAGATGGTGACGGGGATCCTGAAGATCCAACCGAAACGATTGTACCTCCGTTTGGAACGGCTTCCGTGGAAGCAACCAAATTTGCAAGTGTAACTGATACGAATAGCGATGGATTGACAAGTGTTGGAGATATTATAAATTATACTATAACAATAGAAAATACTGGCCAATTGGAGCTTAGCGGTTTATCGCTTGAAGATACTATAGTAAATGGCGACGGTGTTTCGCTTCAGCTAAACTCAGGACCTAGATTTGTAAGTGCTACCCTAAATTCTTCGGAAGGCATTTTAGAAATTGGAGAGATTGCAACATATTCTGCTAGTTATGAGATAACCGAAGAAGATGCAACAACAGGGGTTATATCGAATTCAGTAACCGTAAATGCGACAGATACCAACGGAAATAACACTACCGATGTTTCTGATAATGGAGATGATACCGATGGAAATACCGAGGATGATGCTACTGAGGTTAGTATCTCTGAACCTACTCCTAGCTTAAGCGAAATTGAAGTAACCAAAACTGCTATTTTTACAGATAATGGAGATGGTAGTACAAGTGCTGGGGATATTCTTGATTATACTATTACAGTGGAAAATACAGGAGAAACGGTGTTAAGCGGACTTCAATTTACGGATGTTATGCAAAATGGAAATGGAGAACCTTTAGAGCTAACAATTCCAATTACGTTTAGCAATGCAAGTTTAGGTTCAGCCGAAGGCGTTTTACAACCAGGTGAAGTAGCCACTTATTTGGCGAGTTATACCATTAGTCAGAATGATGTGAATTCCAATTCGATAAGCAACTATGTTGAGGCTGAAGCAGAAAATCCGAATGGCGAGACTATAACCGACCGTTCCGACAATGGAGATGATACCGATGGAAATGCAGAAGACGATCCTACTGAGGTAGTTTTTGAAGCCAGGGGAGCTATAAGTTTAATTAAAGAAGTTGTATTTAACGATGAAAATGATGATGGCCTGGCAGAAACCGGGGAGACTCTTAATTATTTCTTTACCGTTATAAATACTGGAGAGGTCGATCTTTTTGATATCACCGTATCCGACGACTTACCGGGAGTGGTATTAATCGGGCAACCAATTGATGTTTTAACAGTAGGGGAAGAAAACAGTAACGACTATTCTGCCACCTACACCTTAACTGAACAAGATATCTTAAATGGATTTGTAGAAAATCAGGCAGTGGTTACTGCTAAAAACCCTAATGGAAATACCATCCGTGATTTGTCAGATGATCCTATAAATACCGTAGATGAAGACCAAAATGATGACGGCGATCCAGACGATACAACTCGTATTGACATTATACCAAAAACAGAATGCCAAATTGTAGTTTACGATATTATTAGCCCAGATGGAGATGGGATAGCAGATGAACTTACCATCGATGGTCTGGATTGTTATCCAGAGAATACTTTGGAAATTTATAATCGATGGGGTATAAGGGTGTTCCGAACCGAGGGTTACAATACCACCGGAGAGAAATTCAGAGGTTATTCCGACGGAAGAGCAACGATACAGCGAAATAAAAAGTTGCCTACAGGTACGTACTACTATGCGTTATCCTATGTGAACGATAATGGGGTGACCATTAAAAAAGCGGGACCAATATTTGTAATTACCGATTAACATGAGAGGGAGAAAGATGAAAAATAATATTTCTAAAATAGGGGCAATTATTCTTATGCTTTGGGCAGGGACATTCTTCGTGCATGGTCAACAGGACTCTCAGTTTACCCAGTATATGTACAACACCATGACCTTTAACCCTGCCTATGCGGGTACGCGGGAAGTCTTTAGTTCTATTGCCTTATACAGGAATCAGTGGACTGGATTGAATGGAGCTCCTGAAACTATGAATTTTGCCATGCATGGTCCTGTGGGAAACAAGGTAGGATTAGGCTTTAGCATTACCAACGATCGTATTTTTATCGCAAATGAAACAGAAATTGATTTTGTTTTCAGTTATATTATGAATGTTTCTGAAAACGGAAAACTTTCTTTGGGGATTAAAGGAGGTCTTAATTTTTTTGATATTGATTTCAGTCGCGTAAATACAGGATCACCCAACGGAGGAGATCCCTCAGCACAATACAATGTCGATAATGAATTTGCTCCGCAAATAGGGGCAGGGGCATTCTATTATTCCGAACGGTTTTATGTAGGTGCCAGCATACCTAATATTTTAGAAACCGAACATTTTGATGATTCCAATAATAGTACGGCAGGAGAACGGTTGCATTTCTATTTTATCACTGGGTATGTTTTTAATCTATCCAACGATATTAAATTTAAACCAGCTGGTTTGTTGAAAGCGGTTAGTGGAGCACCACTTCAAATAGACCTTTCAGCAAATTTTATGTTTTACGATCGCTTTACTTTGGGAGCTGCCTACAGATGGGATGCGGCCATGAGCGTTTTAACTGGATTTCAAATAGACGACCGGTGGATGGTTGGGTATGCATACGATTGGGAAACGACCGCCCTGTCTCAATACAATGGAGGATCTCATGAGATATTTCTGCGTTTTGAATTGTTTAACAACAGAAAGAAAATTATATCACCCCGTTTTTTCTAAAAAAGTTTATTATGAATCGGATTTTGATACTAATTATTTCGGGACTCTTTTTACTTAATTTTTCAAGTTCTTTTGCACAGGAGCGACTTGAAAAAAAAGGTAATAAGGAGTTTGATAAGTATGCCTTTATAAATGCTCGTGAGTATTATTTAAAAATAGCCAATAAAGAAGACGAGCCATCCGATGAATTGCTCCGTAAGCTTGGGGATTCTTATTATTATACAGGAGATTATAAAAACGCCGCTTCTTGGTATAAAAAGGTTTACCAACGAGATACCCCTATTCCAGCTGAATATTTGTATCGTTATGCCCTTTCCCTTAAAAGTACAGGGGATTATTCATATTCGGATAAAATTATGGAGGAGTTTTACGAAGCTAAGGGGAGCGATTATAGGGCACGACTTTTTGATAATAACAGGGATTATTTAAAGGAAATTGAATTACAATCGGGTAAGTTTACCATGGAAAAGGTGAATTTCAATTCCCCATTATCAGATTTCGCACCAACTTTTTATAAAGACGGAATTTTGTTTGCCTCCAATAGATCACGTCCACAAATGGAAAAAAGTACACATGCCTGGAACCAGCAACCATTTTTAGATCTTTATTATGTGAGCCCTGATTCCACTTCAGAAGAAATATCTTTGTTCAACGCTAAAATCAACACCAAATTCCATGAGTCCACTGCCGCTTATATCGACAGCACAAACACCTTATTTTTTACTAGAAATAATTATTTTAAAAAACAATATGGAGAGGATGAAGAAGGTGTAAACCGATTAAAACTGTTTAAGGCCACAGCGCTTGACTACGATTGGAGAATAGAAGAACTTTCTTTTAATAATGATAATTATTCGGTAGCCCATCCCACCGTAAGTGCCGATGGAAAGTACTTGTATTTTTCTTCGGATATGCCCGGTGGTTATGGCCAATCAGATTTGTACCGCGTTGAAATCAATGGTGACCGCTATGGCATTCCCAAAAATTTAGGAAAGCAAATAAATACAGAGGGTAGGGAAACTTTTCCATTTGTAAGCAGTGATAATCAATTGTTTTTTTCGTCAGATGGACACGTAGGCTTAGGCGGTTTAGATGTATTTGTAGCCCAAATTGGGGAGAATGATTATGTGGGACCAGCTTATAATGTTGGAAGGCCTATTAATAGTAAGCAAGATGACTTTACTTTTGTTTTAAGCAATGATACAAAAATAGGTTATATAGCTAGCAATAGGGACAACGATGCCGGTAACGATGATATCTATAAGATTGAGCAGACCGGGGATTTAATTGTTTTATGTTTTCAATTGCTTAAGGGAAAGGTTTTAGATTATAACAGCAAGGCACCAATACCTAATGCTGTGGTCTCTCTGTTGAACCAAAATAACGAAATAGTGAAAACGGTTTATACCGATGAAACTGGTAGTTTTAGTTTTGAAGAGCAGCTGGGCTGTATGCAAAATTACGGAATTCGGGTAACGATGAAGCATTATGAAAATACTGAAAAGAATATTTCCACAGGCAATTTACCGTCTAAAGTCATTGAAGAAACCATTTTACTGAAAAAAGGCGATTTTGTAACAGGAACCGATTTGGGACAAGTTTTAAAATTGGCGCCCATTTATTTTGATTTTGATAAGTCTGATATTCGTCCTGATGCCGAAATTGAACTGCAAAAGGTAATTGAGGCGATGCAAACATTCCCTGAGCTTAAAATAGACGTACGTTCCCATACAGATAGCAGAGCTCCTGAAGCATATAACCTAGCACTTTCGGAAAGACGCAATAAGGCGACAATAAAATATATTATCGAAAAAGGGAACATAGACCCCAAACGCTTATCGGGTAGAGGTTACGGAGAAGAACAACCGGTAAATCACTGTACGGACGGCGTAGAATGTTCATTTGAAGAACACCAATTAAACCGAAGAAGCGAATTTGTAATCCTAAATAAATAGCCTACATCCGCCTACCAGTCGCCCAGGGATCTCCCAAATAAAAGAATAGCTCCCAACAGGGAGATCGCCTCAGTCCTGCGTCCTTCGCGAAGACGACTCTTTACAATTCAAGAAAATGGAAAAGCAATTAATGATACAAACAGTTAACAATTAACCAATAACACTGAATGTAATAACCTCAAATTTCAAACAAAAATTAATTCCAGAAACTCAAAATTATAAACAAACTCCAATTAGAAAAACATCTCGACGAGCGACCGTAGGGAGCGTTGTCGTCTCCCAAATAAAAGAATAGCTACTAACAGGGAGATCGCCTCAGTCCTGCGTCCTTTGCGAAGACGACTCTTTATAATTCAAGAAAATGGAAAAGCACTTAAAGAAACAACCAGTTAACAATTAACCAATAATACTAAATGCAATAACCTCAAATCTCAAGAAAGAATTAATTCCAGAAACTTAAAACCTTAAACAAACTCCAATGAACCCGTTCTATCGGCCTTTCAAATAAGATTTCAGTTCTTCATAATTTTTAATGGCGTGCGCTTTTTTCTCTTTGTCCATTACGGCTTTAATTTGCTCGGGAATGGCTACGATTATACCCAGGGTTTCTTCAACTACATCCAAAAACTTTACAGGATGCGCCGTTTCTAGAAAGACCCCTAAAGTATTGGGTTCCGCTTGCTGGTATCTTTTCAATCCCAAATAACCTACCGCACCGTGTGGATCGGCAACATATCCAGAATTTTTATGGATTTTCTCCATGGTTTCTCGCGTATCCTTATCGGTATAACTAAAAGAAGAAAACAACTGATTGAGTTCTTCAAAATTATTATCGAATAAAGTTTGAATGCGTATAAAATTACTCGGGTTGCCAACGTCCATAGCATTGGAAATGGTTTGTTTGGATGGCTTCGGATTGTATTCCTTGGTTGCCATATATTGTGGAACCGTATCATTAATGTTAGTAGAAGCCACAAAATGTTTTACAGGTAATCCAAGTTTATAAGCCATCATCCCGGCACAGATATTCCCAAAGTTTCCGCTGGGCACAGAAAATACCAACTCTTTATTTTTAGCCTTTAGCTGCTTGTAAGCGAAGAAAAAATAAAACATCTGCGGCAACCATCTCGCCACGTTAATGGAGTTTGCAGAGGTTAGGTTTTCTTCTGTAAGTTCGGCATCCAGAAAAGCTGTCTTTACCATGTCTTGGCAGTCATCAAATACGCCATCGACTTCCAAAGCAGTAATGTTTTTGCCTAAAGTAGTTAATTGTTTTTCTTGAATATCGCTTACCTTTCCGCTAGGGTACAATATAACCACTTCCACACCTTTTACATCTAAGAACCCGCTTGCCACAGCACCTCCAGTATCTCCTGAGGTAGCTACAAGGACGGTAACGGTTTCATCTTGTTTATCACGGTTAAAATAGCCTAAACAACGTGCCATAAAACGGGCGCCAACATCTTTAAATGCCATGGTGGGCCCATGAAAAAGTTCTAGGGAATACACGTTATCTTCCACTGCTACGGTGGGAAAATCGAAGCATAAGGTTTCTCGGATAATTTCCTTTAAAACCGGCTCGGGAATTTCGTCGTTTACGAATTGGGCTATTACTTTAAAAGCTATTTCTTCATTGCTGTATTTTTCAATATTTTGAATAAATTCCTTTTCCAGGGGTTTTATTTGATTCGGAAAGTAAAGTCCTCTATCGGGAGCGATTCCTCGTACCACAGCTTCCTCGAAGCTTGTTTGTGCATTATTTTTAGTACTATTAAGACTGTAATATTTCATTAGTGTTGGTTGTATGCTATTTCTTAATTTGTAATATCAACTTACATAATTTTAACGCCTTCAGGATTTATTTTGGAAACGTGTACATCGTAATCCACGCCAAATTCCTTATAGACTTCTGCCATGGCGGCGGCGGCTTTTCTTGCTGTTTCTTCACCTTTGGACAAGGCAAAAATGGATGGTCCCGATCCCGAAATGCCACTTCCGAGAGCGCCAGCATCTTTTGCAGCCTGTTTTACCTTGTAAAAACCAGGAATAAGCGGACTCCGCATCGGTTCTACGATTTCATCATGTAAACATCTGGAAAGCAGCTCGTAATCTTCTGTATAAAGTGCGCTTACCAAACCTGCCAAATTTCCCCATTGAATAATGGCCTTTTTAAGCGGAATGGTTTGTTTTATTACAGAACGGGCATCTGCCGTCTTTACTTCTATTTGCGGATGAATAATAGTTGCAAAAATTTCTTTCGGACTATTTAATCGCAATACTTCAAAAGGATCGTATCCTTTTACAAGTGTAAAACCACCTAGGAGCGCAGGAGCAACGTTATCTGCATGTGGGGCGCCACTGGCTAATTCTTCTCCCATCATAGCAAATTCCACAAGTTTTTCCCGTGTAAATGGTTCTCCTAAAAGTTTATTAACCCCAAAAACCGCCCCAGCAGCACTGGCAGCACTGCTACCAATACCACTTCCAGGCTTTATTTTTTTAGTGATTTCAATTTCAAATCCGTATTCGGTTTCTATTTCCTTTAGTAATGCCAAAACAGCAACCCCTGCAACATTTTTTTCGGTTTCCAGCGGTAAATCCTGCCCAATTATTTTGGTGATTTTCACTCCTTTTTGCCGTGTCTTTCTTATCAGCATTTCATCACCGGTACTGTCCAAACAGAGTCCGAGTACATCAAATCCACAGGAAACATTGGCTATTGTTGCTGGGCAAAATAGTTTAATCTCGTTCATTTAGCCGTACTATTAAAAGTTACCAATCCTTATAATATCTGCAAAGATACCAGAAGCGGTAACATCTGCACCCGCACCAGCTCCTTTTATTATAAGAGGTTGCTTTACATATCTTTCAGTAAAGAAAAGAACAATATTGTCGCTTCCCTCTAAATTATAAAATGGATGATCTTTCGGGATATGTTGCAAACCTACTTTGGCCTTGCCATTTTCAAACTGTGCTACATATTTCAAGCGGCAATCCTTATCGGCTGCGGCTTTGTAAATGCCATCAAAATGTTCTTTGTGTTTCACCAATGTTTTATAAAAATCCTCCACATTATCTGTGTCCAAACTTTCCTGTGGAAGGAAAGAATCATTTTCAATTTGCTCAATATCCAATTCGTTTCCGCTCTCACGGGCAAGAATTAGAATCTTTCGCATTACATCAATACCGCTTAAATCGATTTTAGGGTCTGGTTCGGTATATCCTTCTTCTTGGGCTTGCTTTACTACTTCATCGAAATTGGTATTGTCGTTGAAATTATTGAAAACAAAATTTAAACTTCCTGAAAGCACGGCTTGGATTTTCGTTATTTTATCTCCGGAAGCAATTAAGTTTTTCAATGTATCGATAATAGGAAGTCCGGCACCTACATTGGTTTCAAACAAGAAAGGCGCATTGTATTTTCTGGATAGTTCCTTTAAATGAACATAGTTTTTATATGGAGAAGAGGCAGCAATCTTGTTACAAGTAACCACAGAAATACTATCCTTTAAGTAGCTGGAATAGGTATTGGAAACTGCTTCATTTGCCGTATTATCCACGAAAATACTATTTCGTAAATTGAGCTCATTTACTTTCTTAAAGAATTTATCCAATCCGGTAGCTTCCCCATTATCGAGTTGTTCCTTCCAGTTTTTTAGATTGAGTCCGTTTTCATCAAAAACCATCTTTTTGGAGTTTGATAGGGCAACCACCCGAATGTTAAGCTTTAATTGCTTCTTTAAAAACTTACGTTGCTTTTCAATTTGAGCCAAGAATTTTTCCCCAACATTTCCAACTCCCATAACAAACAGGTTCAACTGTTTTACATTGTCTTCGAAAAATTGCTCGTGAAGGGTATTTAAGGCTTTTTTTACGTCGTTTTTATTGATTACGGCGGATATATTTCTTTCTGAAGCTCCTTGGGCAATGGCACGGATATTAACGTTGTTTTTCCCCAAAGCGCTAAACATGCGTCCGCTCAACCCTTGGTGGCTCTTCATATTATCTCCTACCAAAGCTACAATAGCCAAGTCATTTTCAACTACTACTGGATTGATCTTTTTCAAAGTCATTTCATATTCAAAAGCCATTTCCAACGCGCTCTTGGCTTTATCGGCATCTGCGGAAGCTACTCCAATACAAATAGAATGTTCCGAAGAAGCTTGGGTAATAAATACTACACTCACTTTAGCCTGTGATAGCACTTCAAAGAAACGTTTTGAAATTCCTGGAATACCTACCATTCCACTTCCTTCCAGGGAAATTAAAGAGATATTTTCAACATGACTTATACCACGCACGGCGCGTTCTTTTCCGTTGGTGTTTTTGGTTATAAGGGTTCCCTCTTCCTCGGGGGCAAAAGTGTTTTTAATATGAATGGAAATTCCTTTTGTTAATACTGGCTGTATGGTTGGTGGATATAAAACTTTCGCGCCAAAATGAGACAACTCCATCGCTTCTTCATAAGAAATGTGGGGAATGGCGAAGGCTTGTTTCACTAATTTCGGGTTGGCCGTGTACATTCCGCTGACATCAGTCCAAATTTCGAGGCTATCTGCATTGATAGCAGCGGCGAAAATAGCTGCCGTATAATCCGATCCTCCACGGCCTAAAGTCGTAGATTCCCCTTTGGAAGAAGAGGCCACAAACCCGGGAGCCACAATTATTTGGTATGTCACCGTTCCAAAGTAGTTTTCGCAAAGTTCATTGGTAGTTTTATAATCAACTGTAGCTTTGCCAAAATCATCATTGGTTTTTATGAGTGATTTACTGTCTTTATGAATTGTGTCGAGGCCTTCTTTTAAGAAATATTCGTTAATAATAAACGACGAGAGCAATTCGCCATATCCTACAATCTTGTCTAAAAGCTTGGGTGTGGTTTCCCCAATCAGGAAAGCTCCTTCCAGCAACGTTTCAAGAACATTCAATTCGCGTTTTACGTTACTTATTACTTTACTGTGGTTATTTATTTCTATTAATTGTTGTACGGTGGAAATATGTTTTTCCTCGATTTCCTCCAGTACTTTTTTATAGGCTTCATCTTGAGCGGCGGCGAATAGCGAAGCTTTTACCAATAAATCGGTTACACCACCAAAAGCAGATACCACTACGATAGTTTTGTCTTCTTTTGAAGTGTTTGCAACTATATTCTTTACTTTTTCTATATTCTGGGCATTGGCAACCGAGGAGCCACCAAATTTTAATACTTTCATTAGTTCTAATTTATGTTTTTGTTGGTCATATAAAACGTCTTAATTAGTGAAGCCATAAATTAAAATTCCCTATGGCAGACGTTTCATTCGTTAGTTTTAATAATTTTTAAATGTTCTGATGATTTTCAGATTTCAAAATCAAAATAGTCCTTGTTTTAATCGGTTCATAATTGGAAAATTATATTTATTGCATACAAAAGGATATACTTTTTATAGAAAGTGTATTTTTTGTTTAGGTTCAAACAAATATAACTTATGGACGATATGTAAAATGCTATACCCCAAAAGGGGTAATAATTGTAGTGTTACGAATAATAGCAATAATACACGTCTTCCCGATTAGGAAGATTGAAGTGGCGTGTATAAAATTAATTTTTTGCATTACTTACTCGTTGTAGGTGTCAAATGTAGTACTTTTATAGTACTAAAAAAACTAAAAGAAGATTATTAAGAATTTAATAATTTAACTAAAGAATTATTATAAAATGAAAATTTTTTCGATTGAACAGATACGCCTTGCTGATAAATTGACAATCGAAAGGCAAAATATTACCAGTGACGAACTCATGGAAAGGGCCGGAACCGCAGTTTTTAATTGGATGAATAGGCAGTTAACAACGAAAGAGGTTAAAATTCATATTTTTTGTGGAATAGGCAACAACGGAGGGGATGGTTTGGTGATTGCCAGAAAATTATTGGAGCAAGGCTATTCCATCGAAGTTTATGTAGTAAACTTTAGCGATAACAGGTCAAAGGATTTTTTACTGAATTTCGATCGGATCAAGGAGTTAAAGCTATGGCCAAAGTTGTTGACGAAAGACAGTGAGTTACCAAATATAGGGGCTCAAGACGTCGTGTTGGATGCCATATTCGGAATTGGGCTTAACCGGCCTGCCGACGATTGGGTAGCACAAATTATAGACAACATAAATAATAGTGGCGCTTTTGTAATTGCAGTAGATATTCCTTCCGGACTATACATGGAAAAAGCTTTAAGCGAGAAAGATATGGTAACAAAGGCAGATTATACCTTAACCTTTCAATTGCCAAAACTCGTTTTCTTACTGCCGGAAACAGGGAAATACACCAAATATTGGGAAGCGCTCGATATAGGTCAAGATCCCAAGTTTTTATACGAGGAAGAATGCAATACCTTCTATTTGGATAAATACAATATCCTCACATTCTACAAATCCCGTGACCGATTTTCCCATAAAGGTACGTATGGACATTCGTTGATTATAGGCGGGAGTTACGGAAAAATAGGAGCGGCGTTAATGAGCAGCGAAGCAGCACTTCATGCAGGCTCTGGCCTAGTAACCGCTTTTGTGCCAAAATGTGGTTACCAAACCATACAAACCGCATTTCCGGAAGCCATGGTTATTACTGATGACGATGAAAATTATATTACCGATATAAAATTTGGTGTCAATCCAACTGTTATTGGTATCGGCCCTGGTTTGGGCAAACATAAAAAAACGATAACTGCATTGGCTAAATTCTTGAAAGGAAATGATAAACCCTTGGTACTCGATGCCGATGCGCTAAATATTTTGTCTGAAAACAAAGAATTGCTAGAGTTTATTAATGGAAAAGCTATTTTAACACCACATCCAAAAGAGCTGGAACGGTTAATAGGATCGTGGGAGAATGATTTTGAGAAACTCGAGCTGATAAAACAATTTTCCAAGGATAATAACGTAGTGGTGGTAGCTAAAGGGTCGCATACCGCAGTGGTGTATGGGGACCAGTTGTTTTTTAATTCTACGGGAAATCCTGGAATGGCTACTGGTGGAACAGGGGATGTTCTAACAGGAATTATAACCGGATTGGTTGCGCAAAATTATTCCCTATTGCAAGCAGCCCTTTTAGGGGTTTATATTCATGGAAGGGCAGGGGATTTGGCGGTTATTCGGTCTGGGGTAGAAGCCTTAACGGCTACCGATGTCATAGATTTTACAGGTGATGCTTTTCTGGATTTATATAAGAAAAACAAGAATGATTATCAGGAAAATGCCAATAAGACCCCATAAAGTGTAAGAATTAGGTTAATTCTATGGTTTTTCTTGGAATTTCTTGGCTGAATAAAGAATTTTGCCCGATTTTAATGATTTAAGAATGGACGAATTTTATTACATAAGCTCCGATGTATTGGACATTGAAACTATTTGGAATGTCATCAATAAGCAACAAAAGTTGAAACTTTCTGATGAAGCAAAGGTAAATATTGAGAAATGTAGAAAGTACCTTGACGAAAAAATAGCTTCCAACAAAAAGCCAATTTATGGCATCAATACAGGTTTTGGTTCGTTGTGTAATGTAAAAATCGCCAATGAACATTTAAGTCAGCTTCAGGGAAACTTGGTAATGTCCCACGCCTGTGGTACAGGAGAATTGGTTCCTGAACCAGTAGTAAAACTAATGTTGCTTCTTAAAATTCAATCGTTAAGCTATGGGCATAGTGGGGTACAGTTGGAAACGGTGTGCCGTTTGATTGATTTTTACAATGAAGATATTACCCCGGTAGTATATACACAAGGGTCTCTGGGGGCATCTGGAGATTTGGCACCCTTGGCACATTTATCCCTACCGCTCTTGGGGAAAGGGGAAGTTTATTACCAAGGAAAAAAAGTAATCTCAGAAAAAGTTTTAGAGGAAAAAGGGTGGAAACCTATTCAACTGAAATCCAAAGAAGGGCTAGCTTTACTCAACGGAACCCAATTTATGGGGGCTTATGGGGTTTGGTGTATAATAAATGGCTACCGATTGTCTTATCTGGCAGATTTAGTAGGGGCATTGTCCCTAGATGCTTTTAATGGACTCACAGAGCCTTTCCATAAATTAATCCATTTGGTGCGCCCACATAGGGGACAAATTAAAACAGCAGCCCGGATATTGGAGTTTCTGAAAGGGAGTGAAATTTCTGCCCAAGATAAAACACAGGTGCAAGACCCTTATTCATTCCGTTGTATGCCCCAAGTGCATGGCGCCTCTAAAGATGTATTGGCGCATGTGCGAAAAGTATTTAAAACCGAAATTAATTCCGTTACCGACAATCCGAATATTTTTATTGATCAAGATGAGATTTTATCAGGAGGTAATTTTCACGGACAGCCTTTAGCGATGTCGTTGGACTATCTTGCTATTGCCTTGGCAGAGTGGGGGAGTATTTCCGAAAGGAGAACCTACCAATTAATATCGGGAGAACGGGGCTTACCTTCGTTTTTAGTGAATGATCCCGGACTTAATTCAGGATTTATGATTCCGCAATACACCGCCGCCAGTATTGTGAGTCAGAATAAACAATTAGCAACTCCTGCCAGTGTGGACACCATTGTTTCTTCAAACGGACAAGAAGATCATGTAAGTATGGGTGCAAATGCAGCAACCAAATGCTATAAAATTATGGAAAACCTAAAATCCATTTTAGCCATAGAATTGCTAAATGCCGCTCAAGCACTTGCTTTTAGACGCCCTTTAAAATCCTCGGGAATTATAGAAGATTTTTATGAGGCTTACACGCAGCATGTTCCCTTTGTGGAAAAAGACCGTGTTTTTCATGATGATATTATGAAAACCATCAGCTTTATGGAAAATAGAATTATAGCTGGAGAAATCTTCCAGGATTAATAAGGTTCTAAGAGGTTTTAAATAATTAGATTACTGGAAGTTTTCGATCATCCAGTCGATGGCCTCATCAAGACTTTTATATAGAGCCATCTCCTTTCCGTAGAAGTATTTTTCAATTTTGAAGTTGTGTTTAAAGATTTCTTTATCAGAAACTATGGCAATTGCTTTAAGGTTATTAAGTTCCTTAATATAATTATAGAGTGCCGGGTTTATAGCATAGGAATTCTTTCGTAAGGAAATATAACCAAATTCACGATCACGGAAATGAATTTCAGCAATGGTAGCCAATTCCGAAATATCCTCCAAAGAAAGATCGATCCCGTCATTTACTATGCCAATAGCAAACGTTGGATAAATCTCGATATTCCCGAAATCGAGGGTATAAGATTTGATTAATTTATGGTTTTCCGTAAGAACTTTCATGATGCAAAATTAAGTGGTTTCAATATTATTTTGCGTTTTAAAACCTGTTTTTAGACTAACTACCTTAATTATTGGATAAAATAGCGAGCTCATCCTTTCATTGTCGTATTAATTTACGAAAAAAAAATGCCTCTACAAAAGGAGAGGCATTTCAATTATTTATACGGTAGAAAGCTTTACTTCTTTGCCTTCCAGTTTAATTTTTTCTCAATCGATTTAATCATAAGTCCAGCAATATCGATATCGGTTGCTGTTTCTATCCCTTCCAATCCTGGTGAGGAATTAACTTCCAGCAATAACGGTCCTTTGGATGAGCGAATAATATCCACTCCAGCTACATCAAGCCCCATGGCCTTGGTGGCTTTAACCGCAATTTTCTTTTCTGCTGCGGTAAGCTTTACTAGAGAAGCGGTACCACCCAAATGCATATTGGCCCTAAATTCTCCTGGAGGAGCTTCCCTTTGCATTGCGGCAACCACTTTCCCGTCAATAACGAAAATACGTAGATCTTTTCCGTTGGCTTCTTTAATGAATTCCTGTACAAGGATATAAGCGTTTAAACTTTTAAATGCATTGATAACACTTTCTGCGGCTTTTTTTGTTTCTGCCAAAACCACTCCTTTTCCTTGCGTCCCTTCCAATAGTTTAATGATTAGGGGAGAGCCACCAACCATTTTAATGAGGTCATTGGTGTCCAAAGGAGAATTCGCGAACCCAGTGGTAGGAATACTTACCCCATTCTTTAATAATAATTGAAGTGAAAACAGTTTATCCCGCGATTGCCTTATGGATTCTGCTTTGTTTAGGCATGCAATGTTGATAGACTC
This sequence comes from Galbibacter sp. BG1, assembly GCF_013391805.1. GTDB lineage: Bacteria > Bacteroidota > Bacteroidia > Flavobacteriales > Flavobacteriaceae > Galbibacter. Next base: position 6,936 of record NZ_CP058364.1, on the reverse strand, counting down.
GAAATGGCGTGCCAATGAGCAGCCATAATAGGTCATGCTAGGCCGTATTCTAGGGATAATGGCGTCGAGGTCGTTAAGAATCTTTCCGCCGCGGTAATGTATTTCTGGTGTTTCGGCGTCTAGTTTCATATAGCATTGGCGGATGTTAAAAAACTCCACTTCATGCCCCATACGTTCTCCAGCTTCAATAATTCTGCGGTTGCTGTAAAGGTTAGGATTACTAGCTAGTAATCCTATTTTTAATCCTCCTTGAATTTGAACATTCGCTTTGTACCGTTTATTTACATCTTCATCACTAAGGTCGCCGAGCATAAAACTGCTTTCGGGGTCTACTATTAACCTTCCCATCATGGCCTCTCTACCCAACAGCATTCGGTAGCCCATACTATCCCTATTGGTTAAGGAAACCTCGATATCCCAAGAAGTATCGTTAATGTTTAAAGAGGTTTTTATAATATATCTGTTTTCCCTTGTTCCGGTAGAACTTTTAATGACACGTTTGTCGATAACAAGTGCTTCACAATGAATAACCTTTTTGCCATTGTTTTGTATGGGATATACATCGAAAGTTACCCAAGTGTCTTTATTTCTTTGAAAGGGCTGTATGTTAACGGCATGCAAGGCAGAAGTCTTTGCACCGCTATCTACACGAACTTTAATGGTTGAAATATCTAATTCTGGCAATGATACCCATTCCTGGCTACCAATAATTGTTTTGTTACTCATTTAATTTTTTTTACTACTACTATTATCGATTTGTTTTCCCCACAGATTTGAATCCTGCTATTTTAGCACAGGAAGCCCTGTGCAAACAGGCATAGGGGAAATCTTAATTCTCCTAAGTTAAGAAGAATTATGGAGGGAGTAAAATTAAATAAAAAAACGTGCGGTAGAATTACCGCACGCTAATAAAAATTTATTAAATGTTTAATTTAAGATTCAGCCGATTTTTCAGCTTTCTTAATATCAATGGTAAGTTCCTCTTTTTCACTATCGAAGTCCATTAAAATACTATCGCCTTCTGATAATTTGGAAGTGATAATTTCTTCCGCTAAGGAATCTTCAATATATTTCTGAATTGCTCTTTTTAAAGGACGCGCTCCATATTGTTTGTCAAAACCTTTTTCTGCAATGTAATCTTTGGCTTTATCGGTAAGCTTAAGATGGTAACCAAGACCATCAATACGTTGGTAAAGTCTTTCCAATTCAATATCAATGATTTTGTGGATGTCTTCTTTCTCTAACGGATTAAATACTACCACATCGTCGATCCTGTTAAGAAATTCTGGCGCAAATGCTTTCTTAAGTGCATTCTCAATAACACTTCTGGAATGTGCATCGGCTTGAGCTTTTTTAGCTGAAGTCCCAAAACCAACACCTTGACCAAAGTCTTTTAATTGACGCGCACCAATATTGGATGTCATTATAATAATGGTATTCCTAAAATCGATTTTTCTACCCAAACTGTCGGTTATATAACCGTCGTCCAATACTTGAAGAAGCATATTAAAAACGTCGGGGTGTGCCTTTTCTACCTCATCCAAAAGAATTACAGCATAAGGTTTTCTTCTTACTTTTTCGGTAAGCTGCCCACCTTCTTCATATCCAACATATCCTGGAGGTGCTCCAATTAATCGGGATACCGCAAATTTCTCCATATATTCACTCATGTCGATGCGGATTAAAGCGTCTACAGAGTCGAATAATTTATTGGCAAGTACCTTGGCCAATTGGGTTTTACCAACCCCAGTTTGCCCGAGAAATATAAAAGAGCCAATTGGTTTGTCTGGATCTTTTAATCCGGCTCGATTACGTTGAATAGCTTTTACGACTTTTCCAACCGCATTATCCTGCCCGATTACTTTTCCTTTGATTAAATCTGGAAGCTGCGCCAATTTTGAGCTTTCTGCCTGTGCGATTCTAGTAACAGGAACCCCACTCATCATGGACACTACATCGGCAACGCTTTCATCAGTTACCGTTTCTCTATGCAGTTTGCTATCTTCCTCCCATTTTTCTTGAGCCAATGCTAAATCTTTTTCCAAACGCTTCTCATCATCACGTAGTTTAGCGGCTTCTTCGTATTTCTGCTTTTTAACTACTGAATTTTTAAGCTCTTTAACATCTTCCAACTGCTTTTCCAGTTCCAAAATTTGCTTTGGAACTTCCATATTGGTAATATGTACCCTAGATCCAGCTTCGTCTAAGGCATCGATAGCCTTGTCAGGTAAAAAACGGTCTGTAATATATCTATTGGTAAGTTTTACACAAGCTTCAATAGCTTCATCGGTATAGCTTACGTTATGATGATCTTCATATTTATCCTTAATGTTGTTAAGAATTTCTATGGTTTCTTCTACAGTGGTAGGCTCTACGATCACCTTTTGAAATCTTCTTTCCAGTGCTCCATCTTTTTCGATGTACTGTCGGTACTCATCGAGTGTTGTGGCACCAATACATTGAATTTCACCTCTTGCAAGGGCTGGCTTAAACATATTTGAAGCATCCAAACTTCCTGTAGCACCACCGGCACCAACAATGGTATGGATTTCATCGATGAATAAAATGATATCATCATTTTTTTCCAATTCGTTCATAACCGCCTTCATGCGTTCTTCAAACTGTCCGCGGTATTTAGTTCCCGCAACCAGCGAAGCCAAATCCAAGGTTACCACTCTTTTGTTGTATAAGATCCTTGAAACCTTTTTCTTAACAATACGCAATGCCAAACCTTCGGCGATGGCACTTTTACCAACACCCGGCTCACCAATTAAAAGAGGATTGTTTTTCTTTCTTCTACTTAGAATTTGAGAAACCCTTTCAATCTCTTTTTCTCTACCAACAACAGGGTCTAATTTATCTTCTTCCGCTAGTTGGGTAAGATCACGACCGAAATTATCTAAAACTGGGGTTTTAGATTTTTTATTGGATTTAGGCGTGTTTCCAGAGCTTCCAAATGGGTTTTCCCTTCCTTCTTCACCTGCTCCTGTATCGTCAGAAAAAGATTCTGCCGATGGAGACTCTATATAATCGTCGTCACTTGTTATCATAAGCTTAAATTGTTCTTTAACATTATCGTAATCGATTTTAAGCTTGTTTAACAGCTTTGTGGTAGGGTCGTTTTCATTCCTTAATATACAAAGCAACAAATGAGCTGTATTGATCGACGAACTCTGAAATAACTTGGCTTCGAGAAACGTAGTCTTTAAAGCCCTTTCTGCCTGTCTCGTTAAGTGTAGGTTGCGTTTGTCGTTGGCAGCTACACCGCTTGCAGGGTTGGAGGGACTTAATATTTCTACTTTTCTTCGTAAATGTTCTAGGTCTATACTTAATGCAGTTAAAATGTCTATTGCTTTTCCGTTTCCATCACGCAAAAGTCCGAGCATTAGATGTTCTGTTCCAATAAAGTCGTGCCCCAATCTTAGAGCTTCTTCCTTACTGTAAGCAATTACATCTTTTACTCTTGGTGAAAAATTATCATCCATACTTCTTCCTTTCTTCAATTAAAAATAGTAAAACAACTATAAGTAGACAAAAACTATACCTTAAATTATTTTATTTAAGACGAGTTTTAGCTAATAGACAAAAAAAAGCGCCAAAATCAAAAAAATTAACATTGTATTTATTAACGTTCTGGCAGTGCGATTTTGTTGATAAAAACCTGAAAAAAGGAAGTGGCAACAGGCGAAAGCGTTAATAAAATACGTATATTGGCACGATTTATAATTAAACCATAAATAAATATTAAATATGGCAGAAGGAGAAAAGCTGATCCCTATTAATATTGAGGACGAGATGAAGTCGGCTTACATTGATTATTCAATGTCGGTCATTGTGTCACGTGCTCTTCCAGATGTTAGGGACGGATTAAAACCAGTTCACCGAAGAGTTTTATTCGGAATGCATGAATTGGGAGTTAGATCTAACAGTTCTTATAAAAAATCTGCGAGAATTGTAGGAGAGGTATTAGGTAAGTATCACCCACACGGAGATACTTCTGTTTATGATACTATGGTGCGTATGGCTCAAAGTTGGAGCTTGCGTTATATGATGGTCGACGGGCAAGGGAACTTCGGTTCGATAGATGGAGATAGCCCGGCAGCAATGCGTTATACGGAAGCACGTATGCGCAAGATATCGGAAGATATGCTAGCAGATATCGATAAAGATACGGTAGACCACCAACTAAATTTTGATGATACTTTAAAAGAGCCCAAAGTTCTTCCCACAAGGGTTCCTAATTTATTGATCAATGGGGCATCGGGGATTGCCGTGGGTATGGCTACCAACATGCCTCCACACAACCTATCTGAAGTGGTAGATGGTACCGTGGCCTATATTGAAAATAACGACATTGAGATCGACGAGCTTATCGAGCATGTGAAAGCCCCAGATTTTCCTACAGGAGGGATTATCTATGGGTACGATGGTGTTCGCGAAGCCTTTAAAACAGGGAAAGGAAGAGTGGTTATGCGTGCCAAAGCCAATACCGAAGAGGTAAACGGAAGGGAGTGCATTATAGTTACAGAAATTCCTTATCAGGTGAATAAGGCAGACATGATTAAAAAGACTGCCGATCTAGTTAATGATAAAAAAATTGAGGGAATCTCAAACATTCGCGATGAATCCGATAGAAACGGGATGCGTATTGTTTACATTCTCAAAAGGGATGCTATCCCCAATATTGTTCTTAATACGCTTTTTAAATACACGGCGCTTCAGTCTTCTTTCAGTGTAAATAATATTGCATTGGTTAATGGAAGACCGCAATTACTGAACCTCAAAGACATGATCCATCATTTTGTGGAGCACCGTCATGAAGTGGTTGTGAGAAGGACCGAATACGAATTAAAGAAGGCGGAAGAACGCGCGCATATTTTGGAAGGATTGATCATTGCTTCCGATAATATTGATGAAGTTATCGCCATTATTCGTGGGTCCAGTAATGCAGAAGAGGCTCGTGAAAAGTTAATGGAGCGCTTTAAGTTAACCGAAATCCAAGCCAAGGCAATCGTAGAAATGCGATTGAGACAGCTTACAGGTCTGGAGCAGGATAAACTCCGTTCTGAGTATGAGGATATCATGAAGTTTATAGATGAATGTAAGGATATTCTAGCCAACAAGGATCGTAGAATGCAAATCATTAAAGACGAACTTCTAGAGGTTAAAGAAAAGTACGGCGACGAAAGACGCTCTACCATAGAATATGCTGGAGGCGACTTGAGTATTGAAGATATGATTCCAGATGAGCAAGTGGTTATTACCATTTCCCATGCTGGTTACATTAAAAGGACACCGCTTACCGAATACAAAACCCAGAATAGGGGTGGTGTAGGGCAAAAAGGCTCTTCTACACGAAATGAAGATTTCTTAGAGCACTTATTTGTAGGCACCAACCATCAATACATGCTTTTCTTTACGCAAAAAGGAAAATGTTTCTGGATGCGGGTCTATGAAATTCCAGAAGGAAGTAAAACTTCTAAAGGAAGGGCCATTCAGAATTTAATAAATATTGAGCAAGATGATAAGGTGAAAGCCTTTATTTGTACCAAAGATTTAAAAGATGAAGAGTACATAAACAGTCATTTTGTCATAATGGCAACCAAAAAGGGTATTGTTAAGAAAACTTCTTTAGAGCAGTATTCACGTCCGCGTCAAAACGGGATCAATGCTATTACCATCCGTGATGAGGATGAGCTGTTGGAAGCTAAATTAACCACAGGGAACAGTCAAATTCTATTGGCTGTAAAATCTGGTAAGGCCATTCGTTTTGAAGAAGGTAAAACACGACCGATGGGTAGAAATGCATCAGGGGTTCGCGGGATAACCTTGGCAGACGATAATGACGAAGTGGTTGGAATGGTTTCTGTTCATAATATGGAAGAAAACATTCTGGTCGTTTCAGAAAATGGTTACGGAAAACGTACGTATTTAGACGATCCTGAAGATGGTGAAGCTGTATACCGAATCACTAATCGCGGTGGTAAAGGTGTAAAAACAATGTCCATTTCAGAAAAAACCGGTTCTTTGGTTGCTATTAAAAATGTCTCTGATGAAGATGACCTTATGATCATTACCAAATCTGGCGTAGCTATTAGAATGGCTATTGAAGATTTAAGGGTGATGGGACGTGCGACACAAGGGGTGAAATTGATTAATTTAAAGAACGATTCCATCGCTGCCGTTGCTAAAGTAATGAAAGAAGAAGACGAAATTGAAGATATCGAAAATATTGACATCAATGAAGATGGCATAGATATTGATCAAGATTCGACCGAAAATGAATCAAATAATAACGATTAACACTTAACACAAATATTATAAAAATGAAAAAACAAGTTTTATTAGCGTCTGCGATATTAGTATCTTCTTTTGCAATGGCGCAAAGAAGCGAACTAAGAGATGCTGAAAAGGCCTTAGATAACGGAAGTGCTGCAGAAGCTAAAAGCACTTTAGATGCTTTATCATCAACTATTGAGTCTGCAGACGATAAGTACAAAGCAGAATATTATTTCTTAACCGGTAAAACCTATGCAGACCTTGCCAAGAAGGGTGGAGCGGATGCCGATTTTGAAAATGCCGTTAAATTTTTGAACAAGACAATTGAGTTCGAAAAGAGTTACAAAACGAAGTATACAGACGATGCCAAAGAAGTTCTTAACAACTTGTCTGGAGATATCGTAAACGCTGCGGTAGAAGACAACAAAAACCAGAATTTTAAAGGAGCGTCCAAAAAACTTCACATGGCTTACGAAATGACAGATAACCAAGATTATCTTTATTTCGCAGCATCCAGTGCGGTAAATGGTGGTGATTACGACACTGCTCTAGGTTATTACGAGCAATTGAAAGATGCAGGTTATACTGGAGAAAGCACGGCATACATGGCTACCAATAAAGAAACTGGAGAAGTAGAGAACTTAGGTACTGAGCAAA